>USCI01000032.1 GCA_900553255.1 uncultured Oscillospiraceae bacterium | reverse complement strand
AATATTCCTGCACCAGGGGCTTTTTTATGCTGTCCGCACAATCTGGGGCTGTTCAATCCGCCCCGGTTTTTTGCGCCGTACCGGCCGGACGGGAACAACGGGCAGACAGCTGCTGCACCGTGCCTTCGGCAATGCGGGGTAACGGCGATACAGGGGCTGAAAACAGCGGCCGGTATGCATAAACGGAAGCCGGGGAGAGAGGATAATCTTTTCCCGGCTTTTTTCGGGATATGGTTATAAGAGACAAAGAAACAGATAAAGATAATAACAAATGATGAACTTTCGGCAAAGCTGTGGACATTTTCCAAAAAATATGATAAGATAACCGAGTAATCATGCAACCGATCAATAATGCAACGGCGGTTCGCCGCAGGGGGGACAGCGATGGCGCAGCAGATGGTGGAACGCATCCGGGAGGCCGAGGCCCGGGCGGAGGAAACATTACGCGGGGCGCAGCGGCAGGCGGCGCAGCGGCTGGAGGAGGCCCGTGCGCAGGCAAACGATGTATACCGCCGCAGCGAAGAGGAATGCCGGGCGGAAACGGCGCGGCGGCTGGAAGAAGCCCGCGGGGAAGCGGAAGAAATCCGACAGCAGGCCGAGCGGGAAGCGGCGCAGCAGTGCCGCCGTCTGGACGAACGGGTACAGCCCCGGAGGGCAGCGGCGGTCCGGCTGGCGGCGGAGGAACTGCTGCGCCTCTAAGCGCGATACGTTTACGCGGAAGAGTGGTGATGCGGCTTGGCAAAACAGAATATGCAGGTGGTCCGGCTGTACGCCCTGCGCAGCGAGCGCAAGGCGCTGCTCGAGCAGCTGCAGCGCCTCGGGGTGGTGGAGATCACCGATTCCGTCGCGCTCGACGGTGCGATACCGGAGGGCTTTACCCGGATCGACCGCGAGGAGGAAGCGGGCACCTTTGACCGCATGGCGGCGAACGCACGGCAGGCGCTGGAAATCCTTGACGAATACGCGCCGGTGAAAAAGGGCATGCTGGCTTCCTTTGCCGGGCGGCGCGAGGTGTCGGCGCAGGAGTTTTCCGCCTGTGCGGAAAAAAGCCGTGAGGTTATGGCCATCTGCGCCGAGATTCAGGCGCTGCGCAAAAAGGCGGCGGAGGGCGCGGCAGAGCTGGTGCGCATCCGCTCCGCGCAGGCGCAGCTGGAACCGTGGATGCGGCTGGATGTGCCGCTGCGGTTCACCGGAACGGCAAAGACCACGGCGCTGATCGGCACGCTGCCGGGAACTTTCACGACGGATGGGCTGTATGCGGCACTGGATGCGGAGGGCCGTGCCTTCGCCTGCGAGATTCTCAGCACGTCCGCCGAGCAGACCTGTGTGTTCCTGCTGTGCCCGAAGGGGCAGGCACAGGAGATGGAGCAGGCGCTGCGCGCACTGGGGTTCGCCCGTCCTCCGGCGCTGGGCGGCGGGGTTCCGCAGGAGGAATATGCGGCGCTCGAGCGGGCGCAGGAGGCGGCGCTCGGACAGGCGGACGAAATCCGTGAAAAGCTCGCCGGGCTGGCGGAGCATCGTGGGCAGATCGAGATGACGGCGGATTACTACACCGTGCGGGCGGAAAAATACCGGATGATCGGCCGGCTGGATCATTCCCGGAGCACCTTTGTGGTGTCCGGCTATGTGCCCGAGGCCGCGGCGGCGCAGCTGACGGAGACGCTCGAAGGCCGGTTTACCGTTGTGGTGCAGACGGAGCCTGCCGATCCGGAAAAAGCGCCGGTGCTGCTCAAAAACAATGCCTTTGCGGCACCGGCGGAGTCGATTACCGAGATGTACGCGATGCCGAATGTGCAGGATATCGACCCGACGCCGTTGATGAGTTTTTTCTACTACCTGTTTTTCGGCATGATGCTCTCCGATGCCGGCTACGGCCTGCTGCTGTTTTTCGGCTCCTGGTTCCTGATGCGGAAATACCGGCCGGAGGCCGCGATGCGGCGCAACCTCAAGCTGTTTATGTACTGCGGCGTGTCTACGGTGCTGTGGGGACTGGTGTTCGGCAGCTTTTTCGGTGATGCGCCGACGGTGATCGCCAAAACCTTTTTTGGTGTGGATTTTGCGATGCCGAAGCTATTGGATCCGATTACCGACGCGGTCACGCTGCTGGTGCTCAGCCTGATCCTCGGGCTTTTGCAGATCCTGGTGGGGCTCGGCGCCAAGTTTTATATGCTGTGGCGCTCCGGCGACAAAGCGGGCGCGGTTTTTGATGTCGGCTTCTGGATGACCGCGCTGCTCGGGTTCGGCATCCTGGCGGGCGGCATGGTCTCGGCGCCGGTGCTCACAACGATCGGCGGCGTAGTTGCGGCCGTCTCCCTGCTGGGGCTGGTCTGCACGCAGGGGCGCAAGAAAAAAGGGCCGATGAAGGTGCTCTCGGGGCTGGCAAGCTTATACGACGTGACCGGCTACGTCAGCGATCTGATGTCCTATTCCCGGCTGATGGCGCTCGGACTGACCACCGGCGTGATGGGCACCGTCTTCAACATGCTCGGCGCCATGTTCGGACGCAGCATCGCCGGCGCGCTCGCGATGCTGGTGATCTTTCTGGTCGGTCACGGCATCAATTTCGGTATCAACGCCCTCGGGGCGTATGTGCACACCATCCGGCTTCAGTATGTGGAGCTGTTCGGCAAGTTTTATGAGGGCGGCGGCCGGAAGTTCCAGCCCTTCGCTTTCCATAGCCAATATGTGAGAATCAAGGAGGAAAAGGAAGTATGAACTGGGGTATGGTGTTTGCCCTTCTGGGGGCGGCAATCGCAACGGCGTTTGCCGGAATCGGTTCGATCAAGGGCGTGGGTATGTCGACGGAGGCGGCGATGGGCGTGCTGTCGGAGGACTCCTCCAAATTCGGCAAAATGCTGGTTCTGGTGCTGCTGCCCGGCACGCAGGGGCTGTACGGTTTTATCGTGACCATTATGATGCTGATGAATATCGGTATCCTCGGCGGCAGCCCGGATATTTCCTTTTTCAAGGGGCTGCTGTATCTGGCCGCTTCGCTGCCGATCGGCATCGGCGGCATGATCTCCGGCATCGCGCAGGGCCGCGCCGCCGTTGCCGGCATCTCGCTGGTGGCGAAAAAGCCGGGCGAGTTCTCAAAAGCGATGGTCTCGGTCACTCTGGTGGAAATCTATGCGCTGCTGGCGTTCCTGGTGTCGCTGCTGTCCACCATCAATATTGCCGGTATGGCAATCTGATGGCCAGGGCACGCCAAGACGTACAGGAAAGAGGCGATTCGGATGACCGGCGGGGATAAAATCGTATCCTGCATCGAAGCGGATGCGGAGAAACAGGCGCGGGAGATTCTGGCGGAGGCTGAGGCGCAGGCCGGGGCGCTGCTGGAGCAGGCCGAAGCCCAGGCCGCCGAGCGCCGGGCACAGGCGCAGGACAGTGCGGAGAAACAGGCGCAGGCCATTATCCGGGCGGCGCACTCCGGTGCGGCGCTGACGGTGCGCAACGCGCTGCTGCACCGCCGCAGAGCGCTGATCGATGCAGCGATGGACGAAGCTGTCGGCTATATCCGGCAGCTGCCCGAAGCGGAATATTTTGCTCGGCTTGCGCGTCTGGCGCGGGAGTCCGCGCTGTCCGGCGAGGGCGTGGTGCGGCTGGGCGCAGGCGATCTCGCGCGTTTGCCGGCCGATTTTTTGCAGGCTGTCCAGCCGGAACGGGGGACGCTGCGGCTGGCGGAGGAAGCGGCGCCGTTTGACGGCGGCCTGCGGCTCGAATACGGCGAGATTGAAATCGATCTGAGCCTGGACGCCCTGCGCGCCGCCAAGCGCGAAGGGCTGGAGGATCTGCTTAACCGCGAGTTGTTTGCGGAGGAATGAGCATTCCGGAGGAAAGGAGGGACGCGCATGGCGGCATCGTATGCGTTTGCCTGCGGGAGTGTGCGGGCAAGGGAAAGCGGCCTGCTGACCGCGCAGGAGCGCGAGGCGCTTCTGGCGCTGCGCACGCCCGATCAGCTGACCGCGGCGCTGCGGGACCGCGGTTGGGGAGACGCGGCGGGGTCTGCCGAAGGGGAGGAACTGCTGCGGCAGGAAACCGCCCGGCTGTGGGAGTATCTGCGCGGCATCACGCCGGATTTTTCCCTGTATGACGCGTTCCTCGTCCGGCAGGATTATCACAACCTGAAGGCGACCATCAAGGGGGTGCTGTCCAGGCGGGAATACGGGCATCTGCTGCTGGAGCCGGCGGCGGTGAATACCGATCTGCTGCGTGAAGCGGTGGAAAGCCGGAAATTTTCGCTGCTGCCCGAAGGCATGGCGCAGGCAGCCGAAAAAGCGTACGACCGTCTGGCACACGCGGCGGATCCGCAGGGCTGCGACAGCATCCTTGACCGTGCGGCGATGGCCACGCAGCGGCAGGCGGCGCAGGCTTCGCGGGTGGCGCTGCTGTGCGAATACATCGATATCCAGATTTTCTATCAGGACGCGCGCATTGCGCTGCGCGCCGCGCGCACCGGCAGGGATGCGGCATTTCTGAAAGAAGCGCTGTGCGATCCGGAGCCGGAGCTGATCCGCGCGTCGGCTGCGGGGGAGGACGAGGTGCTCGGATGGCTCGGGCGCACCGACCGCTGGGGCAGCCGGCAGGCCGCCGAGCTGTACCGGGAATCGCCCTCGCGGTTTGAAAAGTTCGCGGAGGATCAGGCGATGGCCTGTATCCGCTGCGGCAAACAGGTCACTCTCGGGCCGGAGCCGCTGCTCGGCTATCTGGCCGCCAGGGAGACGGAGATCCGTACCATGCGCCTGCTGTATTCCGGGCTGCGCGCGGGCCGGAGCGAGGCGGATATCCGGGAAAGGATGAGAGAGCTGTATGGCTAGAGTGGCGGTTATGGGGGATACCGAGAGCATAAAAGGCTTCGCCGCCCTTGGGCTGGATATTTTTCCCTGCGACCGTGAGGAAGAGGCCGCGCCGCTGTTCCGCCGGCTGACGGCGGGCGGGGAGTACGGCGTGGTGTTTTTGACCGAGCGGCTGTTTGTGCTGCTGGAAAAGGACGTTAAGCTGCTGGACGACCAGCTGCTGCCGGCGGTCATCCCGATTCCGGGCGTGACCGGTGACACCGGCGTGGGCATCCGGCGGCTGAGCGAGTCGGTGGAGCGGGCCGTGGGTTCGGACATTATTTTCGGAGGAAAGGACCGGATGGGAGTATGACAACGGGTACCATCACCAAGGTGGCCGGGCCGCTGGTTATCGCGGAAGGCATGCGCGAGGCGAACATGTTCGACGTTGTGCGGGTCAGCGGGCAGCGCCTGATCGGCGAGATTATCGAGATGCACGGCGACCGTGCGTCCATTCAGGTATACGAGGAGACCTCCGGCCTCGGTCCGGGCGAAGCGGTGGAGTCCACCGGACAGCCGCTGAGCGTGGAGCTCGGCCCCGGCCTGATCGGCACCATTTTTGACGGCATCCAGCGCCCGCTGGCCGAAATCATGAAGGTCAGCGGCACCAACCTGCACCGCGGGGTGGAGGTGCCGTCGCTGTCCCGGGAAAAACGCTGGCATTTTACACCGTCCAAGCGAGCCGGGGACACAGTGCGCGGCGGCGATGTGCTCGGCACCGTGCAGGAAACGCCGGTGGTTCTGCATAAAATTCTTGCCCCCAACGGCATCGTCGGCACGGTGACCGACCTTGCGGAGGGGGATTACACGGTGGATGCCGTGATCGGGCATATCTCCTCGGCTAACGGCGGGGAAGTGCCGGTACGGCTGATGCAGAGCTGGCCGGTGCGGGTCGGCCGGCCGTACAAGCGCAAGCTGTCGCCGGATATCCCGCTGGTGACCGGGCAGCGGGTGATCGACACCCTGTTCCCGATCGCCAAGGGCGGCGTCGCGGCGGTGCCGGGGCCGTTCGGTTCGGGCAAAACGGTGGTGCAGCACCAGCTGGCCAAATGGGCGGCAGCGGACATTATTGTTTATATCGGCTGCGGGGAGCGCGGCAACGAGATGACCGACGTGCTCAACGAATTCCCGGAGCTTAAGGATCCGCGCACCGGCAATTCCCTGATGGAGCGCACGGTGCTCATCGCCAACACCTCGGACATGCCGGTCGCGGCGCGGGAGGCGTCGATCTACACCGGCATCACCATCGCCGAGTATTTCCGCGACATGGGCTACACCGTCGCACTGATGGCGGATTCCACCTCGCGCTGGGCGGAGGCGCTGCGCGAGATGTCGGGACGGCTGGAGGAGATGCCCGGCGAGGAAGGCTACCCGGCCTACCTCGGCAGCCGGCTTGCGCAGTTTTACGAGCGCGCCGGCCGGGTCATCGTCAACGGCGAGGGGGAAACCGAGGGGGCACTGTCGGTTATCGGCGCGGTATCCCCTCCGGGCGGCGATATCTCCGAGCCGGTATCGCAGGCCACCCTGCGCATCGTCAAGGTGTTCTGGGGGCTTGATTCGTCGCTGGCCTACAAGCGGCATTTCCCCGCGGTCAACTGGCTGACGAGCTACTCGCTGTACGCGGATTCGCTCGCGGGCTGGTTCAACGAAAACGTGCGGGACGACTGGTACACCCTGCGCGGCCGGCTGATGGGGCTTCTGCAGGAGGAGGCGGAGCTCGAGGAGATCGTGCGGCTGGTCGGCATGGACGCATTGTCCGCGCCCGACCGGCTCAAGCTGGAGGCGGCACGCTCAATCCGTGAGGATTACCTGCATCAGAACGCCTTCCACGAGACCGATACCTATACCTCGCTCGAAAAACAGTACCTGATGATGACCGCTATCCTCGGCTTTTACGACAAGGCACTCGCGGCACTCACGCAGGGGCTGGATATCGATACCATCGTGGAGCTGCCCGTGCGCGAGCGCATCGGCCGCCTGAAATACGCCGCTGAGAGCCAGGCGGAGGAGGAGTTTTCCGCCTGCATGGCGCATCTTGACGAGGAGCTTGCACAGGCGCTCAAGGCGGCACAGGCGGAATGACGCCAAACTGAATCCGGAAAGGCAGGAGAGGGCCATGCCCAAGGAATACCGTACCATCCGCGAGGTGGCGGGACCGCTGATGATGATCAGCGATGTGGACAACGTCAAATTCAACGAGCTCGGCGAGATCGAGCTGCCCAGCGGGGAAACCCGCCGCTGCCGCGTGCTCGAGGTAGACGGCTCCAACGCGCTCGTGCAGCTGTTTGAAAGCGCGGCCGGCATCAATCTGGCCAACTCCAAGGTGCGCTTTCTGGGGCGGTCGATGGAGCTGCCGGTGTCGCCGGATATGCTCTCCCGCGTGTTCGACGGGCTTGGCCGCCCGATCGACGGCGGCCCGGAGATTATCCCGGAGAAGCGGCTGGACGTCAACGGTACGCCGATGAACCCGGCGGCGCGCAACTATCCGCAGGAATTCATCCAGACCGGCGTGTCGGCTATCGACGGCCTGAACACGCTTGTGCGCGGCCAGAAGCTGCCGATTTTCTCGGCCTCCGGCCTGCCGCACGCCAACCTCGCCGCCCAGATTGCCCGGCAGGCGACGGTGCGCTCGGACGGCGGCGAGGGCACTCCGTTCGCGGTGGTGTTCGCCGCGATGGGCATCACCTTTGAGGAATCCAACTATTTTGTCGAATCCTTCCGGGAAACCGGCGCCATCGACCGTACGGTGATGTTTGTCAACCTCGCGAACGATCCGGCCATCGAGCGCATCGCCACCCCGAAGATGGCGCTGACCGCCGCAGAATACCTGGCCTTCGATCTCGGCATGCAGGTGCTGGTCATCATGACCGACATCACTAACTACGCCGACGCGCTGCGCGAGGTTTCGGCTGCACGCAAGGAGGTGCCCGGGCGCCGCGGCTATCCCGGCTATATGTACACCGATCTCGCGACGCTGTACGAGCGGGCCGGGCGGCTCAAGGGAAAGGACGGCTCGATCACCCTGATCCCGATCCTGACCATGCCGGAGGACGATAAAACCCATCCGATTCCCGATCTGACCGGGTACATCACCGAGGGGCAGATCATCCTCAGCCGTGAGCTGTACCGCAAGGGGATCACCCCGCCGATCGACGTGCTGCCCTCGCTGTCCCGCCTGAAGGACAAGGGCATCGGCAAGGGGCGCACCCGCGAGGATCACGCAAGTACGATGAACCAGCTGTTCGCGGCGTATGCCCGCGGCAAGGACGCCAAGGAGCTGATGGTGATCCTCGGCGAGGCGGCGCTGACCAGTATCGACAAGCTGTATGCGGAGTTTGCCGATCGGTTTGAGAAGGAATACGTTTCGCAGGGCTATGATACTAATCGCAGCGTGGAGGAGACGCTGGATCTCGGCTGGAAGCTGCTGTCCATCCTGCCGCGCAGCGAGCTCAAACGGATCGGCGACGATATGCTCGATAGGTATTACGGCAAATGACAGGCGACGGCAAGGAGGTGACCGCCGGTGGCGGTGATGAACGTCAATCCCACCCGCATGGAGCTCACCCGGCTGAAAAAGCAGCTGAATACCGCGCTGCGCGGGCACAAGCTGCTCAAGGACAAGCGGGATGAGCTGATGCGGCAGTTCCTGGAGCGCATCCGGGAAAACAAGGTGCTGCGCGAGCGGGTGGAGCAGGGCATACGTGAGGCCAACAGCCATTTCGTGCTCGCCAGCGCGGTGATGCAGAAGGAGGTCATGGATACGGCGCTGCTCTCGCCGCGGCAGGAGGTGTACCTCGAAACCACGGTGCGCAACGTGATGAGTGTGGAAATCCCGGCGTTTTCCCTGACCACCCGTACGGCAGATGAGGCCGACCGCTATTCCTACGGCTTCGCGTTTACCTCCTTCGAGCTGGACGGGGCGGTGGAAAATCTGGCGGATCTGCTGCCGGATCTGCTGCGGCTTGCCGAGGTGGAGAAAGCCACCCAGCGCATGGCGGCCGAAATCGAAAAGACCCGGCGGCGGGTCAACGCCCTCGAACATGTGATGATCCCGCGGCTGCAGGAAACCATCCGCTTTATCACCATGAAGCTCGAGGAAAACGACCGTGCGAGCCGTACCCGGCTGATGAAAGTCAAGGATATGATGCTGGATAAGGCGCATCACTATCACGTATGAAATGGGCCTCCCGGTCAGCCGGGAGGTGCGTTTTTATAACGGCGGCGGATAGCGGAAATTTTATTGTCGCGAACGGGCGCTTGTTTTGCCAATATTGGGGTTGCCGCTGAAGAATCGGGCGGCGGATTATTGACTTGGAACGGCAGGCAGGGTAAAATAGCGGTAACGCGGATTTTGTCGTGATTTTCCGATACAAAGGGAGGAATCGAGATGAAGGTGCTGGTCATCGGCGGGGTTGCCGCCGGAACAAAAACAGCGGCCAAGCTCAAGCGCGTGGACCGCAGCATGCAGGTAACCATCATCACGAAGGACAAGGATATTTCCTATGCGGGCTGCGGCCTGCCCTACTACGTTGGCGGATTGATCGAGAGCCGGGACGAGCTGATCGTCAACACGCCGCAGAAATACGCGGCGCTGACCGGCGTCGAGGTGCTGACCGGACGTGAGGCGGTATCGCTCGACAGCCGGACCAAAACGGTCCGGGCGGTCAACGCGGATACCGGTGAGGAAGAAACCTATACATACGATGCCTGTGTGATTGCGACCGGCGCGTCGGCGATCCTGCCGGATCTGCCGGGGGCCGGGCTGCCGGGCGTATTCAAGCTGCGCACGCCGGACGACGCGATCGGCCTGCGTACGTATATGCAGGACAGACCGGTGCGCCGTGCGGTGGTGGCCGGCGGCGGGTTTATCGGTCTGGAGACGGCGGAGAACCTCAAGGCGCAGGGCATAGCCGTGACGGTGGTGGATCTGGCCGGGCAGATTATGCCCAATGTGCTCGACCCGGAAATGGCGGCGTATGTCCAGAAGCATCTGGTCAAAAACGGGATCCGTGTGCTCACCGGCACCCGTTTGCAGGAGGTGCTCGGCGACGGCGAGGTTACCGGTGTTAAGACCGACGGCGGCGTGATTCCGGCGGATGCGGTGATTATGTGTGTCGGCATCCGCCCGAATACCGCATTTCTGGACGGCAGCGGGATCGAACTGCAGCGCGGCCTGATCGTCACCGACGGTCAGCTGCGCACGAACTTGCCGGACGTTTATGCGGCGGGTGACTGTGCGCTGGTCAAAAACCGGATCACCGGCGCGCCGCAGTGGTCGGCGATGGGCTCCTCCGCCAACTACGAGGGACGCACTCTCGCGCAGATCCTGGGCGGGGCGGAAAAAACCTATCCGGGCGTGCTCGGCACCGGCGTGGTCAAGCTGCCTGGGCTCAATGTCGGGCGCACCGGCCTGACCGAGAGCCAAGCGCGCGCAGCCGGCTACGACGTGGAAACGGTGCTCGCCGTGACCGATGACAAGGCGCATTATTATCCGGATGCGGCGTTTTTCATCACCAAGCTGATCGCCGACCGGAATACTCATAAGCTGCTGGGCATGCAGGTGTTCGGCCCAGGTGCGGTGGACAAGATGGTGGACATCGCGGTGACCGGTATTTCGCTGGGCGCGGCGCTGGAGGATTTTGAAAACCTCGATCTGGCCTATGCGCCGCCGTTTTCCACCGCCATCCATCCGTTTGTGCAGGCGGTGTACATCCTGCTCAACAAGCTCAGCGGAGAGCTTACCAGCATGACCCCGCGCGAGTATCTGGAGGGCAAGGCCGAGGGTTACCGGGTGATCGATGTGGCGCCGGAACCCTCCATCCCGGGGGCAACTTTTGTCAATCTCGCGGCGGTCAACGGGGAAATTGAGGGGATCCGGAAGGACGAAAAGCTGCTGTTGGTCTGCGTACGGGCAAAACGGGCGTATTTCCTGCAGAACCGGCTGAAATTTTACGGCTACACCAATACGGTGGTGCTCGAGGGTGCCACCACCTTCAACGAGGTGCGGGTCAAGGGTGCTGCGGCCACGGTTTCGCCGGCGGACATCACCCGGGTAAAAACGCTTGGCTTCCTGTGGGACAAGCGGACGCCGGATAAGTTCAACGGCCGGGTCATCACCCGCAACGGCAAGATCACCGCGGACGAGCACCGCGCGATCGCCGAAGCGGCGGAGCGGTTCGGCTCCGGTGAGGTGACCATGACCTCCCGCCTGACTCTGGAAATCCAGGGGGTGCCTTATGAGAACATCGAACCGCTGCGCGCGTTCCTTGCTCAGTACGGGCTGGAAACCGGCGGCACCGGTTCCAAGGTGCGCCCGGTGGTGTCCTGCAAGGGGACGACCTGTCAGTACGGGCTGATCGACACTTTCGCGCTGTCGGAGGAAATCCACGAGCGTTTCTACCACGGCTATGCGGATGTGAAGCTCCCGCACAAGTTCAAAATCGCGGTCGGCGGCTGCCCGAACAACTGCGTCAAGCCGGATTTAAACGATCTCGGGGTGATCGGCCAGCGGGTGCCGGAAATCCATGCGGATCAATGCCGGGGCTGCAAGGTCTGCCAGGTGGAGCGCAGCTGCCCGATTCAGGTGGCCAAGCTGGCCGACGGCAAGGTGACCATCGACGAAGAGGCCTGCAACCACTGTGGGCGGTGCATCAGCAAATGCCCGTTCGGCGCGCTGGGAACGGCCATGACCGGCTACAAGATCTATCTCGGCGGCCGCTGGGGCAAAAAGGTCGCACAGGGCCGCGCGCTCGACAAGGTGTTTACCGACAAGGAAGAGGTCATGGCGGTCATCGAAAAGGCTATCCTTCTTTTCCGCGAACAGGGCAATACCGGTGAGCGGTTTGCGGATACCGTCGCACGGCTCGGATTTGAGCAGGTACAGGAGCAGCTCATGCGCGACGACCTGCTCGCGCGCAAGGCGGAAAACATCGCGGCGCAGAAGCATTTGAAGGGCGGTGCCACCTGCTGACGTGACAAGACGGTTTTTTAGTGCGGCGCTGGCGGCGGCCTGCCTCCTTACGGCGGCAGGCTGCGCCGGCCGTCCGCCGGAAAGCAGCCGGACGGAATCGGGCGCTTATTATACCTTTACGGACGATGCGGGCCGCGAGGTGGTGCTGAAGGCGGCACCGCAGAAGGTGGCGGTGCTGTTCTCCTCTTTTGCAGACATCTGGAAAACAGCCGGCGGTACGGTGGCCGTCACGGTCGGCGAGAGCGTCGAGCGCGGTTTTGCCGACGAATCGGCGGTGCTGGTGGACGCAGGTGCCGGCAAGACGATCAACACCGAGAGTCTGATTGCCGCCGAACCGGATCTGATTATCGGTTCGCTGGATATCGAGGCGCAGGCGGATGCGGTGAAACTCGCCGCGCAGGCAGGAATTCCTGCGGCGGCCTTTAAGGTGGAAGCGTTTGCGGACTATCTGCGGGTGCTGAAAATCTGCACCGCCATCACCGGCAATGCCGAGGCGTATGAAACGTACGGCACGGCGGTGCAGGAACGGGTGGAGGAGATCCTGCAGAAGGCGCAGCAGAGCGGGCAGGCGGATCAGCGGGAAATCCTGTTTATCCGCGCCGGTTCGAAGGCCAGCGCTACCAAGGCCAAGACAGCAGAGGATCATTTTGCGTGCGCCATGCTGCAGGAGATGGGAACCCACAACATCGCCGAAGACGCGCCGGTGCTGCTGGACGGGCTGAGCCTGGAGGAAATCCTGCTGCGCGACCCCGATTGTATCTTTGTCAGCACGATGGGGGACGAGCAGGCCGCAAAGGATTATCTCGAGGGCGTATTCGCCGGCGAGGAATGGCAGGTGCTCACCGCGATCCGGGAGAAGCGCTATACCTTTCTGCCCAAAGAGCTTTTTCATTTCAAGCCGAACGCCCGCTGGGACGAGGCGTATCGCTATCTGTACGATCTGCTGTATCCATCTGCATGAGCGAAGGGGGTCATGACCATGCGGCGAGACAGAACGTACCCCTGCCGGCATATCTGGTTCCTGCTGGTGCTGCTGGCGGTTCTGGCCGCCGTCGTGACCGCCGGCTTGGCCTGTGGCAGCGCATCCTTCAGCCTTCGGCAGCTTGCCGGAGGCTTTTTGCGCGAGTCCGGTTACGAAACCGAGGCCATCATCCTGTACAAGCTGCGCCTGCCGCGGGTGGCCGCCGGCATGCTCGCGGGTGTGGGGCTGTCGGTGGCCGGGGTGCTGCTGCAGGCGATGACCAACAACGCGCTGGCCAGCCCGAACGTCATCGGTGTCAACGCCGGCGCGGGGTTCTGCGTGATTTTATGCCTGTGCTTTTTCCCTTCGGCATTTGCCGTGCTGCCACTTGCAGCGTTTATCGGTGCGTTTGCCACCACCCTGTTTATCGTCACGGTGTCCGGCCGTGCGAAGGCGCCGCGGATCACGCTGCTGCTTGCGGGTATCGCCTGCAACGCGCTGCTCAACGCCGGAATCTCGTTTCTGTCGCTGCTGTACCCCGACGTCCTGGTCTCCTACAGCCATTTTTCGGTGGGCGGATTTTCCGGGGTGGCGCTGGAGGAACTGGCTGTGCCGGCGGTGCTGATTGCCGTCTGCCTGCTCGCGGCTCTGGCCGCCGCCGGAAAAGCCAACCTGCTGTGTCTGGGGGACAGCATGGCGGCGTCGCTGGGCGTCCGGGTGAAGGCACTGCGGATCTTCTGCCTGCTGCTGGCCAGTGCGTCGGCGGCTGCGGTGGTGTCCTTTGCCGGGCTTTTGGGTTTTGTCGGGCTGGTGGTGCCGCATATCGCCCGCCGGCTGGTAGGCACCGAGCTGAAATGGCTACTGGCGGCTTCCGCCCTGCTTGGGGCGTCGCTGACGGTGCTGTCCGATCTCGTGGGGCGGGCGCTGTTTGCGCCGAGCGAGCTGCCGGTCGGCATTGTGATGGTCTGCATCGGTGCACCGTTCTTCTTTGTGCTTTTGCTGCGAAGGAGGGAAGAAGTTTGATTTTCTCGGTCGAGCATCTTTCCGCCGGCTATCGGGGAAAGCGCGTATTAAAGGATGTCGGCTTTGCGGTGCAGCCGCACAAAATCACGGCGCTGCTCGGGCGCAACGGCTGCGGCAAATCGACGCTGCTTGCCTGCGTCAACCAGCAGGTCGCGTATACCGGAAAAATCGTCTGCTGTGACCGTGATGTCCGGTTTATGACGCCGCGCGAGCGCGCCGCCGCGGTGGCGATCCTGCCGCAGGTGCTTGCGGCGCCGGCGGTTACGGTGCGGGAGCTGACCGCCTTCGGCCGCGCGCCCTACAACGGCTGGGGCGGGCGGCTGTCCGATGCGGATCACGGAATTATCGCGCAGGCGATGGCGGATGCCGGCGTCACCGATCTGGCAGATCGTCTTGTGTCGGAGCTGTCCGGAGGCGAACGGCAGAAGGCGTACATCGCCATGATTCTGGCGCAGAACACCCGGCTTGTTCTGCTCGACGAACCGACCACCTATCTGGATGCGGCAGGGCAGGCGGTGTTTATGCGCATGCTGGAGACACTGCGCAGCCGGCACAAAAAGACCATCCTGCTGGTGCTGCACGATCTGCAGACGGCTGCACGGTATGCCGACAATGCGGTGGTGCTGCAGGACGGTACGGTGCGGTTTTCCGGCAGCATGCCGGAATGCCTGGACAGCGGTGTGCTGCAGGAGGTGTTCTCGGTGACCATGCGGCGCTTTACCGAAGACGGGCAGGAGTATGTGCTGTTTGAAGGAAAATGACGCGGGTCGGACAATCGTCCGGCCCGCGTCAGCTTATCAAAAAACCATAGCCAAATGGTAAAGCACGCAATTGAGTTGGGTTTATGCGGCACTATGCACCGCATCGGGGAACCCCCGGCGAGGGAACGAGGACGGCAAAGCCGTCCTCGGGAAGTTCGTCGCTTTGCGCCGAACGTTCCTCCCGGGGATGTTTGCCGCTTTGCGGCAAACTCCCGCAGGAAGCTCTGCTTCCTGCATCCTTCCTGCGCCTTCATTTCTTAGGGGTATTGCGTCCTGCGGGACGCAACAGGGGCGCCGCCCCTTGACCCCGCCGCCTTTTGAAAAAGGAGGGCGAAAACATTTTTCGCAAAACAACTTTTTCTACAGCCTGGACGCGGGCCGGACAATTGTCCGGCCCGCGTTTTGCGTGCTTTATGGAAGCATTCGAACCTGCCGTCCATGCCGCTCAATGATTCCTTCGTCACCGAGCCGCTTGAGCTCCCGCATCATCGCGCTGCGGTCGAGGCACAGGTATTCGGCGAGCGCGCTGTACGGCATCGGCACGGTGCAGCTGCGGCGCTCATCCTGCTGGCAGAGAATATCGAAATAGGTCAGCAGCTTCTGCCGCACGGTCGGCTGGGTGAGGACGTTGATCCGGTTCGCCTGCAGCTGGGATTTCCGCGCTGTCATCCGGAACAGGTTGCTGACCAGCTGGCTGTGGTGGGCGCAGGCGTTCTGGCACCGCTTGATGATGTGTTCATAGTCGATAAACAGTACGCGGCATGGCTCACACGCCCGCACGTAGTAATCCTGCATCCCGACCGGCATCAGGAACAGCTCGCCGAACACCTGATTGCGGAACAGCTCTTCCAGAACGCTCTGGTTGCCGTCCGCGTCGCAGTAGTACAGCCGGGCATGACCTTCCAGCACGACGCCGATTTTCTGCGGCGCACGGGTATAGGTCATGATGATTTCCCCGGTATCAAAGCTCATTTCGCGTGAACGGAAGCAGACGTGCATCGCCTGCTGCTCCTGTGGGGTGATACCGGTGAAAATGGTCAGTTCTTCCATGCTTTTTCGTCCTTTCGCCTTTCCTGCACCTGTGGTAACCGGACAAGCAATATCCGGGATATGGGGATAAATATTGGGCAGACACACTATATATGGTATTATATTTCAAAAGTGTTGCGTATGCAACAGCTTGATGGAAAAAAGTGTGCTACAATCGGGAAGGCTTGAAAAGGGCCGGCGAAAATACAGGACGGAAAGGGCAGTCGGGGTATGAAAATCATCAAGAGAAACGGTTCCGAAGCGGCGTTTGACATAAGCAAAATCATCGTGGCGATCACCAAGGCCAACAATGCGGATGAACAGCACAAGGAGCTGACCAGCGAGCAGATCCGGGATATTGCGGCCAGCGTGGAAGCGAGCTGCCTGAAAATGGGGCGTGCGCCGTCGGTCGAGGAAATCCAGGATATGGTCGAAAACCAGATCATGCAGAAGGGCGCCTTTGAGGTGGCCAAGCGGTATATCAAGTACCGCTATACCCGTTCGCTTGCGCGCCGGGCGAATACCACCGACAACCAGATCCTCAGCCTGATTGAATGCAACAACGAGGAAGCCAAGCAGGAAAACGCCAACAAAAACCCCACGGTCAACAGCGTGCAGCGCGATTACATGGCCGGTGAGGTTTCGAAGGATATCACCCGCCGGGTGCTGCTGCCGCAGGACATCGTGGAGGCGCACGAGCAGGGGATCATTCATTTCCACGACACCGACTATTTTGCGCAGCACATGCACAACTGCGACCTGGTCAATCTGGAGGACATGCTGCAGAACGGCACCGTCATCACCGGCACGCTCATCGAAAAGCCGCACAGCTTTTCCACCGCCTGCAACATCGCCACCCAGATTGTCGCGCAGGTGGCCAGCAACCAGTACGGCGGGCAGAGCATCAGTCTGGCGCATCTCGCCCCGTTTGTGCAGGTCTCCCGCGAAAAGATCCGCCGTGAGGTGGTCCAGGAGGCCAACGAACTGGGCGGCGATCTGTCGGAAGACAAGATCATGAACATTGTCGAACGCCGTCTGCGCGAGGAGGTCAAGCGCGGGGTGCAGACCATCCAGTATCAGGTGGTGACCCTGATGACCACCAACGGACAGGCCCCCTTCATCACCGTGTTCATGTATCTCAACGAGGCGAAAAACGAGCAGGAGAAAAAGGATCTCGCGATGATCATCGAGGAGGTGCTGCTCCAGCGCTACGAGGGGGTCAAGAACGAGAAGGGCGTATGGGTGACGCCGGCTTTCCCGAAGCTGATCTATGTGCTGCAGGAGGACAATATTCAGCCCGGCTCGCCGTACTATTACCTGACCGAGCTGGCCGCCAAGTGCACCGCCAAGCGGCTGGTGCCGGACTACATCTCCGAGAAGAAGATGAAGGAGCTTAAGGAGGGCAACTGCTTCCCGGTCATGGGCTGCCGCAGCGCGCTCAGCCCGTGGAAGGATGAGAACGGAAACTACAAGTTTTACGGCCGATTCAATCAGGGCGTGGTCACCCTCAACCTGGTGGACATCGCGCTCAGCTCCGAAGGGGATATGGACAAATTCTGGAAGATATTCGACGAGCGCCTTGATCTGTGCTATCGCGCGCTGATGTGCCGGCACGAGCGGCTCAAGGGCACCCTGTCGGATGCGGCGCCGATCCTGTGGCAGTACGGCGCGATTGCCCGGCTGAAAAAGGGCGAGCCGATCGACAAGCTGCTGTACGGCGGCTATTCCACCATTTCGCTCGGCTACGCAGGTCTGTGCGAATGTGTGCGCTACATGACAGGTAAATCCCACACCGATCCGAGCGCCACGCCGTTCGCGCTCGAGGTAATGAAATACATGAATGCCGCCTGCGACCGCTGGAAGGCGGAGACCACCATCGGCTTCGGCATTTACGGCACCCCGCTGGAGAGCACCACCTACAAGTTTGCCAAATGCCTGCAGAAGCGGTTCGGCATCATCAAAGGGGTCACCGACAAGCCGTATATCACCAACAGCTACCATGTGCACGTGACCGAGGAGATCGACGCGTTTGCCAAGCTGAAGTTCGAGTCCCAGTTCCAGGCGCTGTCTACCGGAGGGGCGATCAGCTATGTCGAGGTGCCGAACATGCAGAACAATCTGGAGGCGGTGCTGCAGATCATCCGGTACATCTACGACAACATCATGTACGCCGAGCTCAACACCAAGAGCGATTACTGCCAGGTGTGCGGGTTCGACGGCGAAATCCAGATTGTCGAGGATGACGGCAAGCTCGTCTGGGAATGCCCGAACTGCGGCAACCGCGACCAGGATAAGATGAACGTCGCCCGCCGGACCTGCGGCTACATCGGCACGCAGTTCTGGAACCAGGGCCGGACCGCCGAAATCAAGGAGCGGGTGCTGCACCTGTAAAACGGGATTAAGGGGGACGCCGCCTTGTATTACGGGCAGATCAAAAAGACCGATATTGCCAACGGACCCGGTGTGCGGGTGTCGCTGTTTGTTTCCGGCTGCACCCGGCACTGCAAAAACTGCTTCAATCCCGAAACCTGGAGCTTTACTTACGGAAAGCCGTTTACTCCAGAAACAGAGGAGGAGATCCTGCAGGCGCTCGCTCCGGGCTATATCAACGGCCTGAGTGTACTCGGCGGGGAGCCGTTTGAGCCGGCCAACCAGCGGGAGCTGGTTCTCTTCCTCAAACGTGTGCGCAGCGCGTATCCGGAAAAGGATATCTGGTGCTATACCGGCTGCACGCTGGAAACCGACCTGACTCCGGGCGGTGGGAATTTTACCGAGGCAACCGGGGAAATGCTCGGGCAGATCGACGTCCTGGTGGACGGCGCCTTTGTGGAGGAGCTTAAGGACATTACCCTGCGTTTCCGCGGCTCATCCAACCAGCGGCTCATTGATTTACAGGCGTCCCGCCGGCAGGGCGGGATCGTACTCTGGCAGGGATAAGCGGGGAACGTGGAGGCGGCAGCCTCCGCGTTCTTTTTTATGCCCGGCGCAATGGCAGAAAAATCATCTTTTTTTGGCCAAGGCTATTGACAAGAGAGTTAGTTGGTGCTAACATATGGTTTGGTTAGAAAATGCTAACTGCTGCGGGCGATCCGGCGGCAGGGTCTGGGAGACTGTCTCCCGCGGAAAGGACTTAGGCCTATGATGCCATTGACGCTGGCCAATGTTGGCGAGGAAAACATGATTAAAAAGGTAGGGGGGAAGGCGGAGGTGCGTGCGCACCTGGAAAACCTTGGCTTTGTCGTGGGGGGAAGCGTGACCATCATCTCCACCATCGGCGGCAATCTGATTGTCAATGTCAAGGATTCCCGTGTGGCGATCAGCAAGGAGATGGCCGGCAAAATCATGGTGTGAAGGCATGGGCGTTTTGGTATAATGGGCAGCGGCCCTTTATCAACAGGGGAAAGGACATGGTGGCATGAAAACATTAAGACAGGTCAAGATCGGGGATACGGTCACGGTGGTGAAGCTGCATGGCGAGGGTGCGGTCAAGCGCCGGATTATGGACATGGGGATCACCAAGGGTACGGCCGTACATGTGCGCAAGGTTGCACCGCTGGGGGATCCGGTGGAGGTTACCGTGAGGGGATATGAATTATCCATCCGCAAGGAAGATGCGGAAATGATTGAGGTGCAGTAATCCGCGTTTTTATGCCTGGTGGTTAGTTTAAACTAATTGTTTTTTAAAGGGGAGAGTCATTTATGGAAATCCGCATAGCCCTTGCGGGAAACCCGAACAGCGGCAAAACCACCCTGTTCAACGCGTTGACCGGCTCCAACCAGTTTGTCGGGAACTGGCCGGGCGTTACGGTCGAAAAAAAGGAGGGCAAGCTCAAAAAGCATGATGACGTGGTCATCATGGACCTGCCGGGAATTTACTCCTTATCGCCGTACACGCTCGAAGAGGTGGTGGCGCGCAATTACCTGATCAACAACCGGCCGGATGCCATCCTGAATATCATCGACGGCACCAACCTCGAGCGCAACCTGTACCTGACCACCCAGCTGACCGAGCTGGGAATCCCGGTGGTTGTCGCGGTCAACATGATGGACGTCGTCAAGAAAAACGGCGACGTTATCCGCATCGATGAGCTTTCGCGTGAGCTGGGCTGCCGCGTGGTGGAAATCTCCGCGCTGAAGGGAACCGGTGTCATGGAAGCGGCCGAGGAAGCGGTCAAGGCGGCTGCCGGCACCAAAACCGTCCCGCAGCACAGCTTCAGCGGCGTGGTGGAGCATGCGCTCGCGCATATCGAGGAAGCGGCGGTGCACGGCCTGCCGGCCGAGCAGCAGCGCTGGTACGCGATCAAGATTTTCGAGCGCGATGAAAAGGTGCTCGAGCAGCTCAAGCTGGATCGGGCGGTGCTCGACCATATCGAGGAAGACATCAAAGCCGCCGAGGAAGAGCTGGACGACGATGCCGAAAGCATCATTACCAACGAGCGGTACCTGTACATAGCGTCGATTATCAAGGGCTGCTACAAGAAAAAAAGTCAGGGCAAGCTGTCGGTATCGGACAAAATCGACCGGGTGGTGACCAACCGCTGGCTGGCGCTGCCGATTTTTGCGGTGGTCATGTTTGTCGTCTATTTCGTGTCGGTGACTACGGTCGGCACTTGGGCCACCGACTGGGCTAACGACGGCGTGTTCGGCGAGGGCTGGCACCTGTTCGGCATCGGTTCCGCCGCCTATGAGGAAGCGGCGGAAGAATATGCAGCGCCCGGGGCGATGGTGGAGGCCTTTGAAGCGGCGGCAGAGGATGCCGGGCTGGATCCGGCGGAAGCCGAGTCGCTGACCACCACCGCCTATCTGTACGACGACGAAGGCAATGTGGAAGAAGAATTGCCGGTGGATTTTGCCGCGTACACCGAAGCGGCCGCACTGGAAGAACCGGATCCGGCGGATTACGGCGTCTGGGTGCCGGGGATTCCGGTGCTGATCGAATCCGGCCTTGACGCGATCAACTGCGTGGACTGGCTGCAGGGGCTGATCCTTGACGGCATTGTCGGCGGCGTCGGCGCGGTGCTCGGATTCGTGCCGCAGATGCTGGTGCTCTTCCTCTTCCTGGCGTTTCTGGAAAGCTGCGGCTATATGGCCCGCATCGCGTTTGTGATGGACCGTATTTTCCGCAAATTCGGCCTGTCGGGCAAATCCTTCATTCCGATGCTCATCGGCACCGGCTGCGGTATCCCCGGCATCATGGCTTCGCGTACCATTGAAAACGAGCGCGACCGCCGGATGACCGTCATGACGACCACCTTTATCCCCTGCGGCGCAAAGCTGCCGATTATTGCGCTGATTGCCGGCGCCCTGTTCGGCCGCGCCTGGTGGGTGGCGCCGAGCGCCTATTTTGTCGGCATCGCGGCGATCATCGTTTCCGGTATCATGCTCAAAAAGACCAGGATTTTTGCCGGTGACCCGGCTCCGTTCGTCATGGAGCTTCCGGCGTACCACCTGCCCACGGTGGGCAACGTGCTCCGCTCCATGTGGGAGCGCGCCTGGTCCTTCATCAAGAAGGCGGGGACCGTGATCCTGCTTTCCGCCATCGTTCTCTGGTTCCTGCAGGGCTTCGGCGTGGAGAACGGCCGTTTCGGCATGGTGGAGGACCTGAACAATTCCATCCTCGCGGTGATCGGCAATGCGATCGCCTGGCTGTTCATCCCGCTCGGCTGGGGCAACTGGCAGAGCGCTGTAGCGGCGATCACCGGCCTGATTGCCAAGGAAAATGTCGTCAGCACCTTCGGTGTGCTGTTCGGCGGGTTTGACGAGGTGGCGGAAAACGGCTGGCAGATCTGGGCGAATATGCGTGAGGTGTTTACCGGCCTGTCGGCGTATTCCTTCCTGGTGTTCAACCTGCTGTGCGCGCCGTGTTTCGCGGCGATGGGCGCCATCAAGCGGGAGATGAATTCCGCCAAGTGGACCTTCTTCGCAATCGGCTATCAGTGTGTGTTTGCCTATGCGGTTTCGCTGGTGATCTACCAGCTGGGCATGCTGTTTACCGGCCAGGGCAACGTCATCGGATCGATTGCCGCCTTTGCCATTGTGGCGCTGATCCTGTTCCTGCTTTTCCGCCCGTACCGGGAGAGCAAGACCCTGAAAACCAAAGTGCGGGTGTAATTCAACGTAAGGGGGTAACGTTATGCTGAATTTTCTGGCGGAAAACTGGGGAACGCTGTTTATCGGTGCACTTATCATCGCCATTATCGTGCTGGTGGTCATCAAGCTGCGGCGGGACCATAAAAAAGGGACGTCCCCCTGTGGCTGTGGATGTGACAACTGCCCCTCCTCCGGCATGTGTCACAAAAAATAGAGACATATTATCCGCAGAAAGCCGCCCTGTGCCAAGGCACAGGGCGGCTTTTCCTTATCCCGGTGCCGGTATGGCCGGAAAATTTATGTTGACAAATCAACAACCCACTGCTATAATGCCGCATGTTGATTTATCAACAGGATATACGGCTATACAGAAAGGAACAACACGATGAAAAAGGCTTTTTTGGCAGTCAATGCGGTGATGCTGGTGGTGATCCTGGCGCTGGATGCGGCGTATATGACGCTCGGCGGGCTTGGCCTGAAGGCGGTTACCAGCGTAATGTTTGTGATCACCGGGCTGCTGAACCTGGTCTACGGCATAAAGAACGGGGTGAACCGGAAATTCCCGGTCTGGATGGCGGTTGCGCTTACCTTTGCCATGCTGGGGGACGTCCTGCTGGGGGTCAATTTTTATCTGGGGACGGCGGTTTTTGGGATTGGGCACATCTTCTACTTTGTGTCCTACTGCACGCGTGTCCGGTTTAACCGCCGCGATTTTATCTGCGGTGCCTGCATTTTTCTTGTGGCACTGGGCATCATTCTGTTTGTCCCCATCCTGGACTTCGGTGGTGCTCTGATGCAGGGGGTCTGCTGTGCTTACGCGCTAGTTATTTCCTTTATGGTCGGGAAGGCTGTTTCCAACTTCCTGGGCAACCGGAATGCTTTTACGGTCATCGTTGCGGTCGGCAGCATCCTGTTTTTCATTTCCGACCTGATGCTGGTGCTGGATCGTTTCGGTACCATTCCCAACGCAGGATATTTCTGCCTGGGCACCTATTATCCCGCCCAGTTTCTTCTGGCGTTTTCCATTTTTTCCCATGTGGGTTTGAAACAGGGCAAGGGTGGCAGTAAAGGAGCCGGATATGAGCGAACGGATGGAACAGTTTGAAAGCTTTACGACAGCCGTTACCAAAGCATACAAGTGCGTCCAGAAAATCAAGAAGACCGAAACCGCGCGCATGGGGCTGAAAGGGCGGCAGGTGATGTGTCTGTATTATCTCGGCAAGAGCGCCGACGGACTTACGGCGGCCGAATTATGCCAGCTGTGCCATGAGGATAAGGCCGCCGTTTCCCGGACTCTTGTTGACCTGACGGAGATGGGGCTGATTGCGCCGTGCGCGGCAGATCCCAAGCGGAAATACCGCGAAAAGCTCACCCTTACGGCAAGCGGCCGGGAAAAGAACGAGCAGCTGCACGAGGCCATAGGCAGGGCCGTGCGCGGGGCTTCCGAGGGCTTTGATGAGAAGGAACGCGCCTGCTTTTACCGCGTGTTTTTTACCATTATTGATAATCTGGAAAGACTGTATGACCGATAAGGGAGATCTGTATGAGGTTTGTAAAAAGAGTGTTCTGCCGGTGCTTTCAGGGAGTATTCCGTCTGGCTATTCCGGTATTGCCCTATAAAACACCGGCGGTTTTGAATGGGATAGACCAGATACCGGATCTTCTTGTGCAAAGACAGATCGGCCGGGTTCTGCTGGTCACCGATGAGGCGGTGGAGGCCTGCGGATTGACCCGCCCGCTGGAAAGGGCGCTGGCGGAAAAGCATATTGCGGTTGCGGTGTATGACAAAACCGTTGCCAACCCTACAACGCAAAATGTGGAGGAGGCGCGGCAGGTGTACACAGAGAACGGCTGTCAGGCGCTTATAGGCTTCGGCGGCGGTTCCTCCATTGACTGTGCCAAAATAGTAGGGGCCCGGGTGGTCAAGCCGAAACAGCCGGTTGCCAAAATGAAGGGCCTTCTGAAAATTCATAAAAAGCTCCCGCTGCTGATCGCGGTTCCCACCACCGCCGGAACCGGCAGCGAAACCACCCTTGCCGCCGTCATCACCGACAGCGATACGCGGCATAAATTCCCCATCAACGATTTCCCGCTTATCCCGCCGTATGCGGTGCTCGATCCCGCGGTGACCAAATCGCTGCCGCCGTCCCTTACGGCGACCACCGGCATGGATGCGCTCACCCATGCTGTGGAAGCCTTGATCGGGCGCTCCACCACCCGGCAGACGCGGGAATACGCGCTGGAAGCGGTACGGCTGATTTTCGGAAATCTGGAAGCCGCCTATCACAACGGCGAGGATATGGATGCCCGTACCGGCATGCTCAGGGCCGCCTTTCTGGCCGGCGCCGCATTTACAAAATCCTATGTAGGTTATTGCCACGCCGCGGCGCATGCACTCGGCGGAAAATACAACATTCCCCACGGCCTGGCGAATGCGGTGCTGCTTCCGGTCACACTGGAGACGTACGGCTCTTGTGTACATAGGAAGCTCAAGCAGCTGGCCGTCGCGGCGGGTCTGTGCGGGGAGGACGCCGGGGAAGAAGAGGCAGCCGTGTGCTTTATCCATAAAATCCGTTCCATGAATCAGGCGATGGGTATTCCCGCCACACTTCCGGGGATTCAAAAGGAAGCGATTCCGGAGCTTGCCCGCCATGCCGACAAGGAGGCCAACCCGCTGTATCCGGTCCCGGTGCTGATGGATGCGGTACAGCTGGAGAGCCTATTTTATGCCGTCAAGGAGGATTGACCCATGCAGGAGAAGGAAATACAGGCGCTTGTCGCCAGGCAGCGGCAGTTCTTTTTCAGCGGTAAAACCCTGCCGCTGGACTATCGAATCCAGGCTTTGAAAGCGTTAAAGCAGGCAATCGTCGAGAAGCAGGATAAGATTGCCGACGCCCTTTACCGGGACCTCGGCAAAAGCGAGGCCGAGGGCTTTATGTGCGAAACCGGCCTGGTGCTCAGCGAGATCAGCTACATGCTGCGGCATATCCGCCGGTTTGCCCGGGAGAAAACGGTGTATACGCCGCTTTCGCAGTTTGCCGCCAGCAGCCGTATCCGGCCGACGCCCTACGGCGTTACGCTGATAATGAGCCCCTGGAATTATCCCTTCCTGCTTACGGTTGAGCCGCTGGTGGATGCACTGGCGGCCGGCAATACCGCCGTGGTCAAGCCGAGCGCCTATTCTCCGGCAACGAGTGCGGTGGTAGAAGAGCTGCTTTCAGCCGTTTTCCCGCCGGAATATGTGGCGGTGGTCACCGGCGGACGGGAGGAAAATCAGTGCCTCCTGAATGAAAAATTTGACCATATCTTTTTTACCGGGAGCCAGGCGGTCGGCCGCGAGGTGATGCGCAGGGCGGCCGACCATCTGACGCCGGTGACGCTGGAGCTCGGCGGCAAAAGCCCCTGTATTGTGGATGCGACGGCCAAAATCCCGCTGGCGGCCCGGCGCATCGTGTTCGGCAAGTTCCTCAACTGCGGGCAGACCTGTGTGGCGCCGGATTATATCC
Organism: uncultured Oscillospiraceae bacterium; assembly: GCA_900553255.1. Taxonomy (GTDB): domain Bacteria; phylum Bacillota; class Clostridia; order Oscillospirales; family Acutalibacteraceae; genus UMGS1591. The sequence goes on along the minus strand of USCI01000032.1, from coordinate 721 downwards.
TCTGCGACGCCCGGGTGAAAAAAGAGCTTCTGGCCTGCATGAAGGCGGAAATCCAAAAGCAGTTCGGCGAAGATCCCCTGCGCAATGAGAAATATGGAAAAATCATCAATGCCAAGCATTTTGCGCGTTTGATCGGGCTGATCGACCAAGAGAAGGTTTTCTGCGGCGGCCGATATGAGGAAACCACCCTGCGTATCGCGCCCACAATACTGGATAACGTCACGATGGACGACGCGGTGATGCAGGAAGAGATTTTCGGTCCGGTGCTGCCGGTGCTCACCTTTGAGGAGATCGGCGAGGTAATCACCCATGTCAACAGCCATGAAAAGCCGCTGGCGCTGTATATTTTTTCGCAGGACAAGCGGGTCGTTCGTGAGGTTACCTCCCGCTGCTGCTATGGCGGCGGCTGTGTGAATGACGTGGTCGTGCATCTGGCTACCAGTAATATGGGCTTCGGCGGCGTCGGCGAAAGCGGCATGGGCGCCTATCACGGCAAGGCGGGCTTTGCGGCTTTTTCCCACCACAAGAGCATCCTGGATAAAAAGACCTTTATGGATCTGCCGATGCGGTATCAGCCGTATACCCCCTTCCACCAAAAACTGATACGTATGTTTCTGCGATGACCGGGATTCCCGGAGTAAAAAAGCGTTTCCATCTCGGAAACGCTTCAGCGTGTCGAAAAACTGGTTGGCAGACAGCAAGTTGCCCAAATGCGGCGTGA
>USCI01000031.1 GCA_900553255.1 uncultured Oscillospiraceae bacterium | reverse complement strand
TCTTTGACAAGCTGAAGCAGCCGCCCGCAAAGATGCGGGCGGCTGCTTGTATTAGCGGTTACAGGGGCATCGGACGCTTGTTCCTGTGGCAGGTAAGAGCAAATCATGGCAAAGGGATGGAAACGTCTGTTGGTACAGGCACAGGAACCATTTGGCGCCGTCTTTCCCTTATACTGGATTTATAGAAAGGGGGGAAGACGGCAGAACCTATCCGGACACCGTATACAGGCCGCCCGGGCTTCAGAAAATCTCCCGTATGCGCGCTGCATCAATCCCTTTCATCGTACAGGTACAGGAAATACCCGTATTCCGCATTCGCCGGGAAAGCGAGCAGCTGCTCCCGTGTGGCGTGACAGCTGAAGGTGTAGTGCTCGCTCGTGCCGTCGTCGTAGGTTTGAAACACCGTCGTATACCCCAGCGCCGCCAGCCGTTCAATTTCGCTGCGCACCTCTGCGCTGTCGGCCGCGAGCAGCTGCTGATCCCGGAAGACGTTGATGCGCACGTTGTACCGGGCGCTGTCTCCGTAGGCATTCATGGCGCCGTCCAGCGGAATCGAGCGGTGAACACGGCCGTTTTCCGGAGACATATAGCTGGCACCTTCCCCTTCGTAGGCGGAAATCATTGGGATATAGGAAACGGTGCTGTCCTCGCCCGGACGCTGCATAATCCCGTTTCCGATATCGGCTGCTCCATAGCCGCCCGATACCGCCGACGGCGTATCCGGCGCCGTCACGGTGCCTTCGCTGCTTCCCGCAGCCGGAATGGTTCCCGCGTCCTGCCGCAGGCCGAAACCGAGCAGCACGGCCAGTCCCACACAGCACACGCCGGAAACGACGGCAAGCGCCGTTTTCTGGCGTTTTGCCCGCCTGGCATAGTAAGCGTCCCGGCGGTCAAACAGCGCGGCGGCAATTTCCTTATAAGTCTTCATCGTCAAAGCCCTCCTTTAACAATTCGGCCTTCAGAGCCTTTTTGGCCCGGTACATCAGGTTTTCCATCTGGGTTTTGCTCTTTTTCATCACGGCGCGCGCCTGTGCGTGGCTGAAGTCCTCAAAATAGGTGAGATACAAAACCTGGCGATAGTCCGGGTGCAGCTTGCCGAGCGCCCGGTGCAGGCGGATGCGGCGTTCTTCCCGCAGATAGGCGGTTTCCAGCTCCCCGCCTCCCGCACTCAGCCATTCCGCGCAGTCCTCGACCGGCCGGTCGGCAATGCGTGCACGTTTTTTCAGGCAGGCCAGCGCTTCGTTGCGGCCGATGGCGTAGAGCCAGGTTTTAAAGGTGCTTTTTTGGGAAAAGTGCGGCTTTTTCACCAGTAGCTTGAAGAACGTCTCGCTCATCAGGTCCTCGGCAAGGGGGAGGCTGCCGACAAAGCCGTAAAGATATAGCGTCAGGCCATCCTTGTAGGCCTTAATGATCTCCACAAAAGCCGTATCGTCGCCGTCAAGGAAACGGCGGTAGCTGCAGGCACCGTGATCCATTAACTATCCCCCTTCACCTATTAGATGATCCAAAACGCAAAAACTCGCACCGCAGGAAAAATTTTTTCCTGCGGTGCGGTCTGCCGCGGTCGACAAACGGCTGCGGATACGGTATACTGAAAAAAACACCGGAAAGGAGAGAGGGCTATGGATGCCGCGGCAGCCGCCATTCTGCGGGAGCAGGCGCTCGAAGCGTTCGGCGTGTGCTCTTTTGCCTGTATTCAGGACAGCCTGCGCCCCTGCCGCGCAGCGGCCCGCCTGCCGGAACACCCGCAGAGCGTGCTCGTCGCCCTTTTCCCTTACCGGTTTGAGGAAAACGGCCCGCGCAATCTCTGCCGGTACGCCTGCGTACCGGATTACCATAAGACCGCCGGCGCGGTGCTCGAGAAGGCCGCCGCTGCGCTGCGCCGGCAGTATCCGGACAACCGCTTCGAGCCGTTTATCGACAATTCCCCGGTGCCGGAGGTGGAAGCTGCCGTGCGCGCGGGTCTTGGCTGCCGGGGGGACAACGGCCTGCTGCTCCACCCGGTGTACGGGTCCTATGTGTTCATCGGCACCATTGTCACCGACCGGTATTGGGAGGCCGCCGCTGCGCCGCTCACCGGCTGCCGGCACTGCGGCGCCTGTAAAGCGGCCTGCCCTGCCGGCTGTATCGGCCGCGGCAATCGTGAGGGTTGCCTGTCGGCGGTGTCCCAGAAAAAGGGTGAACTGACTGCGGAGGAACAGCGGATGCTGCGGGAAGGCGGGCTTGTGTGGGGGTGTGACCGCTGTCAGGAGGTCTGCCCCGCCAACCGCGGCGCGCTCATCCGCCCGCACCCCTGCTTCGACCGGTATAAGCCCTGGCTTTCCGCCGACGATCTCGATGATCTGCAGGACAAGGCCTATGGCTGGCGCGGCCGCGCGGTGCCCGAGCGGAACCTGAACATTCTATACGATAAGTAGACTGTGCTGATAAATTACAACAAGTATCCAATGAGACGGGTTATTCCCAGTGCCGTTCAATGCAGTCGCGGATGATTTCGATAAAACGCCTGGCCTTGGGGATATCGCCGTGGATGGTGTAGACATCGCGCTGGGTGATTTCCAGCGTGCAGCCGCGTGCCGCCCGCAGGGTGTGTTCGATATGTTCGCGCAGGCCGTCCTCGTCGAGCGTATCGCCGACGCCGAGGTACTGCGGACTTGGCTTGCGGTGATAGACGACCGGTTTGCCGCGCAGGGCGGCGCCCATGTACTCCTCGTCGCACCAGGGGGAGATGGAGACCCGCCGCAGATTGGGCAGCGTTTGGATATAGGGCTCCCACAGCGGGTGCACCGGCTCGCAGCAGCCGTAGGACAGCAGGCCGAAGCATCCGGCAATCCGCCGGTAGTAAGGAAAGAAAAATTCGCCGAACATGTCCGGGGATACGCCGACCGTTTCCTGGGAATCCATGAAGCCCCATGCGTCGGTGGTGTGCAGCGCGCGGTCGGCAGGCAGCGCGCTGGTAAAGCAGTAGGTGCCCTGATCGAGCGGCTGCTCGGCACAGGTGGGCAGCAGCAGGCCCTCGGACTCCAGCCAGTGGTAATAGGCGCACTGATCCTCGGTCAGGCGGCCGAGGAGGGCGTGCAGCTCGTCCGGGCAGTCGTACATTGCCAGCAGCATGTTCTCCATCCCCATCAGGTGGACGAGATGCTGGGTGAGTACTGCGGTCAGGCAGCCCATCGTGAGACGCACCGGGAGGATATCGCCGAAGGCATCCTGCGCCAGCTCCAGCCGCTGCTGCGTGTCGTCCCGGTCGAAGCCCCAGGCCGACTTGCCCAGCCGGGGCAGATCGGCGGCCAGGTCGTGGATGACCGGGTCAAAATGGCGGCCGATGGCACGTCCCTGCGCGTCCCGCGCGAAATGGGCCTGCACCGGTGCCGCGAAGGGCTGAAAATAGGTGCTCCGGAAAAGCGGGAAATAGCCGGGCACCACGTGGTCGTCGCCGAACAGCTCGCCGGGCAGCAGCCGGCGGTAAAAATCCGCTTCCAGCCGGCGCGCCGCCTCCCCTCACAGCGCAGGCGCCCGGGCAGGATCTCCTCCTCAAAGGTGTTCATCTCCAGCATCACCATCGGCCGCCTGCCGCGGAAGTCCCCATGTGCCTTCCAGTCGGCGATGGTCTGCTGCATGGCGGGCGAGGCATGGCACTCTGCCTGCCGGTTCGCCAGCTCCCGCAGGATTGCGCGGTCCTTTTCCGAAATCCACGATGACATAAACGTTTCCCCTCCTTCTTTACTGTCATTATCGCCGATTCGGCGAAGAAGTCAAGGGGAAAAGAAGCGGCCGGAAAATTTTCCGGCCGCTTGCAGGTTTATTCATGGGTTTTCCTCTGCCGTTTTAAAAGGCTGCGCCGTGAGCCGCAGCAGGAACGGGACAGCGGTATAAAGCCTGCTTTACTCCGCAAAGAACCGCTTTTCCACCTCAGCGCACAGCGCATGGTACAGCGGCAGGTGATACTGCTGGACGACCGGCGTAAGGGTGGACGGCGCCCGCACGGTGATATCTGCGAGCGCGGACATCCGGCTGTCACGGGCGCCGGTCAGCGCAATGCAGGTCATCCCCTGGGCCTTCGCCGCGGCAAAGGCGGCGCAGATGTTCTCCGCATTGCCGGAGGTGCTGATGCCCAGCAGCACGTCGCCTTCCCGGCCGAGTGCCATCACCTGCTGGGCGTATACGAGGTCGCCGCCCAGGTCGTTGGCGACGGCGGACAGGATCGCCGCCGAGCACACCAGCGAGATGGCCGGCAGGCCGCCCTGCAGCCGTTCGCCGATCTCGCCGAGCGCGGCCTTTTTTTCCTCCGACAGCGGCCGCTTTTTCATGAATCCCTTCTGCAGCTCGCCGACGATGTGCTCGCTGTCGGCGGCCGAACCGCCGTTGCCGCACACCAGCAGCTTGCCGCCATGCCGGAAGCAGTCGGTCAGCCGGTCGCAGGCGGCGCGCAGCGCCGGCTCCGCGGCCTTCAGCTCCGGAAATTGTTCGAATATGGCTGTCATCATTGCGGTGCTCCTTTCCCGGTCTCTCCGGCCGGCGTCGTATGATAGAAGGCGAGCGCCAGCGCCGCCATATCGCCGAGCTGCTCACCGAGCAGCGCTTTCTCCACCCGGCACGCCCGGTAAGCCGGCGCGAGCGCCTCCGCCCGCAGCACCTCTTCGGCGGCGGGCCAGATTTCATTGTAGCTGCGCACAAAAATGCTGCCGATGACGATGCATTCCGGATTGAGCAGGTCCACCAGGATCGCCAGCGTGCGGCCGAGTTGCTCGCCGCATTCGCGGTAAATCGCGAGGGCGAGCGCGTCGCCCGCCGCGGCCGCCTGGCCGATGAGCTTCGCATCGACCGCGTCGAGCGGCAGCCCGTCGCAGAAGGCGGGGGAGCGACCCTGCTGCCGCTCGGCGAGCACCCGGCTGCGGCCGTACTGCGCGATGCCGCCGCCGCTGCAGAAACCCTCGGCGGAACCGGCCTTGCCGTAACCCACCGGCCCGAAGCGCTCCAGCCGGACATGGCCGATTTCCCCGGCCATCCCACAGGAGCCGGAATACAGCTGTCCGTTCAGGATCAGCCCGGCGCCAAGCCCGGTGCCGAAGGTCAGGAATATCATGTTTTGGGTGCCGCGTCCGGCGCCGTAGCGCCATTCCGCGAGTGCGCAGGCGTCGGCGTCGTTGCACAGGAACGCCGGCACGCCGAGAGCGGCGGAGACGGTTTCGACGACCGGCACCTCGTCCCAGCCGGGCAGGTTGGGCGGCGACAGGATCAGCCCGCGCGCACTGTCGAGCGGTCCGCCGCACGAGATACCCGCCCCGGCTACCACCGGGTTCCCGTGCGCTGCGAGCAGCCCGCGGGCGGCGTCGAGCAGCTGCGGGAGCATGATCTCCGGGCCGCCGGCGGTTTTCATCACCCGCTTGTCCAGTATGGTGAGGCCGTCCGCCTCCTCACGTCCGATGGATACGGCGCATTTGGTGCCGCCGATATCCAGACCGATTGCCAGAGCCATAAAAAGGCCCCCTTTCCCCAAAGAGAAAATGTGCCGGTTTTGCTGAAGCCAAACCGGCACATTTTTGTATCGTTACAGCTTTTCGTCAATCGAACAGGGCTGCATCTCCCGTTTGGCCATATCCACCCGGAAGGTGCGGATCTCGAACGGCTTCATCTCCACCGTTTCCCGGATGCCGAGGCTCGGCAGCGAGACGGTGACCTGCCGCGCGCGCCCGGTCGGCTCAAACAGCCGGAAGGCGTAATCGCCGGAAGCGGTCGCGGATACCTGCTTGAACGCGGACATCACCACCGCGTCGTCGCCGGACAGCTCGATCAGCGGCAGCGGCTTTTTCGCCGCGGTGTCCCCGCAGGGGAACAGGTTGACGGCATACGGCCGTTCGTTCAGCAGCTGCGCTTCGCGCTCGATGTGATCAAAGCGCTCCTCACGGGAGCCGCCGGTCACCTCAAAGGTGAAACAGCGCTCGCCCAGGTCGATGTGCTCATAGCTGCGGTCGTCCGGCCGCCATTCGCGGTTATCGATCGGGTGCATCGAATAGCCGGGAGAGCGCAGCAGGGTGCAGCGCAGCTCGTTATCGGCAAAATCAAACGCATAGGTGCCGTTATTCGCGATGGTCAGCGCATCGGTGTCGTTCGCGGCGGCAAACCACTTCTGGGCCACCTGCTCGGAGCCGTCCGCCTTGAGATGGTCACGGCCGAACGGCGACTGGCCGTAGGGCTCCGCGCTGCCGAAGGCCGTCGGGAAGGAGAGCTTGAGCATATGCAGCGGCTCGTTCCAGACGGTGCGGATCTCCACCGAGAAGCCGGCGGCATGGCGCGGCAGAATGTAGCGCATCGTGAGGGTGGAGTGCCGGTAGCCCATCACCGCTTCGATGATGGTGCGCACCTCGCCCTCCTCGATCACCCGCACCGCCGGCATGGTGCCGTTCTTGAGGAAGCCGGACTGGTAAGCGGCCTCTTCCTCGGAAAGCAGCGTAAATTCGCCCTCCACCCGGCGGAAGCTGTTGACCGTCATCCCCCACGGGTCGGCGTTGTCCTGAATCACCAGCGGCTTGCACGCGCCGGGCGCGAGCATTTCCCGGCCGTTTACACGGTAGGAATCGATCAGGCCGGTCGCGGTGCTGATGGCGACGCGCATTTTCCCGTTGTCGAAGACGTACTGGCCGTTCTCCGGCTTGAGGGTGGGCGTCGGCCGGGTTTCCATGCGGCGGAGCCGGCAGTTGAAGCGGTTCATCGACGAGGGCGCGAGGGTGGCAAGGAAGCAGGGGTTCTTGCGCCAGTCGAGGTTCATCGTGCAGGCGGTCGCCTCTGCCTGGGACGGGATCCTGTTGCCTGCTTCGTCGTAAATATCCGGATAGGAGAAGGTGCCGTCCCAGTTCTGCCGTGCAGGCTGGAACTCGCAGCTGACCACTGTGGTCACCGGATACGGATGGGGGTTGTACACCAGCAGCGGCAGCTCGCCTTCGGCGGCCTTTTCCTGGCCGGCGGTCAGCGCGAAGAAGGCGCGCATCGCGAGCTTGGCGGCGATTTCCCGGCCGTGGTGCAGGGTCACGAGGGAGTCCTCCTCCGCCGGACGGATACAGGAACCGGGCAGGATGTCGTGGAATTCGCAGAACATGAGGTCGCGCTGGGCGTCGAGCAGCGCCGCCTTGTCATAGTCGGCAAGGCCCTGCACCGCAGCGCTTGACAGCATTTTTTCCGCCTTGTACAGGTCGTTTTCGAGTGCGCGGTGCTGCTGCTTGATGCGGATGATCGAAGAGTAGCAGCCCACCGCCCACGGGGTCAGCGGGCAGTCCACCCGCGGCATATCCGCGCGCACGCCCTTCTTCTCGCAGAAATACTGCTCGGGTGTGCTGTGGATGATCTCGATGTCCGGATGATGGGTGAAGAACTGGCTGAGCTTTTCGATATCCTCACGGGACGGACCGCCGCCGTGGTCGCCGATTCCCCAGAGCACCGCGATAGGGTTGTCGTCCGGATGCACATTTTCCAGGCAGTTGATCACCTTGTCGGCAGCCTCGCCGGGCTGGGAGTTGTAGCCCTCGTCGCAGCGGCGCACCATCACCTCGGAACCGTCGTAGCCGACCCATACGAAGTCCTCCGCCGGCAGCGGAAGGAACCCTCTGTTCGGGCGGGTGATCAGATAGGAATCATAGCCGCTCTTGCTAAGGATCTGCACCAGCCCGCGGCTGTGGCCGAAGGCGTCGAAGCTGATCGCGGTGGTCGGGCGTTGGCCGAATTTTTCCTCAAAATACGTGCGGCCGGCCATGATCTGCCGGATAAAGCTCTCGCCTGCGGGCATGTTGCAGTCCGGCTGGAGATACCAGCCGCTCATGATGTGCCATTTGCCCTCCTTCACCAGCCGCTGGATGCGGGCAAACAGCGCCGGCTCGAACTCCTCCACCCACTCGTAGAGGAGCGCCTCGTTGTGGTTGAAGACGAAGCCGTCGAATTCTTCACAGAAATCGGCAGCGATGCGGAAGGTGGATACCGCGGTCGCGGCACCCTCCGGCCGCTGCCACAGCCATACCGGATCGATATGGGCGTTGCAGATCAGATGTGCACGCTTGTTCATGCTGGATCGTCCTTTCGTCGGCGGGGGCCGCCGGTTGTTTTCCTGTTTTAGCTAGAGTATACCATCCCTTTCCGCCCTGTGCAAGAGGATTTGCCGGGTTGGCCGAAAAGGTTTGCCGTATCCCGGGGGCCGCCCTTCCGGCGTCCGGCCGCACGGGAGTGCGTCTAAAAATGCTCGAAATACTGGCTGCGGAAACGGTTGGGGGTCATGCCGGAGTGCTTTTTGAACACCCGGAAGAAATTGTTGGGGTTGCCGAAGCCGCAGGTACGGGCAATTTCCTCCACCGGCTCGCCCAGCAGCAGCTTTTCCTTCGCCCGGTTGACCCGATAGTTGATCAGATATACATACGGGGACATGCCGAAATAATCCTTGAACAGCCGGATGAAATAGTAAATGGAGAGGTATTCGTCCCTGGCGATATCGGCTACGCTTACCTTTTCGCCGTAATGCTCCCGCAGATAGGCGGCCGCCTTTTCGAGCATTTCATGGTGCGTGTCCGGCTTTTTACGGCGGGAGCGCAGCAGGAGGATTTCGGTGAGCATACAGGAAATGAGGTTGGAAAAGACAAAGGCGGAGGTGGCGCTGAGCTTTTCAAATTCCGCGAACACGCCGTCGAGATACTGTTCGACGTTGCCGCTGCGCTCGGTGAAGCCGAGTGCTTTCTGCGCCACCGTTTCGCCGCCGCCGTTGGTGAAAAAATGCACGTGCTTGTAGTCCCAAAGCCCCTCTTCACCGGACTTGTACATATGCGGGCTGTGCCCGTCGAGTACCATGACCGTGCCCTTGAAACAGCGGAAATCGCCCTCCTGTGTGTGGACGATACCGCTGCCGCCGGTGGTGAGGATCACCTGATAGCTGTTGATGCTGCCGCGCTTGGAATAGAATTTCCGCCCGAGCGAATAATGGGCGGCGGAGGTCAGGCAGAACGGCAGGTGCCGGGCTTCTTCATCCGGTGTATAGCACAGGATCCGCCGGTTGAACTCCGGCGTCTGGCTGGCCATCAGCACCCGGAGCTGCGGGTCGAAGGTTTCCGCACAGATGAACTTGACGTCCTGATGATCCATGTAGTATTCCAAATCCGGCTGGTCGGACATACCGGGACTCACTCCTTTCCGCAGGGACGCCCCGCCGTTCAGCCGGCGGGGCGTGAGGAGGTGGTGCGGCGGATGAGCCGCGCACCGTGGGCAGGCACCGGAAGGGCCAGCCGGCCGTTTTCCACCGGCAGCCGTTCATCGGTCCAGTAGTCGCGCACGGCGGGCCAGCCGCGCAGGCTCAGGCTGCGCATAACCGGCCGGTCGGTGGTGTTGAACAGGATGCGGTAATGGCGGCCCTTGAGGTCGCGGGCTTCTGCCGCAGAAAAATCCGCTTCGGTGAAACGGACATTGCGCAGCTCGATATGCAGGAATTTATGCAGCAGACGAAGCTCCTCCGCGTCCAGCTCGGGCAGCGGGTCGCCGAGAAATTTGGCACTGCCGGCGGCCAGGGCAGCGGTCAGCAGATACACAAATTCATCCCGGGTCACGGCGGTTTTAGCGTCCGAGAGGTCGCCGCCGGCGTTGTATACACTTAAGGGAATATTGTGCACCAGCGCGCAGTCGGGGTCGTTGCACCACAGCCGGTCGCGCATATAGGTGCGGTGGAAGCATTCGAGCGACACCTGCCGGATCTGCTTCCAGCTGCGGAAGATGTCGCCGGAAACGCGCATGCTGTGCACAAGGCCGAGTGAGGGCCACAGCGGCGCGTTGCAGCCGAGCAGGGTGCTGTCGGCGCCGATGGCGCTCAGGATGGTGAACATCCCCTGCCGGTAGGCTTCCACCGCCGTCGCGCCCCGGCGGTGCCGCCGCCCGAACGGCAGCGCACCCCAGTTATTGGCATCCAGCTTGAAATAGTCGCATTTCCATTTCTTTTTCATATGGCGGAACACCTTGTACAGGTAGTCGAGCGCCTGGGGATGGGTGGTGTCGAGTATGTACCACGGCCCGCGCCGCCAGCCGCCGAAGGTGACGTCCGCCGAACACAGCGGTCTGCCGTCGTCCCCCTGCACGAACCAGTCGGGGTGCTCGGCCAGCAGGCGGGAATCCTTTTCCGCGATGAACGGCGCCACCCAGATGGCCGGCTTTTTGCCGTGTTCCCGGATAATCCGGCAAAGCTCGCCGGTATCGCCGCAGTCCGGATTCGGTTCCAGCCAGTCGCCGAGCCGGTTTTCATACCCGTCGTCGATGAGGAAGTACCGGATCTCCGGGAATTCCCGGCTGGCGAATTCCAGGTTTTCGAGCAAATCCTCACGGGTCAGGTGCTCGCCGTAAGCGTACCAGGAGCACCAGCCGGACAGATTGCGCTCGCGCGGGAGCAGCCGGGGATGGTTGCTCGCGATGCACGCCGCCATCCGGTCATACAGCACCTCCACATCCCGGCCCGCTTCGATGAACAGCTCCTCAAGCGCCAGCTTTTCGCCGGGGTGCAGCAGGTAATTTTCCAGGTTGAGCACAATGGTCACCCGGCTGCCGGACAGGCGGAACTCGCCTCGGAACCGGTGGCAGGAGGCGAACGCCAGCAGGTGGTGCACGCCGTCCGGGGTGGTCAGGTGCAGAAAATTGTATACCGTGAAGGCGTCCGGCACGGTCGGCATGCGGTAGTGCGCGCGGTCGGAATATTCGCCGATGTCCTGCGGCGCTTCGACCGGGCCGCCGTACTGGGAGAGCATGTTGAAGCCCTCGCCGAAGAAGGTGCAGCCGGGACAGTCCACACAGCCGAGGGTGACCTCGGCCACGCACAGGTCCTGGCTGCTTTTGTTTTCAAGCAGGTAGTTCCAGCAGCTGCCGCTGCGGGTGGAATGGAGAATATAGGGGGGCTTCGCAGCCACCCCCGGCTGGCTGACGGCAGAAGGTTTCATGACAGAATTTCATCCTTTCGCAGATAAGAGACCGGTGTGAGGATCGGTAACGGGGGTTCCCGGAGGTTTTGCCTTTGGGAACAACGTCTTGGGAAGGACGGCCCGTTACCTGGCTTTATGCGATTTTTGCCGGCTTTTGAAAAAAGCCGCGTGAACCGGGGAGGTACTCCGTACGTTACGGCAGTGTCACGACGCGGGAAGCGACCTCGAGGCCGCGGCCGTCGGTGATGTGGACAAAAAACGCCTTGGCGCCGTAGGGAACGTCCACCGGCACAAAGCTGCCGCTGACCCCTTCGCCCGGTCCGCCGCGCCGCGGTACGGTCGCCCATTCGGTCAGACAGGCGCGCGCCGCCCGGTCGTACCGCAGGCCGTCCATCGCGTATACCGTTTCCACCTTCACCGGCAGCATTTCGTATGGCCCGCGGAACTCACAGAAATGCTCCCATGCGCACGGGTGGTTCATCACGTCGACGAGCCCCGGCGACCCAAAGCACACGCTGTCCGCAAACGCATACGCCTCCTGCCGGTCCCACGCGCCGTGCCCGTGCTCCATGCCCGGCACCAGCGAGAGTACCGAGCCGGTCACGTCGCGGCAGCACAGGGAAAGGGACAGCGGGGAAAAATGCACGTCGTCGGTTCCGCACTGCCACAGCACCGGGATTTTGACCCCGGACAGCCAGTCCGACCAGTCCCAGGCGGCCATCTGCGGCTTCTGGTACCAGTCGGCCAGATAGGTGCCGCCCTCCGCCAGATGCGCGCAGCCGTAAATCGGCACCGCGAAGGCATAGTCGTCTGCGCAGATGGCCATCGAGGTCAGGATCCCGCCCCACGAGATCCCGCAGATGCCGATCTGCTCCGTGCGCACGCAGGGGTCGTTCCTGAGTACCGCATGTCCCGCGAAAATCGCCGCGAGCGCGTGGGTAAACCACTGATCCTCCGGCGCCTCGGGGGAATCGCCCACCACATCCGAAAAATCGTCCCGCCGGCACGGGCCGGCCGTCTCATGGGTGTGCAGCACGATGGCGCATTCGTTCGGATCGTCCGGGATGTGCCCTTCCAGATCCAGGGCAATCGCGGCATATCCCCGCCGGTTCCACCGCTCGACCCACTGCGGGAAGGCGGAGCCCCCGCCGCCGTGCACCAGCACCACGCCGGGCACGGGTTTATGCGGCCCGGCACCGGCCGGGTAGCCAATGTAGGCGAACACCTCGGTCGGTTTACCGTGGTAGGGGATGGAGGACAGCATCACGCCGCGCACCGCGCCGCGGTCGGTTTCCGGCAGCCGCCGCACAGCGGGCTGATGCTGCCGGATCTTGGCAAACGCATACGGAAACATGGCCTTGCCCTCCTCACTTCGTTTCAAAATACACCTGGCCGTCCCGCACGAGCTTCAGCTCGTTGCCCGGGCGGATGAAAAAGTCCTCCGGACGGACGTCACAGTCCTGGAATACCACGTTTTCGCACTTCAGCTCCGGCTTGACGCCGGACAGCGACACCGCCCCGAACGAGAAAAATTTCATGCCCGGCTTGGCGCCGCGGAAGGTGCAGTTTCTGTACAGCTGATCCTTCGGCACCGGCCCCTCAAAGATCGGCTCGTTTTCGAGCCAGGCGTGGGTGACGGTGAAATCCGAATCGTAGATGCGTACGCAGCCGCGGAACCGGAACGACCCGTCGACGCGGCAGCGGCGTATCGTCGCCCCCGGCTGTGCGAGGGTGGTGCAGGCGGCATAAACGTCGTTTTCCATATCCAGCGGTAGCGGCACGTCCACCCGCACCCGGGTGCCCTCGCCGTCCTGCCGCAGCACTTCGGCGATCGGGATCCGGCCGAGCAGTGCGCCGGTGCGTTCGTTGGTCAGCAGCAGCTCGTCCCCCGGCAGCAGCGCGGGCGGATAATGCCCGTTCAGGTCCACGCACCACAGGTTGAATTCATAGGGCGAATACACCTTGTTCACCCGCATCAGCGAGCAGGAGAGGTTGAACGCGTCGTCAAAGATCTTTTCGATGACGCAGTCCTCCCAGGTGAAATGCGCGCGGTTGTCCTTGATATGGAACCCGTCCCGCCAGGCGACCATCTCGCCCGGCTGTCCCGGCTCCGGCGTCAGGCAGACGTGGTGCAGGAGGAATTCACCGGTGTTGTACCGCATGTGGAAATTGAAATAGGACGCGCTCCACAGGTTGACGTCCCACAGGGTAAGGTCTTCCGTGTGGGTGGTCAGAAACGCGTTGACGTTGCGCTGCCCGACCTCCGGCATCGGGGTCAGGAAGCCGCATCCGCGCTCCATCACCATGTGCAGCCGGTCGTCGATCATATCGCCGCCCGCGGTGAAATGCAGCCGGTAAAGATGTTTTTCCGCGTCCACCACGTCGATGTCACGGAAAAACATATGCAGCCGTGCTTCGTCGATCATCGGCAGGCCGAAATTCGCGTCGGTGGGGGAACGCCAGTGCCCGGTGATCCCGAGCGGGTCCCGCGTGCGGATGAGCGCCGTGCGGGCGGCGTAGTCCGCCTCCAGGAATTCCGCCACCGTGTACGGCGGCCGCCATAGCTTCAGATTAAGCCCCTGGATCCGGATGCGGCGGCTGTACTGGATGTCGATATAGGTGAACAGCCGCTCGAAAACCAGCGTCGTGTTGTCCCCGAGCAGGGTGAGGTCGGTGAAGTGGAACAGCTCGATTCCGGTGCGCACCCCTTCCGGCGCACAAAGCCGGTAGACCGCGTTTGGTGCAAACTGCACAACCGTTTTTCCGGGACAGGCCCTCGCAGCCTCCAGCGCGGCGTGGATTGCCGCATAGTCGTTGGTGACGCCGTCACCCGCAGCACCGAAATCCGCCACCGCAAAAGTGGTGATGTTTTCGCAGTCGCGCGGGACGTTTTCTGTTGCCGTCATCCGCTTTCCTCCTCCGTCTCTTTGCGGAAATGCCGAAAAAACCGCATCTTATGTAATTAAGTATAGGAAATATGGTATGAGGAATACAATCTCTATTGTTGTGTTTGTGCTTGTAGAAGTTGACAAGATTGCAGATTTTTGACCGGAAGCCTTACCTGTAGGAAAAACAGCCAATACTGGATAATACCGGGAGGGAATCTAGCCAAAATTGCGAAAATTATGCGCATTTGTGCAATGTGGTCAAAAACCCCTTTATCCGCATGGCGCTTTGTGCTACTATTTCGATGGACAGGGAAGTTTGGACAAAACCGCCCTGTTTTCGGCACGTTTTCGACAGGAAGTGTCCGCGGCCGCCGGCTGCGGGCAAAAATGGGCAGTCGGACGCCGTCCGGCCGGGTCGCCGCATCCTGCGGGATGCGGCCGCTTTTTCCCTGCGGAGCGGGGCTTCGCGGTCCGATACCACATCAAGGCGCAAAGGCCCGGGGCTGCGCGCTGAATTTACAAAGGATATGGGGGAAGACATTCCATGAAATTCCGCAAATCGGCCAAAACGCTGCTTTCGCTGGCCTGTGCCGCCGCCATGCTGGCGTCGTTCCCGGCGCTGCCGTCGCTTGCGGTGGGGCAGACGCTGCACGAGCGCCTTGAGGAAGAGGGCGGCTCGGGCGCGGTGGTGGAAGCCGGCGATTACAGCCAGAAGAACTATGAGGCGATCCAGCGGGAATATGCCGAACAGGGGTATACGGCCGGCAGCGGAACCATCCGGATTGACGCCGGCCATCTCACCGGCTCCGAGTTGGAGATTACGCCCGAGAGTGCGGAGGGGCGCGACAACGTCCTGCGCTGGGAAGAGGAGAACGACTACCTGGAGTTCACCTTCACGGTGGAGACAGCGGGCCTTTACGCACTGCGGGTGAGCTATATGCCGGTGGGCTCGACCACGACCGACATTATGCGCGCGCTCACGCTGGACGGAGAATCGCCCTTTGAGGAAGCGAGCAACCTGCAGTTCCAGCGTGAATGGCGGGATGTGGGCGAGCCGCTGACGAATAACTTCGGCGACGAGGTCAAGCCCAACGTCGAGCAGGTATACCGCTGGCGCACGACCGACGTCTACGACGCGGAGGGCATGTATCCCGACCCGCTGGAGTGGTACCTCTCGGCCGGGGAGCACACCCTGCGCCTGACGATGGTGGACGACCCGATGCTGCTCGAGTATCTGGAGTTTTATGTGCCGGAGGCCGCCAAGACCTACGCCGAGGTGCTCGCGGAGTACCAGGCGGCGGGCTATACCACTGCGAATACGCCGATCCGCATCGAGGCGGAAAGCGACACCGTATCCAAGAGCCACAGCGTCATCCGTCAGCTGGGGGATTCCGACCCGTCGTGCTGGCCGTCGGAGCTGGGCAAGGTGAAGATGAACACCATCGGCGGCACCAACTGGCAGACCGACAACGCGTCGATCACCTGGGAGTTCCACGCGGAGGAGAGCGGCCTGTATAAGATCGTGCTCCGGCTGCGGCAGAATTTCCGCTACGGCCTGCCGTCCTACCGGCGGCTGGAGATTGACGGTGGGGTGCCGTATGAGGAGTTCAAGGACCTGCGGTTTTCCTATAACCGGAACTGGCGCACCGAAACGCTGACGGCGGAGGACGGGCAGCCCTATTATGTGTATCTGGAGGCGGGGGATCACACCCTGACCATGACCGCCAAGCAGGGCGAAATGACCGAAATGATCCATGCGATTCAGGAGGACTCCGAGACGCTGTCCGATCTGATCCTGCAGATTGTGATGATTACCGGCCAGAACCCGGACCCCAACTATGACTACCAGCTGGAGGCGCGCATCCCCGGCCTGACCGATACCCTCAATCAGCTGATTGCCAATGTGCAGTCGTACATGGACACCATCAGCCGCATATCCGGCGGTACCACGCCGAGCCTGTACAGCCAGTTCAACCAGCTGCGCGAGCAGATGCAGGAGCTGGTAAGGGATGTATACTATATTCCCACCCGCATCGAGGATCTGAACAACGTGCTGTCGGTGTATGGCGACAACCTGAGCTCGCTTAAGGAGCAGGCGCTGACCCTCGACTATATCGAGCTGCTGCCGACCGAGGCGGTGCCCGACGAGCCGCAGGGCGGCTTCTGGCGCCGGCTCCAGGGCGGAATCGTCAACTTCATCAACAGCTTTACCCGCGACTATAACCAGATCGGCGTCACCTCCGGCGATATGGAGGTAACCAAGACGCTCGATGTGTGGATTGCACGCGGCAAGGACTGGGGCACCCTGACCAAGCAGCTCGCCGACGAGGATTTCACGCCGCAGACCGGCATCGGCATCAACCTGCATGTGGTGCCGTCCGGCCAGCTCAACTCCGGCAGCGCGAACGCGCTGCTGCTCGCGGTGTCCTCCGGGCTTGCACCGGATATCGCGATGGCCACGCCGGGTGAATCGATCGCGGAATTTGCCATCCGCAACGCGGTGGTGGACCTGCGGCAATTCGACGATTTTGAGGAGGTACGGAAGGATTACAACGAAAAGCTGTTCCTGCCGGTGACCTATGGGGACGGCGTATACGGCCTGCCGGAAACCATCAATTTCAAAGCGCTGTTCTACCGCACCGATATTTTTGCAAATCTCGGCCTGGCGGTGCCGGAAACCTGGGAGGATCTGTACAACCGCGTCATCCCGGTGCTGTTCCAGAACAACATGGAGTTTTACTATCCGAAGGATTTTGACCCGCTGATCTACCAGAACGGCGCCTCGTACTACAACGAGGACCTGACCGCCTCCGGCCTGGATACGCCGGAAGCCTACCAGGCGTTCAAGGAAATCTGTGAGCTGTTCACGGTATACGGCGTACCGCTGGAGGCGAACTTCTTCAACCGGTTCCGCACCGGCGAGATCCCGATCGGCGTGGCGGATTTCTCGATGTACATGCAGCTCAAGGCAGCCGCGCCGGAAATCAACGGCCGCTGGTCGATTGCGGTGCTGCCCGGGCATGTGCAGGAGGACGGCACCATCAACCATTCGCAGGGCGCCGCCCTGCAGACCGCCAACATGATCCTGTCGCAGACCGATGACCCGGACGCCTGCTGGGAATTCCTGAAATGGTGGATGAGCGACTCGGTGCAGGCGCAGTTCGGCAACGAAATCGAGGCACAGCTGGGCGAGACCGCCCGCTGGAACAGCGCCAACCAGACGGTGTACGAGGCGATGGCCTGGCCGCTCGACGACCTCGAGGTCATCCGGGACTGCCTGTCCCAGATTGACCAGACGCCGGCGGTGCTCGGCGGCTACTTCACCTCCCGCCACCTGCTCAACGCGTTCAACCGGGTATGCGTGTCCAACACCATGGATATCCGCGACTCGCTTGAGCAGGCGGTCAAGGACGTCAACAAGGAGCTCCAGCGCCGTCAGGAAAGCTATAACGTGAAATAGAAAGGGGTGTCTGTCCGGTGGCTGCTGCAAAACGCTTTCATATCAAACGCAAAACCTGGGTCGGCTACGCGTTCATGATGCCGTTTCTGATCCTTTTCGTACTGTTTATTATTCTGCCGGTGTTTATTTCCTTCGGGCTGAGCTTCACCAACTACAACATGATCGAGAGCCCGGATTTCATCGGGATCACCAACTACCGCCTGCTGATCCTGGACGACGCGGAGTTTCTCATCGCGCTGAAAAACACGCTGGTGTTTGCCTTTATTTCCGGCCCGATCGGGTTTCTCGGCTCGTTCGTGATGGCCTGGCTGATCAACAACCTCAAGGCGCGCAACCTGTTTTCGCTGGCGTTTTACGCGCCGTCGATCACCAGCGGCGTGGCGCTGAGCACGGTGTGGCTGTACTTTTTCTCCTCCGACCGCTACGGCCTGATCAACAACACGCTGATTAACCTCGGCATCATCTCCGAACCCATCCAGTGGACCCAGGACGTCAACACCGTGCTGCCGGTCATCATCCTGATTTCGATCTGGATGAGCATGGGCACCGGCTTCCTGACCTTCCTGGCAGGGCTTCAGAACCTGCCGCAGGAGATTAACGAGGCGGGGATGATCGACGGTATCCGCAACCGGTTCCAGGAGCTGATTTACATCACCCTGCCGCAGATGAAGCCGCAGCTGCTCTTCGGCGCGATCAACGCGGCGGTCGGTGCGTTCGGCGTGTTCGACATCGCGGTGTCGGTCGCCGGCCTGCCCAGCCCGGACTATGCGGCACACACCATCGTCGCGCATCTGTACGACTACGCTTTCATCCGTTTTGAGATGGGCTATGCGTCCGCGGTGGCCATCATCCTGTTCCTGATCACCTTTGTGCTCGGCCGCATCTTTATGCGGGTGTTCTCGGAGAAAGACTAGTGCGCCGCTGCTTAAGGTGTATGGACGGTCCCGCCCGGCGGGGCCTGTGAACGGAAATTCTGTCAGGAAAGGATGAATCCGCCAATGGCTGCTGTAAAAGGCTTCAGCGTGCGTTTCCGCGGAAAGCACCTGTTTTTTGTCAACATCCCGCAGATCCTGCTGTATGTGTTTCTGGGGCTGTTCGTGTGCTTTACCGCGCTGCCGTTGATTTATGTTATCTCCACGGCGTTCAAGCCGATGGATGAGCTGTTCCTCTATCCACCGCGCTTTTTTGTGCGTAACCCAACCATGTCCAACTTCGGCGACCTGTTTGCCGCGCTGGACAACACCACCGTGCCGTTCAGCCGCGCGATCTTCAACTCGCTGTTCACCTCGGCGGTGACGGTGGTGCTGACCGTTATCGTTTCGGCGATGGCGGCCTACGGCATGGTCAAGCACCATCCCCGCGGCTCGAACCTGATCTTTAACCTGATCCTGGTCGCGCTGATGTTTTCCGCGCACGTCACCCAGATCCCGAATTATATGATCGTCAAGAATCTTGGGCTGATCAATACGTACTGGGCGCTGATCCTGCCGAAAATCGCGGTAGCGTTCAATATGTTCCTGGTCAAGCAGTTCCTCGAGCAGATGCCGGATGCGTATCTGGAAGCGGCGCGGCTCGACGGCGCGAACGAATGGCAGCTGTTCTGGAAGATTGTCATGCCGTATGTGCGCCCGGCGTGGGCGACGCTGGTGGTGTTCTCGTTTGTGTCCAACTGGAACGACTATTTTTCGCCGCTGGTGTTCACCAACTCCGACGCCATGAAGACCCTGCCGCTGGCGATTCAGTCGATCGCGGGCGGCCCGGGTGCCGCGTCGCTGGCGACCGCCGGCTCGATGGCGGCCTCGACCTTCGTCATGACCCTGCCCACGGTGCTGATCTATACGGTCATGCAGTCGAAGGTACTGTCCACCATGAGCTACTCCGGCATCAAAGCGTAAGGGGGCTGTGTATATGAAAAAACTACTGCGCGGCCTCACGGCGGCCGGCCTGGCGCTTACCCTCACCTGCGGGATGTTCGCCTCGGCGGCCGACACCGACTATATCATCGACTCCAAGGGCGATCAGCTCGCCACGCCGCTCGCCTACCAGGTCAGCGGTGTGGTCAGGTATCTCGGCGCCGAGGGGGGCACCCTCAAGGATCCGCAGGATATCTTTATCGACGGCGAAGACAACATATACATCGCCGATTCCGGCAACAACCGCATTGTCAAGCTGGATAAAAACCTCCAGTTCGTCGCTGCCTACACCGATGAAGGGCGCCTGAACAATCCGCAGGGCGTATTCGTGGACGATTATGGCCACCTGTTCATTGCCGACACCGGCAACCAGCGGATTGTGCATACCGACGCCTCCGGGGCGTATATCGAGGAATTTGTCAGGCCGGAAACCGATATGATCGACGAATCCTCCGACTTTGCCGTGCGCAAGATCTTCCTGAGCGACCAGGGCTACCTGTATATGATCAAGGGACAGCAGTTCATGATGATCGATGCGTATAACGAGTTCAAGGGCTACGTCGGCGCCAATGAGGTGGGCTTCGACCTGATGCGCACCCTCATCCGGCTGTTTGCGTCGGAGGAGATGAAGCGCCGCATCGCCACAGTTGACCCGCCTCCCTACAATAACTTCGTCATCGCGGATGACGGCATGATTTATGCGGTGGCGGCGACCGATTCCGCCCAGATCCGCAAGATCAACTCCGCGGGCAAGAACCTGTATCCGGAAGATTATATTGCCGAAACCATCTATGACACGGACGGCTTCACCACGTCGCCGAACTACGTGGATATCGCGGTCAACGCCGAAGGGATTGTCAGCGTGCTCGAGCAGAAGGGCGGCAAGGTCTACCAGTACGATCAGGAGGGCAATATGCTCACCGCCTTCGGCGGGATCGGCAATAAGCAGGGGAAATTTGTGCTGCCGGTCGGCCTCGCACAGAACAGCGCCGGCCAGGTGTTCGTGCTCGACCAGAGCACCGGTTATATCCATGTGTTCACCCCTACCCAGTTCTTTACCGAGGTGGAAGCGGCTGTCTCGCTGTACGCCGCCGGCGACTATGACGCAGCCTATGAAAAATGGCAGGGGGGTCGCCGCCATCGATGTTAACTACCCGCTGGCCAACCGCGGCCTGGCCCTTTCGCTGTATAAGCTCGGCGACCTTGAGGGCGCGATGACGTATTTTGAGCTGGCCAAGGATAGGGCGGGGTATTCCACAGCGTTTGACGATTACCGCTATGAGGTGCTGCGGGAGCACTTCTTCCTGGTGGTGCTGATTGCGGTGGTGATTATCGGCGGGGCGATCTTCCTGTTCTTCTTCCTCAAGAAGCTCGCCCGGAAGGTTTTGGACCAGTACTACTACGGGGGGGATAAAAAATGAATCCGTTCGCTCTGGCGCTGACCACCCTGTTCCATCCGATTGATTCGCTGGACGTTATCAAACGGGAACGGGAAAAGAAAAGGGCGCTGATCCCGGCGGTGGTGCTGCTGCTTCTGGCGTTTTTCGTCAATTACCTGTATGTGTTCATCGTCAGCTTCCAGCTGCAGGAAAAGGAAGCGATCGACGCGAACCTCCTGCTGGAGTGCGGCATCATCGGCGTGCCGCTGATTACCTGGGTGGTGGCCTCCTTCGGCATCACCTCGATTATGAGCGGGGAAAGCAAGCTGCCGGAAATTTTTATCGCCTCCTGCTACAGTCTCACCCCCTATATCGTGTTCACGCCGATCCTGGCGGCGCTCTCCCACATCCTGAGCACCTCGGAGCAGGGCGTGTATACCTTCCTGCGTACAGGGCTGGTGGTCTGGGTTCTGCTGCTGCTGTTCCTTTCGCTCAAAAAGCTCAACGATTACGGCTTCCTGAAAACGGTGCTTGTGGCGATCATCGCGCTGGCGTTCATGGTGATCATCCTTGCGGTGGCCATCCTGCTGATCAGCCTGACGGCGCAGCTGATCACCTTCTTTACCGGATTGTGGGAAGAAATCGACCTCAAGTATATTCATTAAGGAAAGGGGGTAGGTTCAGCGATGAAGAATCGAAAAACCTCCCGTATGCGCTGCCTGCTGCTTGCGCTGCTGGCCGGGGCGATGGTCCTGCATACGGCGGCGGCGCTGCCGACGGTGGCGGATCAGGTGACCCTTACCGAGGGTGAGGAAGCCTCCGGCACCGGCGAGATTTCCGCCGGCGCGAAGCCGGAGACGGGGCTGACGGCGGTCGGGGAAAACGACAATTTCCTCATGGAATACGACGAGGAAAACGCCGACGTGTATGTCACCGATAAGCGCTCCGGCAAGGTGTGGTCCAACGCGGTCAGCGCGGCTTACTATGGTGAGGAGGCGGAATCCAGGAGGAATTTCCTCACCAACCTCATGACCGTGCGCGTGGCCTCGGAAAGCGGAAACCTGACCCAGTACAACATCACCGATGCGGGCGGTGGCACGGCGAAATATACGGTGACCCCGACCTACCAGAACGGGGAGGGCAAGGTTACCCTTGACGTCTCGGTTGCCCGCGCGGGCGGGACCGACGTTGCTTTACGGCTGGAGATCTGGCTGGACGAGGACGGCCTGAACTGCGCGGTACCGGCTGACGGTATTCAGGAAAACAACGGCAATATGCTGGTGAGCCTTACCATCATGCCGGCGTTTGGTGCGGCGCTGTCCACGGAGGACGGCTATATGCTGGTGCCGGATGGCTCCGGTACGCTGATCCACTTCAAGGGCTACGACCTGCCGAACACCACCCTGCAGTCTCTCCCGCTTTACGGCGCCAACACGCAGGACATCGAGCTGATCGACCAGAATAAGGAACAGAATATCTATAACGTGATGCTGCCGGTGTACGGCATCCGCCATCATGACGGCGCGATGCTCGCGGCGGTGACCGAGGGCGCCGGGGATATGAGCCTGAATGTCGCGCTGGGCGGCTACCAGGTCGCGAATCTCAACCGGGCGTATTTCCAGATCGACTACCGTACCTACGCTACCCACACGGTGAACGACAAGGAATATACCACCATAGCGGAATACAAAAACCCCGGTGACCATGCGGTGAAATATTTCCTGCTTGACGACGAGCACAACGATTACAGCGGCATGGCGGTCAGCTACCGCGAGTATCTGGTGGAAAACGGTCTGCTGTCCAAGAGCGTTACCGCCGATGGAGTGCCGATGGCGGTCGATCTTTTCATGGGCGCGACCGAGCGCGGCTTCTTCTTCGATAAGTTTATCACCGCGACCAGCTACAGCGATGCACAGACGATCGCACAGGAGCTGAAGGCCGGCGGGCTTGACGACCTGCAGATCAAGCTGCTCGCCTGGGGCAAGGGCGGCTATGACACCCTGCCGACCGCCCCGAAGGCGGAGCGCAGACTCGGCGGGAATTCCGCCCTCGAACGGCTTATGGCGTTCTGTAAGGGAGAGTCTATCGACCTGTATCTCAACATGGACTTTCTTAACGCCAACAAAAGCACCGGCAGCTTCAACTCGCGCAATGACGTCAACCGGTCCTCGACCGGCAGGGTCATCACCATCGACAACCGGTTTATCCTCAACCCGGTGAAAACCTTTGTCCAGCAGACCCAGGCGGCCCTCTCCGGACTGGACTTTGCTCAGGGCGGCTCGATCAGCTTCGATGCCATCGGCAGCACGGTGATGTACGACTACAGCAACGACCTGCCCACCAGCCGTGAGCAGGCGCTGCAGAGCTATGTGGAGGGACTCGCGCTTGCCAGGGAGCAGCTGGGCAAAATCGCGGTCACCGGCGGCAGCAGCTATGTGCTGCCGTACGCATCGCGCCTGAGCGACATCCCGGACAAGGATTCCCGCTATTTTGTCAACGACGAATCGGTGCCGTTTTTCCAGATGGTGGTGCACGGCTATATTGACTACACCTCGGTGCCGGGCAATCAGGCGTATGACCTGACCCAGCAGAAGCTGCGCTGGATTGAATACGGCAGCGCGCCGTATTTCCTGCTGACCGCCGAAAACCCGATTGTGCTCAACAACTCGAGCTATAACGAGCTGTTCTCGTCGGAATATGCGGTGTGGAAGGACACGGTGCTGGAGATCGGCAACGAGTTTAACGAGCGGCTGTCGGAGGTATGGGATCAGCCGATGGTCAGGCATGAAAAGCTGGCCGGGGACGTGGTGAAGGTCACCTACGAAAACGGCATGAGCGTGATCATCAACTATACGGAAGAAGCCTATACGGCCGATGGTGTGACGGTGCCGGCGCTCGACTACGTGGTAACGGGAGGTGGCCGGTAATGAAAACGGAAACTGCGGTCAAGGCCGCGCCCCGGGAGAAAAAGCCGCGCCGGTCGATGATGACCTTTGAGCGCCGGCGACAGCTGACCGGCTATGTGTTTTTGTCGCCGTGGCTGTTCGCTTCGATCTTCCTGCTGTTTTTCCCGCTGCTGTTTTCGCTGATCCTCAGCTTTACCGACGGGGCGAATATCCAGCAGCTGAAGATGAACTTTGTGGGCATCGAGAACTATAAAAACGCGTTTTTGTCGGACATTAATTTTATTTACTGCCTCCAGCAGGTCACGAAGGAGACGTTCTACAATGGGCCGATGATCATTGTGTTTTCGCTGATCATCGCGATCATGCTCAGCCGGGATATCAAGGCGCGGGGCTTTTTCCGCTCGGCCTTTTTCCTGCCGGTGCTGCTGGGCACCGGGTATATTCTCGAGCAGATTCTGGGCCAGGGGGTCAGCGAGGATGCAATGAGCGCGGTGCGCGGCATTATCCTGACGCCGGAGATCGCCTCCTATCTGGGAGAGGACCTATCCCAGACCGTGTCGGAATTTCTGTCCCGGATCACCACCGTGATGTGGCAGTCGGGCGTGCAGATCATCCTGTTCCTCGCCGGCATCCAGAAGATCCCGCAGTCGCTGTATGAATCGGCGCGGGTGGATTCCGCGACCGAGTGGGAGATGCTGTGGAAAATCACGCTGCCGATGCTGTCCCCGATCATCCTGCTGAACATCGTGTATACGGCCATTGCGCTTTTTGCGCAGGACAGCCCGATGATCGACTATATCACCACCACCGCCTTCAAGACCTCGTACGGCACCCTGTCCGGGTTTGAATACGCGTCGGCGATGGGCTGGGTATTTTTCCTCTATATATTCCTGGTGGTCGGTGTGGCCTTCCTGGTCATGCGGCCGTTTATCAAGCGCTCGGCGTCGTAAAAGGAGGGGTGTAGCATGAAAAACAACGAAAAGGCGCAGGCAAAGCTGGAAAAAGCGCAGGCAAAGGCCGCGGCGAAGGCACATAAAGCGGCCATGAAGGCGCTTCCGCAGTCTGCCGCCAAAACCCCTCTTGCGCGTTTGCGGCGATATGTGAATTTCCGCCGGCTGCTGACCCTGTGCATGTATCTGCTGCTGCTCGACCTGGTGTTCGTGTTCCTGTACCCGTTTTTGTATATGCTGGTCACCTCGTTCAAGAGTCAGCAGGACCTCGACGACGTGACGGTGACCTGGCTGCTCAATACGATTGACCTGTCCAACTATAAGCTGGCGTTCCAGGTGCTGAACTATCCGCGCCGCCTGCTCAATACGGTGATTGCGGTCACGCTGTGCACCGTGGGTCACGTGCTGTCGTGTGCATTTATCGGCTATGGCTTTGCGCGTTATAACTTCCGGGGCAAGAACTTTTTCTTCGGTGCGCTGCTGCTGTCGATGATCGTGCCGACCCAGACCATCATCGTGCCGCTGTACATCCTGTTTTCCAACCTCGGATGGATCGGGACCCAGCTGCCGGTCATCCTGCCGACCTTTTTCGGCTTCGGGCTCAAGGGTGCGCTGTTCATTTTTATCTTCCGGCAGTTCTTCCTGTCGCTGCCCAAATCGCTCGAGGAGGCGGCGTATATTGACGGCTGCGGTGCCATCAGGGGCTATTTCCGCATAGCCTTCCCGACCTCGCGCTCTTCGGTGCTGGTGTGTATCGTGCTTAGCATGGTGTGGCACTGGAACGACTTTTTCGAGCCGACGCTCTATCTGCAGGAGCAGTCGAAGTATTACCTTTCGCTGGTTCTGCCCACACTCAGCAACCTGATCACCAACAGCAGCTCGGGGGATCTTACCTCGTCGGGAGCGGGGCTGGAGAACCTGTATACCGATGCGACCATGATGGCCGCCGTTACACTGACGGTGCTTCCGATCTTTGTGATCTATATGTTCCTGCAGAAGCAGTTCATGCAGGGTATCGAAACGAGCGGTATCACCGGCGAATAAAGCATAAAACCGCGCAGCCATGACGGCTGTGCGGTTTTGCTGTTGTGGCGAAAAAATATCCGAGCTTTCATGGCACCTCCTGGACAGCCTCCGGCTTTTGCGTCCTGTCCGATAGAACAGGGGTATTTTTCCGGTTTCGGCGCCAGCCGCGCGGGAGTATGCTGCCCCCTCCGTAGGATCGCTGGTTTCACCCAGTAGCCAAGCCGTCGATACCCGCAGGACACGGGAAAAGGCGACAAGCTCGTCCTGCGTCAGCTTCGGATTGTGCAGGGCACGTGCCGCTCGGATGCGGGGGCCGGCTATATTCCGTTTTATTTTATCACTCCTCTGTGTGTACGGGTTTTATTTTACCTGATGCTCGCAGAGGAAATACCGACAGTTGTCGGTACCCCTTTGCCAAACGTCAAAAATTATTTACAAATTTACACCGGAAAACCGGGGATTTTGCCGGATTCCCGGCCGGCAATTCCTTGACTTATGCGGAGGATTGCGGTATGATAAACCTATCTTGTGGAAATGCTAAGACCGGAGCAACGGAGGTTTGGCGCGGGCCCGCCGCCCGCTGGGGAGAAACGGGGCGGTCCGTGTCCCGGCTGGTCCTGTACGCTGTTCGGAAGAAAGGAAGGAACGTATAGATGAAAGAGCGAAAATCGTCCAAGCTGACCCTGGTGATCGTGCTGGCGGCCGTTGTGGCGGCGCTGACCACGCTGGCGGTTCTGGTGCTGCGTGCGAAGGCGCGCCGGAAAGCACTGAGTGCGTATAACGATGATTTTGACTGTGAGATGGATGACTGCTATTGTGATGACTGCTGCTGCGACGATGTCGATGAGGAGCTGCAGCCGGAGGCCGCAGCAGAGGGCGGCGAGCCCAAGCAGGAATAATCCCGGGATAAGACGGCCAAAAGGCGTCCGCGATAAGCGGACGCCTCAGACTGTCAAAAAAGTCGTTTTGCAAAAAATAGTGCAC
>USCI01000030.1 GCA_900553255.1 uncultured Oscillospiraceae bacterium | reverse complement strand
ATTGTACCAGAAGGGCTGACGGGTCCTCAACTTTCATTTAACTTTACAGTCCGTTATATATTGTCAGGAGGAATCAACATGAAGAAGCTGTTGTCCATCGCCGCATCGCTGGCGCTGCTGGGAAGCCTTTGCGCGCTTCCGGCTTCCGCCGCGTCGGTGCCGTCCCTGTCGCAGTGGCATGCGATCCAGGACGAGGTCGCGCCTAACCGCACCATCGCCACCGCTCAGAAAGGGCGGCTGACCGTCACCAGCGACTTTAAGTCCAATAAGGAACCCGGCGGCTGCGCGGTGATATGCGAGGTGCCGGTGGATCTGTCCGACTTTGAGGTGACCTTTTCGCTGGATAAATACACGCCGTGTGCGGATCAGTATCTGAGCATCGGGTTTTCCTCTGCGCCGCTTACCGACTCCCTGTATGCGGACAGCGAGCATCCCGGCTTCATGCTGATGCTGCGGCCGAGCGATCAGCCAAACACCATCGTGTGTGCGGAGGGGCTGGTCAACAACTGGGACACCAGCCGCAAGATGATCCGGGTGGGCAAGAGCTCCTATGATCCCGGCCACTATTTTGAGGGCACGGCCGAAGCGTCCTGGACCAACGTCAAATTCTCGGTCAAGCGCAACAGCACCGACGACGGCTACGATGTGTTCATCAACGACAAGCGGATCAACAATGAGAATAAGTGGAGCTTCGTGGATGACATCGCGGCGGCTACCGATGGCAAATGGTATCTGCAGATGGTGTTCAAGGACGGCAATTACGCGCCGGCGGCGTTCACCATCAAGACGATCAACGGCGCGGCGGCTGTAGAGGAGTCGGCTGACGGTACCGCCCCCGGCTCCTACAGCGAAAGTGAGCCCACCGACCCGCCGGCAACCTCCGAACCGGAATCGACCGATCCGAATTCGGGGGATGAGTCCGCGGCGGAAAGCACGCCGGACGAGTCCGATTCGAGTGGGTCCAGCAGCAAACCGGCCGAGGAAAGCTCCGCAGCGGGAACCGGGTCTTCCGGAGGGGATACCGCTTCGACCGGCGGCGAACCGGACGGTTCCGGCGGGCTGAGCGGCGGTGTGATCGCGCTGATTGTGGTCGGCGTGGTTGTGGTGCTGGCCGGTGCCGGAGTCGCGGTGTACTTCCTGGTGATCAAGAAGAAAAAAGCGTGACATCTCCGGCCGCGAACGGCCATGATCCATTTTGTACGCAAAACCCTTAACTATAAAAAGGAGGTCACAACATGAAAAAGCTCTTGGCGACGGTCAGCGCAACTCTGCTGCTCGCGGGGTCGCTGCTGAGCTCCACAGCCCTCGCGGCGGTGGAGGAAAAAGAGGTCTGGAAGTTCAGTGAAGGTGTTACGACGGATGCGGCTACCCAAACCTTCTCCATGGGAGCGGTGGAATACGCCATCCGCTCCACTCCCATTGACTTCACGGCAGAGGATCTGGATATCACCATTGACCTGAAAACCACCTTTGCAAATTCGGACCAGATGATCAGTGTCTATTTTACCAAAGAGCTGCCGGCCGCCAAGCCGGAGAACGGAAATGGCGTCTGCCATACGCGTTTCTACCTGGATAACGGCAAATTCGGGCTGAACCACTCCTGGCTGAATGGTGAAGCGCTCAGCATGTATGCCGGCGGTTATGTGGACTTTTCGGCCGACACCACCTATACCCTCCGGTTCAGGAATGTGGACGGCATCATCCGGCTGTACATTAACGATCAGCTGACCTACGATACGGCGGGGGACAGCCACCTCAAGTACAGCAACGCGATTAAGGGGCTGGGTACCGGCTATTTGACCATTGGCACAAATTCCTCTAATGGTCCGTTTACCACCCAGATTCTGGCGGTCAACGGCGAAGCGCCGCTGACCCCGGTGGCGCTCACCGGCATCGAGATGGCCTCTGCGCCCACCAAAACGACCTACGCTTATGGTGAGGATCTGGACGTGACCGGCGGCAGCGTCAAGCTGCTGTACGCGGACGGCACCTCTGCCACTGTCGATCTGACCGCCGATATGGTGTCCGGTTATGACAAGAATACCGCCGGCGGGCAGGATGTCACCGTTACTGTCGGCGGCAAAACCACCACGTTTAAGGTGACGGTCGGTGCCAAGCCGACAGCGGCGGTTTCCGGCATCGCGATCAAGACGCCCCCGGCGAAAACCGCCTATACCATCGGTGAGGAACTGGATCTGACCGGCGCGGTGATCACGGTCAGCTACGCCGA
This sequence comes from uncultured Oscillospiraceae bacterium, assembly GCA_900553255.1. Lineage (GTDB taxonomy): Bacteria > Bacillota > Clostridia > Oscillospirales > Acutalibacteraceae > UMGS1591. The sequence goes on along the minus strand of USCI01000030.1, from coordinate 24,325 downwards.
TGAGACCACCGAGGAGCGCGCGGTAACCGCCGAGATGGTGTCCGGCTACAACAAGGATACCGCCGGCGAGCAGACCATCACCGTGACCTACGAGGGCAAAACCGCTGCCTTTAAGGTGACGGTTTCCGCACCGGTCAAGGATTCCTATAAAAAAGACCAGTGGGTCATCGGCCCGGAACAGGATTCTTTTGAGGGCAAGGTCAACACCGAGGTCGTTTACAACGCGGACGGCACCATCACCATTTCCGGCGCTTCCGGCTCCAAGGGCGCGTATTTCGGCCTCAAAGACCTCATCGACCTGACGGCGGAGGATCTGGATGTCACCTGGAAAATCCGTCTGGACAGCTTCCCGGTCGTGGCACAGGAGACCGAAGCCAACCTGCAGTTCATCCTTTCGCGTGATCTGGACGGCTACAACCCGCTCAACACCGAAACCGGTTCGGGTTTCCGTGCGCGGATTTACCGGTCGTTCGACGATGAGTTTACCTTCCCGGAGGCGCTGTTCCACAATCCGCAGGTCGAAGGGACCCCCGAGGGTCCGCAGATGGCGTATGCGGGACGCACCATCGATCTCAATGATCCGGAAACGCCCACCTTTACGTTCCAGATTAAGCGGGAAAACGGCAAGATCCGGTTCTATATCGACGGAGAGACGCTGTACACGGCGGACGGCTATGACGCGGACGATCGTGTTCCGGTGCAGATCAGCGATGCGCTCGAACGGGAATTTGCCGACGGCGCGTATCTGTCGCTGGCTTGTCTGACCAAAAGCGGCGATCCGATCAAACTGACCGTCCTTGAGGTTAATGGCAAACAGCCTTGGGAAGGCGGCGAAACCGATCAGCCGAAGCCGATGGATCCCACCGGTGTGAGCTCGTCGGCCGCGCTGATGCTCGGCCTGGCGGCCGCGGCTGCGGTCATCATGGGCATCACGTTCAGCCGCCGGAAGATCCGCGGTTAAAAGGATAAGATAAGCAGGCTCGACCCCGGCCCGCCATCTCTGGGCAGGACGTCGACCGTCTGCTGCTGTTCGCCTGCCGCAGGAATCGGCAGGCGAACAGCGCGGCCGGGCGCCCGCGTCCGGCAAACAGCAAGCAAGGAGAGGAAGTGACCGCAATATGGTCAAGGCTCATGTTCGTCCTGTAAACGGCATGCCGCGTCTGTTCATCGATGAGCAGATGACCGCGCCCGTGTTTTTCTATGGCTGCACATTGTTCGAACATCGGCTGGATATCGTGGAACGGGAATTCAAAATGGCTGCCCAGCACGGCATCCACCTGTTTTCGGTGATTTTGAAAATGGGCGTCATGCCCGAAGCACGGCAGCCGAGCATCGACAATCTTTCCCGGTATCTGGACATGCTCCTGCGTCATGATCCGGCCGCCAAGGTGCTGGTGCGGATCAATGTCTGCCAGTATGGCAGCAGCGCCCGCAAATGGGAGGAATCCCATCCGGGCGAAATGGTGGTATACGAAGCGGATATTCAGGACGACGGCGAAGTGAAAGCGGATTTTGACTCCACCATGACCTCGGTGTTTTCGGAAGACTGGCGGAAAATGGCGGAGGAAGCGCTGGAGGCGTTCGTCCGGTATTTTGTGGAGCATCCGGTTTATGCCGACCATATTGTGGCCTATCATATCGGCGGCGGCGAGTCCGACGAATGGTTTCATTTCGGCTATCGCGAGGGGGGCTGTGATGTCAGCGCTGCAGCGCAAAAGGCGCTGCGCGCCCATGTGCAGGCGAAATACGGCGGCGATGTTGCCCGGCTGCGCGCCGCGTATGGCCGGGATGATCTGAATTTCGAGGACATCCGCATTGCCATGCCGATTCCCGGCAACACCGGGAGAAACCCTTATCCGACCTATTATCTGTCCAAACCGGAAGAACAGATTCATGTGGATTACAATGAACTGCTCAGCACCCGGATTGCCGATCTGATTAAAGGGTTTGCCCGTATCGTCAAGCGGGTGACAAACGGCGATACGATTGTGCTGTGTTTCTATGGCTATTGGTATGAGCTGGGCGGCGACTCGAAGTCCGGGCACTTTGCGTTCCAGCGTCTGCTCGAATGCCCGGATATTGACGGCTTTTCCAGTCCCATCGGGTATTGGGACCGGGATCTGGGCGGCACGGGTCCCTACATGTGTGCCATCGATTCGGTGGTGGCGCATCATAAAATGTGGTTTGTCGAAAACGATATCCGCACATTTCTGCTGTACCGGCGGGAACCGGGAGATACCCGGGACGGGTTCCAGAACCTGTATAATTTCGAGGATCTGTACGAGGTGTATAAGCGCGAAGCGGGCACCCAGATGATTCGGGGCTGCGCCTCCTGGTATATGGATCTGGCCGGCCGGGGCTGGTTCTACCATCCGGCGATCTGGGAACAGATTCATCATCTGGAGCGGCTGTACGACGCGACGCTGCCGCATATCACCCCCTTTGTACCGGAGGTGGCGGTGGTGCTCGACGAGGAGGAGGTCTACCGGATCGCCTCCGCGCACGGCACATTCGGGTACACCACGTTCAACATGCGTATGACGTTCTACCGGCTGGGCCTGGCCGTCGGCTTTTATACCGGCGACGACTGGCTGGCCGGCAAGGCGGACAGCGCCAAACTCACGTTCCTGCTCAATCCCACCGGCCTGAAAGGGGCCAAGGGGGAGGGCGCGCTGGAAAAAATCCGCCGGCAGGGACAGACAACGGTGTTTATTTACGGCTTCGGCGACATGGATGCCGCGCAGATGCAGCGGCTGACCGGAATGACGCTCGCGCGGTGCGAAGCGTCTGCGGGCACCAAGCTGCCGGTACAGATGGCATTTTGCGGCTCGTGGGAGGGCTGCAAAAATGTCAGCGCCGGCCGCGAAGTGGATGCGAACCCGCTGTTTTATGCGCAGGGGGATTACACCGAAGCGTTCGCGCAGTACACGATCGGCGAGGCGGCCGGTAAAATCGGCTTCGCCATGAAGCGTCAGGATGGGTACCAGACGATCTTTTTCGGCGGCTTTGAGCTGGACCGGGATCTGCTGCTGCGGATCGCCCGTCTGGCCGGCGTGCGGGAATACGGCTATTTCGGGGATTATATCCTCCCCGGCCCGCAGATGATGATTACCCATACCACCGAGCCGGGAGAGAAAACCGTACATTTCCCGCGGGTGTGCGACGTGTACGATTATTATGAGAACCGCTGGTATGAACAGGTGGATACGATCACCAAAACGCTGGATAAAGGCAAGACGTTCCTCTATATCTACGGCAGCCGCCGGGAGATCGAGGGCTGGAATCTGCCGGTATGGCCGGGAGACCCCATCTGAATTTTATAGCGTGGCTTGATGCCCGGAAAGGACGGAAGATGACAATGAAACGATGGCTTGGGCTGGCGCTTGGCGCGTCGATGCTGCTGTCGGTGCTGGCCAGCTTCAGCGGCTGCACCGTTGAAAAGCCCACAAGCGGCGGGGAAGATAAAACCGCAATCGGCAAGGATCTTTCGGTGGTGTCTTTTACCGAACTGTATATGGATCAGGACGGCACCGATTTTAACGATGCCAAAAAGGCTTATGAGAGCCAGTACGGCGGCGAGGTTTCTTTCCGCCGTTATCCGGCCGCGATGTTTATAAACCGCATGATCACCCTTATCGGTTCGGGCACTTCGCCGGACCTGGCATACTGCCGCTGGGCGGAGATGCCCAAACTCGCCGCAATGGAGATTCTTCAGCCGGTGGATGACTACATCGATGTGGCCGAAACCAACTACCCCAAAATTGCGGAGAACTATAAGTTCAACAACAAGCACTATGCGGCACGCATCGAGCAGGTGCAGCCCTATGTGATCTGGTATAACAAGGATATTCTGCGCGCGAGCGGCTGCGACGATCCGTACACGCTGTGGAAAGAGGATCCCGCATCCTGGAACTGGGATGCGTTCCGCTCCATCGCGGTTGCGACCACCGAAGACCGCAATCACGACGGTGAGACGGATCTCTGGGGCTTTGCAGGCCTGCCGTTCTTCGGCGCCTCCAACGGCGCTTCTTCCCTGCGGATTGAAGGGGACGACGTGAAGATCACCTGGAAAGAGCCGGCGTACCTCGACAGCCTGGAGTTTATGCAGGAACTGCGCTTCACCCTCGGCGTCGCCTGCCCGGACAACAACTATGGCGCCACCAACTTCAAAAACGGCGATGTGGCGATGACCATGGGCACCTTTGAGTTCGTGTGGGCGAGCGCGAATCAGATGGCACAGGAATCCATCGGCTGCGTGCCGCTGCCGGCGGGCCCGAACTTCGAGGCCAGCGGCAGTCAGTATACCTGCATGACCAACCTGCTGGGGATTGTGTACGGCGCAAAGAATCCGGCCGGTGCGGCGGAATTCTGCAGGATCCTGAACAACAACGACAAAACCAAGTATCCGAACGGCACCCCGATCGGCAATCCGGAAGCGGAGAAGTATCTGAGCGCGGAACACAAAGAAGTGCTGAATTTTGTCCGGGACAATGCAACGGTGGTTATGACCGACGGCTGGGGTACCTGGGAAAATGACAGCAACAACATATGGATCAACCTGTTCTGGGATAACAAGGACATTGTGGCGACGCTGGATTCCCTCGAGCCTCTGTATCAGGCGCAGATCGATGAAACGCTGAACTTCTCGATGCCGGAGGTGGAGGAATTCCCCGGCGCCCCGGAGGTTACCTTTGAAAACGGGGACATGGGCTATCTCACCTTTGACGGCACCGCTTCAGGCAGCCAGGGGATTACCGAGGAAAGCGGCCAGGTGATCGACGGCAAGAGTTCGCTGACCTTCTCCTCCAACGCGCAGGATGACCTGCTGCTGCGCTCCTCGAGCTCTTCTCTGAAGATTCCGAGCTACCGCACCTATAAACTGACCTTTGACTGGCAGGTAATTTCCGCGACGGATGAGATGAGCGGCTGCGATTTCTACGCCACGTTCCGTCCGGAATCGTCTGTGACCGGTGAGCAGACTCAGGTCGGCATGGTGACCTTCGGCGGCGTGGCCGGAGACTTCGGCACGGCCGAAACCACGGTAACCCTCTCCTCGAATGTGAAAGACTATGTTTTGGCGTTTGTCGCCGGACTGAACACCGGCACGGTAGCGATCGACAACGTGAATATCGTGGAAGTCGAGTAAGCACAGGGGACCGCCGGATGGCGGTCCCCGCTCCGGAAAGGACAGGGATACATTGATGAAATGCGGAAAAGCGATGCTCGGCCTGACTCTGGCGATATCGATGCTGGCGTCTATGGTGCTGAGCGGATGCAACGGAAACACGCCTGCCTCTCAGGCCAGCGATCCCGGCAGTACGGGGGACACTTCATCGCCTGCCTCTGCGGCGACTCCCGACGGCAGACGGATCCCCACGGGATACGGCACGAAGGAATGGCAGCCTTTCGGCACGGCGGATATCTACTCGGCCGAAGCGAAGAACACCCATACGGACAATTTGATTACCGCCTCCATTGAATCGGAGAACGGCCGCAGCTATATGGTGGTGGACGGCGAGGAAGTCGCGCCGGTGGCCTTTTTCGGCTCCCACATGGGCGGCGATATCACACTGACCTATGAAACCTACGAAAAGATGAAGGCGGTGGGTGCCAACTACATCTTCGTGGATGTACACATCAATATCAGCAATCCCAATGTCCGGTATGCGTCCATCAAGACGGCGCTGGAGGATGTTATCTTTGCTTACCCGGACGCGTACCTGATCGTACGGTATACCCCCTGGGCGTCGGCCTCGTTCTACGGGCTGCCGGACAGCGAGGATATCGTTTATGAGGACGGCTCCAAGCCGGGAACCTGCTCCATTGCCTCGGACGGCTGGATCGAACAGGCGGTGACCATGACCCGGGAGATGATTGCCTACCTTTCTGAGGATGAGATGCTGGCGTCCCATATTATCGGGTACACGCCTTTGGCCAATGAAACCGGTGAATGGTTCCACAAGGGCTTCTGGGACGGCAGGGCCGACGTATCGGAGGCCAACACCCGCAAATTCCGGGAATGGCTCCGGTACCGCTATGACAATGACGAAGCCGCCCTGCAAAAAGCCTGGGGGGACGACGGCATCACCTTTGATACGGTGGAGGTGCCGCGCAATGTCCCGGGGCTGGGGGCGAACAACGACACCGAGCATCTGTTCCTGCTGGAGCCGGAGGAACAGCAGTTTGTGGACTATTCGCTGTATTACTGCGATCTGACCTGCGACCGCATCGAACAGCTGGCCCGGGCGGTCAAGCTGGAAACGGCGGGCAAGAGCCTGTTTGTCACCTTTTACGGTTACCACTGCGAGCTGTTCGGCGCGGTGTCCGGCCACTATAATCTCACCCGCCTGCTCCAGTGCGACGATGTGGACATCATCGGCGGCCCGGTCGGGTATGACGACCGCTCCCCCGCCGGCGGCATTGCGTCCTATATGTCCATTGTCTCTTCGGTCGCTGCGGCGGGCAAGATGTGGTTCGACGAGAGCGATTACCGCACCTATCTGTCCCGCACCGAAGAAACCGGCTTCAGCCCGTTCCGGAATCTGGAGGAACTGATTTCGGGGACCCAGCGGGAAATGGCCAAAATGATGGTGTTCGGCACCGGCACCTGGTGGGCGGATATCGGCGCTCAGGGGTGGTTCAATGACCAGACCTTCTGGGAGGAAGTGGCCGAACTCAGCGACCTGTATCTCAAATATAACCAGGTGGCCGACGATTCGGCGGTGGATGTGGCCTTCATCGTGGATGAGGCGGGCATGGCACTCGACGGCGCACACCGGACGGTGGATATCAACCTCATCCGGTCCAGCCGGGTGCCGATTTACAAAAGCGGATTGAACTTCGGTTACTACCTGCTGGATGATTTGATTAACGGCAAGGTGGACGCGAAGATGCTGGTGATGCTCAGCTGCAATTCGCTGTCCGACAGCCAGCTGCAGGCGCTCAAGGCGCAGGTGCAGCAGGACGGCCGCACGGTGATGTGGATGAACGGCTTCGGTGAGCTGACCGCGGATCAGATCAAGGAGCTGACCGGTTTCGACTATACGCTTGTGGAAAAAACCGGCAGTGAGACGCTGACCATGCCCGCGGATACGGCGTTTGGCTTCCCGGGCGCCGAGACGTTCAACGCGAATGTTTACGACGCGTATACCAAAATCACCGCCGGCGACGGGGTGTCGGTTTTGGGCACGCTGTCGAACGGTGACCCCGGCCTCGCTGCGGTCAAGGTGGGCGGCTCCAACCAGCTGTTTTATGTCGGCTATAATCTGACCCCGGAACTGCTGCGGGCGGTGGCGGTCACGGCGGGAGTGCCGGTGTATGCGGAAGGCAACGACACCTATTACGGCAACGGCACGCTCAGCGTCATCAACGCCGGTACGGCGGGGCAAAAGACGCTGAATCTGCCGGAAGAATCGGACGTCTACTGCTATTATTCCGACAAATGGTATACCGGTGTCACTTCGGTGACGGTGGATATGGAAGCAGGGCAAAATGAGCTGTTCTTTATCGGCAGCCAGGATACTCTGCAAGCGGCAGGGATCGGTTAATCACACCACGGGCCGGGTGAACGGCTTGTCTGTTCACCCGGCAGCCTTTCAAAGGAGGAAGACCACTTGAAAAACAGAGTGTTGGCAATAGGTTTGGCTTTGACGCTGCTGTTCGTCGGCCTGCCGGAGTTTTCCGCACCGGTTGCGGCGGAGGATGCCGCCGCGGATCCCCCCGCGCAGGCGGAGACCGGTGAGCAGGAAACGCCCGCATATTTTGCCTATAAAAACGCTATTGCCGCCTATCGGGACGGGACTTCCTCTTTTGAAAAGCTGTTTACCCCTGCCGAAGGGGAAACCAACGGCACCCTGCTCGAGGAACAGCAGGGGAAGACCGGGGTGGTGCTTCTCGACGAAGAGGAAGAAAATATCCGGTTTACGGCGGATATCCCCCAGGCCGGGCTGTATGCCATCGAACTGGAGTATCTCCCCTATGCCGATAACGGAGCGGTGGTATCCGCCGGCCTGCTGCTCGACGGCGAGAAGCCGTTCGTCGAGGCGGATCAGTTTCGGCTGGAGAACGTTTGGCATAACGCGGATTTCACCATCGCCAAGGACGGCCGCGGCAACGATATCCGTCCCGCCCAGGTACAGCGGATGGAGTGGCATACCATGACCCTGCGGGATCTGTATGCGGATACGTTTCTGCTGTATATGGAGGCGGGGGAACACACGCTGACGCTGGTCAACGAGGACGACGGTTTCTATCTGGCCTCGCTGCGGCTGTACCAGCCTGAGCAGCCGGTGGATTACGAGACATATGCGGCGGAAAACGCCGGAAAGGCCGCAGCCGATACCGCCTGGTTCCAGGCGTATGAGGGAGAGACGGCCGAATATAAATCCGATTCGACGCTGTATCCCATTTATGACCGTTCCAGCCCGGTGACACAGCCGTACGCCGTGCAGCAGATCCTGCTGAACACCATCGGCGGGGAAAGCTGGAAAACCGCCGGGCAATGGATCGAATGGGAGGTCGAGGTGCCGGAGGACGGCTATTATGTCATCGGCATGCGGGCGCGGCAGAACCTGTCCCGCGGGCTGTTCACCTACCGCAATGTGTATGTGGACGGCGAGATCCCCTTTGCCCAGATGCAGGATGTGGCGATTCCGTATAACCGGTCCTGGCAGGTGCTCGAGCTGGGCGGAGAGCAGCCGTATCAGTTTTATCTCACCGAAGGCCGGCACACCATCCGGCTGGAAGCCTCGATGGGGGAATTTGAATATACCTACGGGATCCTGTCCGAACGGCTCAGCCAGCTCAACACCCTGTACCGGCGCATCGTCATGATCACCGGAACCACGCCGGACACGCTGCGGGATTATTCCCTGCAGACGCAGATACCGGGGCTGACCACCGAGCTTGTCAACGTCGCCAAGGCGTTCCGGGACGAGGTGACCCGGATCGAGCGGCTCACCGGCAGCAGCGGTTCGGAGATGAGCTTCCTGCTGCAGTTTGCCCAGCTGCTTGAACGGATGGCGGAATCCCCCGACACCATTCCCAGCCGTCTGTCGGTATTCAAGTCGGATATCAGCACGCTGGCGGAGCTGCTGCGCACCATCACCGAAAAGCCGCTGGAGATCGATTATATCTATCTGGGCCGGGGCGATTATGCCCCTCCGCAGGAAAATGCCGGCTTTTGGCAGCAGCTTGTCCATGAAGCGAAGCTGTTTGCCGCCTCGTTTGCCGCCGATTACTCGCTGGCAAACGAAAACGGCAGCGTCGACCGGCAGATTGACGTCTGGGTGATGATGGGCCGTGACCAGGCGCAGATCATCAAAAACATGCTGCAGGATGAATTTACGGTGCAGGAGGGAATCGGCGTCAACCTGTCGGTGGTCAACGTCAGCCTGACCCAGGCCATCATGGCCGGCCGCGGGCCGGATGTGGTCATCGGCGTGGCGCATGATCAGCCGGTGGAACTCGGCGTGCGCGGCGCGGTGCTGCCGCTCGAGGAGATGGAGGGGTTTGACGAGGTTACCGGCCGCTTCCTGGAAGGCTCGCTCGACGGTTACCGCTACAACGGCCATACGTATGCCCTGCCGGAAACGCAGGAATTTATGGTGATGTTTGCGCGCACCGACATTCTTGAGGAATTCGGTCTTGAGGCGCCGTCCACCTGGGACGAGATGCGGGCGGTGATCCCCAAAATCGTCCAGGAAAAGCTGGAGGTGGGCATCCCCAGCGGTATGAGCAACGGCACCATCCTGCCCGCCCTGCTGATGCAGAACGGCATGACCTATTTCAACGAGGATGCCAGCGCGGTCATTTTCGATACGGCAGAGGCAATCGAGGTTTATGAATCGTTCATCTCGTTTTTCCAGGAGTATTCCGCCGAAGCCTATTACAGCGCGGTCAACCGGTTCCGCACCGGTGAAATGCCGCTGATGATCGGCACCTTTTCGCTGGCCAACCAGATTTCGGTGCAGGCGCAGGAAATCCAAAATCTGTGGACCATGCTTCCGCTGCCGGGCACGGTCGGTGCCGACGGGGAAATCGACCGCAGCGTGGACGCCAGCGGCACCGCCAATATGATTACGAATAACGCGGAAGATGTGGACGCGGCCTGGCGGTTCCTGCAATGGTGGTCCAAGGCGGAGAGCCAGAGCCGTTTCGCCCGGGAACTGGAGATGCAGATGAGGGCAGCGGCGCGGTATTCGACCGCAAATCTGGAGGCGTTCGATACGCTGGCCTGGTCGAAAGAGAACCGGACGGTCATTCAGGAACAGCGAACCTGGGCGCGGGTTATGCCGCAGCCGCCCGGAAACTATATCGTGGCGCGCAATCTGGCAAATATGTTTGTCGCCGTTACCGAAGACGGAGAGAACATCCGCAAAACCCTGAGAGAATATACCGCGGATATCAATACCGAGCTCAAACGCAAACAGGCGGAATTTGCCGGACGGTAAGCGCGGCGGAGAATCGGAGGAGTGGCCTATGAGAAGCAAAAAAACGCAATATGTCCGGATCCGCTGGAAAGACGACGTGGTCAGCTATGGAATGATGGCGCCGTTTCTGGTGTTTTATCTGATTACGGTGGTCACCCCCATTGCGGTGGCGATCCTGCTGAGTTTCACATCCTACGATATGTTCAGCCCGCCGACCTTTGCGGGGCTGTCCAACTTTACCTATCTGTTTTTGTCCGATAAGATTTTCATCAAGGCGCTGGTCAATACGCTGACCTTTGCGGTCATCACCGGTCCGGTGAGCTTTTTCCTCTGTTTCCTCCTCGCCTGGATCATCAACGATCTGCCGCCCAAGCTGCGCGCGGCGGTCACGCTGGTGTTTTATGCGCCCTCCATTTCGGCGAACGCCTATGTGATCTGGCAGTACATTTTCAGCGCGGATTCCTACGGCCTGGCCAACGGCCTGCTGATGCAGCTGGGGATTCTGGATGAGCCTTCCCTGTGGTTCCAGGATCCGGAGATCAGCCTGATCCTGCTGATTTTCGTGCAGCTGTGGCTGTCTCTGGGCGTGGGTTTTCTGGCGTTCATCGCCGGCTTGCAGAATGTGGACCGCCAGCTGTACGAAGCGGCCGCGATCGACGGCATCCGCAGCCGGTGGCATGAACTGTGGTACATCACCCTGCCGACCATGAAGCCGATGCTGATTTTCGGCGGCCTCAACCAGATCGTGACGGCGTTTTCGGTCGGGGATATCAGCATGACCCTCTGCGGCTTCCCGAGCATCCAGTATTCCGCGCATACCGTCTCCCTGCATGCCTATGATTACGGCATTCTGCGCTATGAAATCGGGTATTCGGCGGCGGTTTCCCTGCTGCTGTTTGCGATTATTCTGTTTACCTATAAGCTGTTTGTTTTCGCCGTTTCGCGAATCGGCCGTTAGAAAGGGGTAGTAGGCATGGCAAAATCCAATCCCAAGCGGCTGAACCGATCGGTGGGCGGCGATGTCCTGCTGGTGTTTCTGCTGACGCTGATGGCCGCCGTGATGGTGTTGCCTTTTGTGTATGCGGTGGTCAACGCGTTCAAGCCGCTCGAGGAATTTTACATATTTCCGCCGAAGTTTTATGTGGTGAACCCCACCATCAACAATTTCCTGGATCTGTTCACGCTGACCAATAACCTGTGGATTCCGTTTTCCCGGTATCTGTTCAACAGCGTGTACACCAGCGTGGCGGGCACGATTCTGAGTGTGTGCACATCGGCGATGGCGGCTTATGTGCTGGCCAAAAAGCATTTCCACGGTAAGACGGCCTGGTCGGGGATCATCACCATTTCGATGCTGTTCACCAGCCAGATTATCGGTATCCCGCAGTATGTCATCATGTCCACGCTGGGCTGGGTGGATACCCACATGGTGGTGCTCGCGCCGATGCTGGGCATGACGATGGGCGTGTTTTTGATGAAGCAGTTCATGGAAGGGGTACCGGATGCCATCATCGAAAGCGCCAAAATCGACGGGGCGGGCGATCTGCGGATTTGCTGGCAGATCGTGATGCCGTCGGTCAAGCCCGCCTGGATTACGCTGGGATTCCTGGCGTTTCAGAGCGTGTGGAGCAATACCGGCAACAACATGATCTATACCGAAAATCTCAAAATGCTGCCCACCGTGCTCAACCAGATCGCCGCTTCGGGTATCGCCCGGGCCGGCGTCGGCGCAGCGGCCACCCTGCTTATGATGCTGCCGCCGATTCTGACTTTTGTGATTACCCAGAGCCGCATTATTGAGACTATGACCGCTTCCGGTATCAAAGAATGACAAGAAAGGGCTGGCGAACAGAATGAAACGACGGATTGCCCTGCTGATAAGTCTTCTGCTGTGCCTGTCCCTGCCGGCTGCTGCGCTGGGCGTCGAACTGGGTCCGGTGACGGGGGATACGACCTACAGCTACAATTACAATCTCCAGGGGGAATCGGTGCCGGCGCCGGACTCCTATCTGCCGGTGCGGGAAATCCGGGGTGAGGCGGAGGATGAGTGGAACGCACCCGCCGATCTGTATGTCCGGGACGAGGTGATCTACCTGCTGGATAACGGCAACAACCGGATTATCCGGCTGGACGGCGCGGGGAATACCCTCGGTATTCTGGCGATCGATCCGCAGGAGGTATCCCTTCAGGATGCCAGCGGCATCTTCGTGGATACCGACGGCAAAATCTATGCCACGCTCACCGAGCAGCAGACGGTGGAGGTCTTCGATCAGGACGGCACCCGGCTGCAGTCGATTCAGCCGCCCGCCTCCAACGTGATTGCCTCGGACGTGGTGTACGCGCCCAGCAAGGTGGCGGTGGGAAACGACGACCGCATCTATGTGGTGTCCACCAACGTTTATCAGGGGATCCTGCAGTTCAGCAGGGAGGGGGAATTCCTGCGGTTTTTCGGCAGCAACCGGGTAACCGAAAGCCTGTCCACCGTGATCGGGAACTTCTTCCGCCGCTTTTTTACCAATGCGCAGAAAAGCCAGATGGAGCAGGTGCTGCCGACCGAGCTGTCCTCGTTGGATATCGACGAGCGCGGGTTTATTTACAGCAGCAGCGCGGTTACCGACGACTCCAAAAACGAGCTGAAAAAATATGACGTGGAGGGCAACAACATCCTGGCCTATGACCATTCGCCGGCACAGGATGTGGTGATGGGAACCGGGGATTACGGAGACATCGAGTTCCTCTACGACACGCAGAACTATCTCAATAAAAACCGGAAAATCGATACCGCTTTCCGTGACCTGGCGGTGGATGAGGACGGCTTTATCTATGGCCTGGATACCGAACGGGATAAGGTGTTCCAGTATGATGGCAACAGCAACCTGCTGGCGATTTTCGGGATTGCCGGAAACCAGGCCGGCAATTTCGTCGAACCGGTCGCGGTGGATACGCTGGGAGAGTGCGTGCTGGTGCTCGACCGCGGCCGCAACTGCGTGATGGTATTCGAGCCGACCGCCTATTCGACCGATCTGAAGGCGGCGGTCACCCTGTATAATCAGGGCCTGTTCCAGGAATCGGAGGAAATCTGGCTGCGGGTAAAGGCCCGCAACGAAAATCTGGCGCTGGTGTACGAAGGGCTGGGAAACGCCCGGATGGTGCAGGGGGATTATGAGGGCGCGATGGCGTATTTCCGTCTGGCCAGCGATAAAAACGGCTATAACGAGGCGTTCGCCCTCCAGCGGGACGAAACGGTGGCGAAGTATTTTTATCTGCTGTTTGCCGGGGTGGTGATCGTGCTGGTGGCCGCCTGGATCTGGCTGGCACGCAAGACCCGCGAGACCAAGCCGTTTTCCCTCTACCAGAAAAAGCGGGTCAACCCGTTTTATACCGCGCTGCATCCGTTTGACGGCTTCGAAGCGGTCCGGTTCCAGGAAAAGGGCAGTGTGCTGTATGCCTGCCTGGTGATCGCGGCGGTGTTTTTGGCACGCATGCTGAGTATCCGGGCGACCGGCTATGTGTTCAACAGCTATGCCGGCCAGGTGGTCAACCTGCCGTATGAGTTCTTCCAGGTGGTGATCCTGTTCCTGGTGTTTACCGGCAGCAACTATGCGATCAGTGAGCTGAACAACGGCAAGGGCTTTTACCGCCATGTGTTTATTTCGACGGCCTACTGCCTGCTGCCGTATGTGCTGTGCTCGCTGGTTGCCACCGGGCTGAGCACGGTGCTCACCCTGCGGGAGGCGGTGCTGTATACCGGCATCAGCAGCCTGGGACTGTGGTGGTCGGTGATCCTCATCGTGATTTCCCAGATCCAGATCCATATGTATTCGTTCGGAAAAACGCTGTGTTCGCTGTTGCTCACCCTGTTCGGCATGATGTGTGTGGCTTTTGTGGCCATTACGCTGTTCAGTCTGCTTGGGCAGCTCGGAAGCTTTATCCAGAATATTTATAACGAGATCGTTTTCCGGTTGTAGGCTGTGAGGAAACGCGGTGAAGGTCATCTGGAGAGGCGATGAAATCCTGTCGGCGGACCAAGCGGAATAAGCCCTGACGGCACTGGGAAGGACGGCGCGGGATGGATCCCGGCGCTCAAAGTCCATCGAGAAAGAACGGAGGAACGCTCCATGCGAAACGGAAAACAGCGGGCAGCGGTGCTTTTGCTGACCATACTGCTGACGGCCGGTCTGTTCGGCTGCAGCAACGAGCCGGCCACGGAAAGCGAGCCGTTTACCATGACGTATACGACCCTGGAAACCGACGGCTTTGCCGTGATGGCGGAAAATGACCGGTTCCAGCTTCTGGCTAACGGCGCGACGGCGGAGGTGGCGGTGGCCGACAAGCAAAACGGTGCGGTCTGGTACAGCAATCCGCCGGAACGGGAAAACGATCCGGTTGCAGGGAATGGGCGGTATAAGATGCAGCTCAATTCCCAGCTGATGGTGCAATATGCCAACAAGGCAAAATCGGTTGCGCTGACCAACAACTACGTCAGCTCCATTCAGGACGGCAGTTTTGCCGCGGAAAAGATCGAGGACGGCGTGCGCTTTACGTTCCATTTCACCCGGGAAGAGCTGGTGATCCCGGTGGAGTACCGGCTGGCCGAAAACGGCCTGCGGGTGCAGGTGGTCAACGCCGACATCCGGGAAACCGGGGAAAACCGCCTGCTGACCTATGCCGTGCTGCCGTATTTCGGCTGCGGCGTATATGGGGAGGACGGCTATCTGGTCATCCCGGACGGCAGCGGCGCGCTGATGCCGTTCGACCGCACGGTGGAGGAAAGCCGGGATTCGGCGCAGTATCGGGCGGACGTTTACGGCAAGGATCCCATCTTCTCGGTGCGCACCCAGCAGAACGCGGTGGAAACGGTGAGCGTGCCGGTATTCGGCATCCGCCGCCCGCAGGGGTCGCTGTTCGCCGTTGTGGAGGAGGGCGACGCGCTGTCCACGCTGGTGGCCGACCCGGTGAATTTTACCACCTCCTGTGCGAACGCCTATTTTGAGGGGATGTACCGCGGCATCGACGAGGCGATGCTGCAGGAAATGAATCAGAACGAGCGCACGGTCAAGGTGCTGGGGGAAAAGCCGGTTTCGCTCGAGCGTTATACGGTCTACTACGAGTTTCTCCCGCCGGATACGGATTATATGGACATCGCGGCCGCGGCACGGGACTACCTGGCCGGGCGGCTGTCGCTGACGCCGTCGGCGCAGGAGACGGTGCCGCTGTATCTGGAACTGACCGGTTCGGTGGCGGGGACGGCCTCTTTTCTGGGGATTCCCTATGAAACGGCGTTGCCGCTGACCGACTACGCGGAGGCGGAGGCCTGCCTGGAAGAACTGGCGGAGGCGGGGATTGACCGCACGGTGCTCAGCTATCAGGCCTGGTCGGGGGATATCCCTTTCCGCAAAACGCCGGTCAAGGCGGCAGCCTCCGGCACGCTGGGCGGGAAAAAAGGCCTGGCTGCCCTGCTGAATACGGCGGCGACGGTCGGCAGCGAGGTGTATCTGTCCGCCGATCTTTCGCGGCTGTATCAAAGCGGGAACGGGCTGTCGATAAATACCAATTCGGTCCGGGGCCTCAGCGGCGGTATTCTGTACAATTATAACTATCTGCGCAGCGTGTACCGCAAGGATATCAACGGCCTTAAATGGGCGCTGGTCAAGCCGGGAAAACGGGTTTCCGCTGCCGAGAGCTATGTGAAGAATCTCCAAACCTACGGCGCCACGGGGGCGGGAGACCTGTCCATCGGTTCGCTGCTGTATTCGGATTATCACCGCTCGGTTCTGGTCAAGCGGGAGTCGCTGGACCGGCAGGCTGCCATGACCCGGGCGCAGGAGGCGCTCGCGGTGCTGCGCGAGCCGTTCGGGCAGCTTTTGTGCGATGCGGGCAACGCCTATGCGTGGCCGTATGCCACCGATCTGACCGACATGCCGGTAACCTCCAGCCGTTATCGCGCCTTTTCGGAGGATGTCCCCTTTGTTCCGGCGCTGCTGCACGGCCATATCGCCTACAGCGGCGGACGGATCAATCAGCGCAGCGACGATGAAACGTATTTCCTGCGGATGGTGGAATACGGCGCCTATCCGTTCTATTCGTTCGCCGACACCTCGGAGAACACCTTGCTCAACACCGAATATGAGACTCTGACCAGCCCGGACTTTACCGGCTGGAAAACCAGCGTGATCGAAAATTATCAGCGGATCCAGCCGCTTTATCAGGCGGTGCTCAACGCCCGGATGAGCGGTCACGAGCGACTGACGGAGCAGGTGACCCTGACCCGGTATGACAACGGGAAAGGGATTCTGGTCAACTATGCGGACGAGGCGTTCACCTGGCAGGGAGTCACGGTGGAAGGACGGGACTTCGCGCTCGTCGACCTGACGTAAGGAGAGAAGCGAAGTGGAGTATCCTGTGTATCTGACGGCGCAGCCGCATCCGGTATTGGACTTCGCGGCGGCGGAGCTTACGAAATATTATCGCGCGGTCACCGGCGTGGAACTGACGGCGGGGACGGGCGGATTTGCGCTGCGGGTGGATCCGGCGCTGGACGACGGCCGGGACGGGTTTTCGGTCGTCTGCCGTGCGCCGGAGGTGGAGATACGCGGCGCCAATCCGCGTGCGGTGCTTTACGGGGTCTACGGTTTTTGCCGGAAAGTGCTGGGGGTGGCGTTTATCCGGCCGCCGGCGCTTGAGCAGATTCCCCGTATCCCTCCGGGAAAGCTGCCCTTTCAGAGCTTTTCGGACCGGGGCCGCTTCAAAACGCGGGCGTATACGCCGGATATGCCGCTCGACTGTGCCGAGCCGATCGACCGGCTGGCCAAATGGGGCTATAACACCTATGCTCTCAGCGCCCGGTTGTGGGAAGAAAATAAGGCTGTCATGTGGCCGGAGCTGGAAAAGAGGGGGATGGAGGTCTGCCTGTGCGGCCATGATATCGGCTTCCTGGTTCCGGCTGAGCGCCACTTTGCTGCGCATCCGGAGTGGTTTGCCCTGCGGAACGGCAAACGGATCCCCACCCAGATGTGCTATTCGCATCCCGGCTTTCTCGCGGAGCTCGGCCGCAGTCTGGCGGAATACTGCCGCCGGAACCCCGGTATCCGTTCCGGAGCGCTGATGTTCAACGATAACGCCGAGCTTTGTGAATGCGAACGCTGCCGCGTACGGCGGTTCGCGGATATCTATTGGGACGGGGTGGAAGCCGTCTGCGGGCACCTGCGCCGGGAAGAGGTGGCGATGGAACTTTCGGCCATCGCTTACAATGCGGCACTGGAGTGGTCCATGCTGGAGACCCTTCCCCGGCAGGAAGCGGGCGGCTGCATGCTGGCCTGCTGGGGGCGCGACTATGCCCATGCGCTGCATGCGCCGCAGGATGCCTTTCAGGAGCGGTTCCGGCAGGCCTTTTTGCGCTGGAGTGAGCGGCAGAAGAAAAACGGTGCTCCGTTTTCGGTGTTTGAATACTATGCCGACCACTGGATGATGGGCACTTTGCTTCCGCCGCTTTCCCAAAGGATTCCGGACGACCTGGCGGCATTTTCCGCACTGGGCATCGATGCCGTGGTGGCCCTGCATTTTCCGTACGCTTCTTCCATCGAGGTAATGCGGGAGGTCGTCGGGGAGAACGGCGCCGAAACGGAACGGCCGACGGATGCGTGGGTGGACTGGCTGAATCTGTATCTGACGGGGCGGTATATGTGGGAGAACGCGGCCGGTGAGGAGCCGCTGGAGGCCTATACCCGCGCCTGCTTTGGCCCGCTGGCTGATGCGGGACGGACGCTGCTGAAACAGGCGGAAACGGCGCTTGCCCCGTTGACCCGCTTTTCCACCGCCATGTTCAAGCTGCGGGTGTGCGATCCCTGGTACCGGGACGATTTTTCCATGAACGGCACAGGGAAAACACGGGTGCACCCCTGGGATCCGCAGGAGGACAACGCTGCGCTGACCGGGGAGGCGCATGCCGCCTGCGAACAGGCGGCCGCACAGCTGTGGCAGGCACTCGCTGCCGCCGAATGTGCGGGGGAGCCGGAGGAACCGGCCCTGTGGCGGGACTTTTTGGCCTGCTTCGGTTATCTGCGGGATAAAACGGCCTCGCTCGGCTGTCAGTACGCAGCACAGGTCTGCCTGCTGGAGGGACGGCGGGAAGAGGCTGCGGAATGGCTGAAAAAGGCGCTTTCCCTAGAACAGCGCTTCGGCGGCCTGGAGGTAGGCCACTGCCGGGAATGGCTGGCAAAGCTGAAAAAGGATTGAGGAGGAATTTTTTATGCGTCTGGAACGTGGAAAACCGCTGGCGAATGGCGTCAGCTATTGCAATCCGCTGCCCTTGCCGGATTATCCCCGGGGGTATGCCTGCCGTAAGGATCGCCCGCAAAGCTGCCCGAACATGCCGGATTTCCGGGAGACGGCGGATCCTACCGTGCTGTATGACGGGGGAAAGTGGTATCTCTATTCCTCCTGCGGGATGGCGTATGTCAGCGAGGATTTTGCCAACTGGACGCATGTGCGGCTGGAGCCGGAGGACATCGGCTACGCCCCCACGGTGATCCGGCACGCCGGGCGGTACTGGCTGACGGCCAGCGGCAACCCGGAGCTTTGGGTGTCGGACAGCCCCTTAGGGCCGTTTACCTGCATCGGCCACTTTGAGGACCGGCAGGGCAATACCATGATTATGCTGGATCCCATGCTGTTTTCGGATGATGACGGCCGGCTGTATATTTACTGGGGCGGCGGCTCTCCCATTTACGGGGTGGAGCTCGACCCGGAAAATCCCTGCCGTTTCCTGGGGGAACCGGTGGAGCTGTTTCGCTACGATCCGGCGCATATCTGGGAGCGGATCGGGGAGTGGAACGAGGACAGCACCCACAGCTTTGTGGAGGGCTGCTGGATGTTCAAGCACGGGGAGGAGTATTATCTCACCTACTGCGCGCCCGGTACCGAGTTCAGCACCTATGCGATGGGAGCTTACCGGGGAAAAGGCCCGCTGGGGCCGTTCCGGTATCAGGAAAACAACCCGATTCTGTCCAAGAAATACGGCATTGTCCGCGGCCCTGGTCACGGCTCGATCGTAGAGGGACCGGGGAAAACGCTGTGGGCATTCTATACCTGTACCCTTTGCTATCATCATAACGCCGAACGGCGCATCGGGATGGATCCGCTGGGCATTGACGAGCAGGGCAACCTGTATGTCCGGGAAGCGACCGAAATTCCGCAGTGGGCGCCGGGGCTGACCGCGCTGCCGGAGATGGGCAACGGCTGCGGCCTGCTGCCGGTCACGTTCCGGCGGGGAACGTCGGCGTCGAGTGCGGCGCCGGGACGGGATGCCCTGTATGCCACCGATGACAGCCTGCTGACCTGGTGGCAGCCGTCCGCCGACGACCTCCATCCTCATCTGACGGTGCACACCGGCACGGCGTTTGAGCTGTACGCGGTGCGCATCATCTGGCGGGAGATCGGGCTTGATTACGACGCCGGGGTGCTGCCCGGGCCGATGCGTTACCGGATTTTGACCCGGAATCCGGACGGCGGATGGGAAACGGTGCTGGATGCTTCCGAAAACGATACCGAGCTGACGATCGATTACCGGCCGCTGGAAAAGGTGGTGCGTTCAAAAGAAATCCGTCTGGAGATCCTGGGCGCGCCGGCGGGCATTCAGCCGGCGGTCATCAGCTTCACCGCGTTCGGCCTGTGTCCCGGGCAAGAGGAGTTCTGAGTATGCGGATTGTTTGTGATTTCAGCTGGGGAAGCTGGACGGGGTATTTCGGCAAAAAATATCTCCCGGTATACGATTTCAGCGGCAGCGTGTCGGTGGAAAACGGACAGCTGACCGATACGCAGAAAATGGTGTTTGCCTTTGACGACTGGGGTCCCTTTGTGCGCAGCCGCCGCTATGAGCCGTACGGTGAAACGGCGTTCACCTCGGTAGTGCAGAACTGGTTTGAAGGCATCCGCGTGATCGCACAGGGAGACAAAAACACCCGGCTGTGCTTGCATACCGCGATGGGGGATCTGTGCGTTACCGCGGGCGAACTGGCGGAAAAGAAGCACGTCAGCAGGCTGGTGGGCGGCACCTATTCGATGGCGCTGATCCACGCGGAGGGGGAGGAACCCTGGTACAGACAGGAATTCCCGCCGGAGGAACGGGTGTATTTTGGCGGCGATCTTGCCGGCGGCCGGGAAAAAGACTGGTTCGGCGTCCGGGGCCGGGCGATGGCGCCGGGCGAGGAACTGACCCTTTCCCCGGAAAATCTCGTGCTGTCGGCGGGCACCCGCCTGCAGCTCCGCCTGCAGTTCCTGCTGTGCGGGGATCCGGAGGAGGAGTGTCCGCGGCGGGATGTGCCGCATTTTGATTTGTGCCTCAACGGCCGGCCGGTGTGGAGCAACACCCGGTTTACGATGTATCACGATGTTTCCTCCCAGTTTCTGGAGGAGATCCTCATCGAGGTGGAAGCGCGCGAGACCGACGAGCGGGTGGAACGGCTCGTCCTGCATAACCGGGACGAGCGCTGCACCGTGCTGGTGCCGCTGATCGGCGTGCGGAAAAAGGATTGTCCGGTGCTGGAGCCGGCGGGATGTCCCGCCTGGGCGGTGGTGGGGCGGCAGACTGCCGTCACGCTGCGGGTCAATGCGCTGTCCGCCCGGGTGGAGATCGATTACGATCCGGAGGACTTGGCATTCGCCATGTCCCCCCAAACGGTCAGCACCCATCCCCTGCGGCAGCAGATCGCGGATATCAACTGCATCGGGGTCAACGAGGAACGCATCCGCGTCTTGCCAAAGGGAAAGCACACGTTCTGCTTCCTGCCCCGCCGGGCGGGCCGGGCGGTGGCGGTGACCTTTACCGACCGGTGGAGCGGCGCGGTTCTGCGGGTGGAAATCCCCGAGGTCTGGCAGCCGCCGGCCGATCCGCTGCCCTGCCATGTGGGAGCGGAGATTCAGACCGGCAATCCGAACGACTATATTCCGCTGCTCGAACGGATCAGGGATGAAAAAATCGCTGATCTGGCGGTGTTTCGGGACTATCACAACGACAGCGCGTATCCGACCAGGCTGTGGGAGGCGGCGGCATTCTGCCGGGAATACGGCCTGCTGACCGATGCCATCATCATGGATGAGCAGGCGGTGATCGCCGCCGGGGCGGCGGAAAACTGCCTGTGCGTGGGCACCCATGAACACACCGGTATTTTTTACGGGCGGGACAAGGTGCGCGACGCGGGCTATACGATGAAAGAGGCCCGGGACGCGGCGGTGGAAATCCTGCGGCAGGTCGCGGACGCCTTCCGTGTGGAGGGGGTGCCGGTCGCGGTCGGGGATGCCAGCGGCGGCAGCCGGTATGCCTATATGGCAGGGTTTGATATCCTGCGTCACGAGACCTTCGTGGGGCATCATATGCTGATCCTGCCTAACGCCCGCGGCGCGGCCAAAGCGTTCGGCAAATCCCTGTGGGGGGTGCATATCGCCTCTCAGCACAACGCTCAGCCGGAGCTGGAATACGGGATACGCCGGTATTATCTGGGGGTATACCTGTCCTGGATGATGGGGGCGGGCTTCGTCTTTGAGGAGGACAGCCAGTTCCAGTATTTCAAATATAACAAGATGACGGCGGGGGATTACCTGCCCGCGCGCAAAACGGCGGTGATGCAGGCGTTTTATAAATATGCCGCCACCCATCCCCGCCGCGGCCGGCCGCTGGTGGATATTGCGGTGCTGCAGGGCCGCTATGCGCCGCCGGTCAGCGGGCTGAGCGCGGCGAATAACGGCAGCGGCGAAGAAGAGGCGTTTGTCAATGAAAACTATCCGGTCTGGAGCCATACCGGCAACCAGCGCTGGAGCTGGGGTTACCGGCAATGCGAAAAGGGGCTGCATCTGCTGGAAACGCTGTCTCCCGGCATGTTCCTCACGCCGCTGAACCAGCAGACGGACAAAACCCGGAAGTTTTTCAGCGGAAATCCGTTCGGGGAGTATGATTTCCTGCCGGTGGAAGCGCCGGATGCGGTGCTCAACGATTACCGGCTGATCCTGATGCTGGACTGGCACACGATGGAGGCGGACGGCGGGGATTACCGCAAGCTGCTGGGATATGTGCAGCAGGGCGGCACCCTGTTTTTGAGTGTGCCGCATCTCACCACCCGGGTCGACCGCGAATTCCTGGCGGACATGGATGATCTGCGGCTGTATGCCGGGGGACGGGTGGAAGCACTCTGCGGGGTGGAGATCCGGGGAAAATCCCCGGCGGTGCTTTCGGAGGTTTATGCGCAGGCGGGCTGGCTGGAAAAGGCGCCTGCCCCGGTTTCGGCGCCGATCCGGTTGCCGAACACCGATGAGCAGGAGGACGGCCCCTGCTGCCTGGCGGATATCGTCCTGCGCGGCGCGCAGCCGGTGCTCACCGATCGGGAGACCGGCCGGCCGGTTCTGGTACGCCATGCGGTGGGCAGAGGTTTTGTGTATCTGCTGTGCACCTATGCCTATCCCGGCCATGAGGCGCTGCGGGAGTGGATGCCGCGTGTACTGCTCCGGCTCGCGGACGAGCACGGCAGCAGGCGGCTGACCGTGACCGGCGACTGCCGGGATGTGTATTATTCGGTCTGGGGAGAGGACGGGCAGGCGGACAAGGTTTACCTGCTGAATACCGACTGGACGCGGGAAGGAAATGAAAAGGCGGTCGTGCTGCAAACCCCGTCCGCCCGGCTGGAGACGTCGGTGCGCGAGGGGGCTATGCGGGAGATTTCCGTTTTTGACGGCGGCTTTTTCTGGACGGCGGATCCGGCCGCCTCGATCACCCGCGAGGGCGTGGGCGACGGGTTCGCGGATTACCGGGTGTGTGCGGCGGCGGATACGGTGCTCTGTTTTTCGGCCGACCGGCCGGTGACGGTGACGGTGGAAGGCGAAAGCCGCACGATCGAGGGGCAGGCGGAATGGACACTGCCTTTCCCGGCGGCGCAGCCGGTGGACCTGCGGGTATACACAGCGCCCGCATGAGTTTTTCCGGGAAAACGGGAAGAAGAAAGAACAGCCCGCCCCCTTGTATTGAAAGGGGCGGGCTGTTGGGCTTGCGTTCGGTTGACGAAAAAGGCATCACTCCTGGTCGAGCCACATAATAAAAAAACGGTGAGCAATTCATTGCGAATTGCTCACCGCAGGTCGGTAAGGGTGAGAAAAAATGATCCCGCTTATGGTCGAGCCACATAATAAAAAGCGGCCGGCAACTCATCACGAATTGCCGGCCGCAGGTCTGGTGCCGGTGGCCGGACTCGAACCGGCACGCCATCGCTGGCGGTGGATTTTGAGTTTTATCCCTAAGTCTGAACTCACAGGCATTTAACGCCGGTGTGAGGTCAACGAGAGACACCGCAAACAACGTACCAGTACAAAAAATTCAAGAGCATAATGGAAAAAAGTCTGATGCGTCTGCTTTTGTCCGCTTTTTTACTTTTTGACGAGAATGGGGGAAAATGGGGGGACATCGGAGGGACATTCCCATATAGAAAGCCAAAACATCAGACGTACTTGATTTTACACTATAGTGTATTTCCCTGCCATTGACAAGAAATACAACGTGGAGGTACACTATGCGAACACGAGCGCATTATGAAAAATTATATTCCGCCTATCCCGATGTTGTTACGCTCCCGGATTTTTGCAAAATGCTGGGAGGGATTGGCGATTCTACCGCAAGAAAACTTATGCGAGAAAAACGAGTACAGCACTTCTACATAAACACCACATATCTTATTCCCAAAGTGAGTGTGATTGAATATGTGCTGAGCGACCACTATGCTGAATACAGTAAGTGTCTATCGGTACGAGTATAAAAGAAAAAGGCCGTTTACAAGAAGCAAGCGGCCTTTTTCATATGCATTACATAGCCGCTCACCGTTGTGTGGGCGGCTAAATTTATGAAAGGAGGGAAAACC
>USCI01000029.1 GCA_900553255.1 uncultured Oscillospiraceae bacterium | reverse complement strand
ACCGCGGATGGTTACATCCGCGCCCCCACCGCCTTTTTCAAAAGGCGGCCGAAAACTTTTTGTGCACTATTTTTTGAAACGACTTTTTTGACAGAAAGAAACGCCTTCTGCGGATACGCAGAAGGCGTCCGTTTGTGCAAAATCCGCGCCGGTCAGCGCTGGCCTTTCCTCAGTTTGTGGTGTTCGTCCAGCAGGCGGTCGGAAACGATATCCAGCTGGTCGTTTTCTTCGATCCGGTCAACCAGTCCGCTTGTATGCAGATCGGCATAAGCATTTTCCGTTTTCGTGCGGAAGGCCAACTTGAGCAGCACCGGCGTCAGCACCGCGCAGCAGACCACCATGATGATGACCGGGCCGAAAAAGGCGGGCGGCATCAGCCCCATGCTCATGCCCTTATTGGCCACAATGAGCGCCACTTCGCCGCGGCAGGCCATGCCGAAGCCGGTCTGCAGGCATTCCCGTCCGGTAAAGCCGCAGATTTTGGCGCCGATCCCGCAGCCGATCAGCTTGGACAGGATCGCCGTTATCACCATCAGCACCGCAAACAGCACAATCATCCAGCTCATTTCCGGCAGCTCCACCTTCAGGCCTATGCTGGCAAAAAAGATCGGCGTGAGGAACAGATACTGCACAGGCTGGAATTTGCTGGAGATATAGCTGCTTTTGCTGGTGCCCGCCACGATGACCCCGGCGGCAAACGCACCGATGATATCCGCCACGCCGAAAAGCTCCTCTGCCGCATACGCCATCAACAGGCAGAGCACAAACGCCGCCACCGGATAACGGTGAAGGTTCTTCTGCGCCTTACGCGCCGCGTACCAGTTGAACAGGTGCACCGCCACGAACCACACCACCACGACAAACGCAAAGAACAGCACGATTTTCAGCAGCACCAGCCATACATTGACCTCTTCGCCGCCGAGGCTGGTGACGATGGTCAGCGCCACCAGACCGAGGATGTCGTCGATGATGGCCGCCGCCAGGATGGTGTTGCCGACCTTGGTCTGCAGCTTCCCCATCTCCCGCAGCGCCTCCACCGTGATGCTGACCGAAGTGGCGGTCAGGATGGTGCCCATAAAAATATTCTGCAGCAGGGGGCTGCCGGGATGGGCAAATTCGCCGCGGTTGAAGAAGAAGGCCAGCAGTGCCCCCATGCCCAGCGGCACAAGCACGCCGCAGAGCGCAACAATAAAGCCCGATTTGCCGGATTTACCCAGTTCATGGATGTCGGTTCCCATGCCGGCGGAAAACATAATCACAATCACGCCGAGCTCCGCGAGCTTATTGAGCATGTCCGACGGCTCGAGCACCCCCAGGACGGCCGGTCCCAGCACAAGCCCCGCCAGCAGCGCGCCCACCACCTGGGGCATTTGAAAGCGCCGGGTAATCAGGCCGAAAATTTTGGTGCTGATCAGAATCAGCGCGATATGCCATAGATAATCATAGCTCACAGAACTCTCCCCCTTCGCTCGAAGCGGCCGCAGCCGGACGCAAAAAGACAGGGGCCGCTTTCCCCTGTTACACCATTATAGGCGTCCTACTGTCTTTTGACAAGGCGCAATCCGATGAACTATGCCGGGGAGATCGGCAAAATACCGGATAAAATGGAGAAAAAGCGCCGGTTCCCGGTTTCCCGGGAGCCGGCGCTTTTGCACAAACCGCTTATTCCTCGTCGGTATGGTAGGCCGCAATCACCTTCTGCGCCACATTGGCCGGCGCTTCCTCATACCGCTCAAACTTCAGGCTGAACGAACCGCGGCCCTGCGTCACCGAGCGCAGCATGGTGGAGAAATCCCCCATTTCCGCCATCGGCACCTCCGCCTGGATGCAGGTCAGGCCGTCTTCCGCCGGATCCATGCCCAGCACACGGCCGCGCCGCTTATTGATGTCCCCCATGATATCCCCGGTATTGTCGGTGGGAACATAGGCCTGCAGGCTGCCGATCGGCTCTAGCAGCACCGGCCCCGCCTGCGGGATGCCTGCCTTATACGCGAGGCTGGCCGCCGTCTTGAACGCCATTTCCGACGAGTCCACCGGATGGTACGAGCCATCTACCAGCGTGGCCTTCACCCCAACCATCGGGAAACCGGCGAGCACGCCCTTCTTCGCGCTTTCCCGCAGCCCCTTTTCCACAGCGGGGAAGTAGTTCTTGGGCACCGATCCGCCGAACACCGTTTCGGCAAATTCCAGCTCTTCGCTGTCGCAGGGCTCAAATTCGATCCACACGTCGCCGAACTGACCATGGCCGCCTGACTGCTTTTTATGCCGCCCCTGCACCTTTACCTTCTTGCGTATGGTTTCGCGATAGGCCACCTTCGGCACCGCCAGCGTGATTTCCACACCGAATTTGTTCTTGAGCCGGGATACCGCCACATCCAGTTGCTGCTCACCGAGCCCCGAAAGGATCTGCTCATGCGTTTCGTGGTTTGTCGTCAGCGAGAGGGTGGGATCCTCCTCCACCAGGCGCTGCAGGCCCGCGGCGATCTTTTCCTCGTCCCCCTTATTCTTTGCCTGCACCGCCATCGACAGGCACGGCGCCTCGTACGACACGCCCGGCAGCACCACCGGCCGCGCCGGTGCACACAGCGTATCACCGGTATTGGTCGATGCCAGCTTGGCCACCGCGCCGATGTCGCCGGCACCGATATAGGGCGCTTCCTCCTGCTTTTTCCCGCAGACCGTGAACACCTTGCCGATTTTCTCCAGCTGTCCGGTGCGCATGTTCATCAGCGAGGAATCCGGCGTTACCCGTCCGCACACCACCTTGAAATACAGCAGCTTGCCGACAAAGGGGTCCACCACGCTCTTAAACACAACCGCAACGGTCTGCCCGTCATCGCTGACCTTGAGTTCCACCGGATCGCCATTCGCATCCACACCGGTTTCTCCCGCAACCGTCTCCGCCCAGGGGGCCAGCCAGGTAAGCCCGGTGAGCAACTGGTCCACGCCCTCAAGCGCAGTCGCCGACCCGCAGTAAACCGGTGCGATGTCACCGCGCCGCACGCCGGTCGCCAGGCCCATAATCAGCTCATCCGGGGTATAATCCTCCCCCGAGAAGTATTTTTCCATCAGCTCCTCGCTGGTTTCCGCAACCGCCTCATAAATCGCGGTGCGCAGCCCGTCGAGACGATGCCCCATGTCCGGCAGCGGCACCTCCGTGGCCTTGCCGTTCTGATAGGTATACGCCTTATACTCCAGAAGATTGACATAGCACTGCACCTTCCGGTCCACCACATACGGCACCACCAGCGGGCAGACCATCGGGCCGAAGGTCGCCTTCAACTCCTCAAACACTTTATAAAAATCGGCGTTCTCGTTATCCAGCTCGTTGATGAAAAACAGCTTGGCGATGCCCTTTTTGCGGGCCGCCTGAAAGCCCTTTTCGGTGCCGACCGCCACCCCGCTTTTCCCGGAAATCACGATCACCGCGCTGCCTGCTGCACGCAGCCCTTCGCTCATCCCGCCGGAAAAGTCAAACAGTCCCGGGGTGTCGAGCAGGTTCATTTTGGTGTCCTTCCATTCCACCGGTACCAGCGCCAGGGATACCGACGCTTTGCGGCGTATCTCTTCCGGATCAAAGTCACTGACCGTGTTGCCGTCCGTAACGCGGCCGAGCCTGTCGCTCTTCCCGGACAGATAATACGCGGCTTCCGCCAGCGAGGTCTTTCCCGTACCGGCATGCCCAACCAGGGCAACATTGCGGATGTTTTTGGCGCTGTACTGTTTCAACTGTGAACTCCCCTTTCGATTTGGTCCCCGCTCCACGCTTGCGGAGCTGTCGGTTTCAACATCCGAATCCCCGCTGTCTCCCTTCCGTCTGTGCCTTTTCGGCAAAATATACGGTAATTTGTACAAAAAGTTATCCTTTGTTGAAACCTGCTTAAACAAGTATACCATTACCCCCCGCAGATTGCAACCGTTGTGTGAGAAGAAATAAAAAATTCCCCTCTGCCACAACCGGCAAAGGGGGATTTTGTCATATGTACACAAACGCGGAACGGTCAGACACGCCGGAACAGCGGCATGAGCATCCCCGCCAGCGTCCAGGCCGCCAGGTAAGCCAGCATATACAGCGCCGGCAGCGGCACCCCGCTGAAAAAGGTCAGGAACGCACTCAGCCCGAGGCCAAGGCAGCTGCCGACCACCACCGCCGCAATCGCCAGCGCACCGCCGACCCGCAGCCGGCGGCAGCCGTTGACCACGCTGGCGATCCCTTCCACACGGCCATTGGAGGCGGCCACCGCCTCCTCCTGCTCGGTTTCGCCGGCGACCATCTGCTCGTAAATACGGCCGCTCGGCGCGTCCATGATCTCGACGTAATAGCCATCCAAGTCGAATACCCGGCACAGCAGATCCTCGGTAACATTCGGGTCGCAGGTGCGCACGATGAGGGTGACCCCTGCGCGGGTCATATCCTGCAGCGCCGCGGCAATCCCCTCGTCGGCGGTATAGCTGACCACGAACATCGCCGAAAGCTCCCCGGCAATCGACAGGTACACCAACTGGCGGTCATCCTTGGCATACCGGTTTTCATAATCCAGCGACGGCACGTCCACGCCGTGATTTTCCAGCAGGCGGCGATTGCCCACCAGCACCCGGCGGCCGCCGACCCAGCCGGAAACACCCATATCCTGCTCATACACCAGCGTGTCCACCGGCTGGAGCATATCGGTTTTGTTCTCAATCACCCGGCGGAAAATACCGGCCAGCGGGCCGCCGGCCGAGATGGAAACTGCCGCCGCATCCATAATAGCCTCATCAATGCGGGTGCCGGAAAAGGTTTTGATGCCATGCAGCAGCATGCTTTCGCTCGGGAACAGGTCCGCCGCATCCACGCTCAGCGCATGAATATCGCCATAGGTGTCCACCGCGTCCCAGCCGGCCAGCATTCCGCCCCGGCAGAGGGCACGGCGGCACGCCCGCAGAAGCGGGAAATTCACGCTCAGCGCCGCCGCAGCCGGACAGGACAGGCAGAGCGCCGCCGCGAACATGGTCGCCGCGTCCCACCAGATTTTCGAGCGCAGCCCGAAAATCACCGCCACCGCCGCCGAAGCCAGCAGGGCAAGCGGCACATACACCCGCATTGCCCGATCCGCGGCGTCCTCGCTGTACGAATGTTCGAGGAAGCCGGTCAGAAAACCGGTCTTTTTGACATACGCCACCTGCGGGTCCCCCAGCGCCACCGCCGCACGTCCGATCTGTGCGGCCGCCTCGGGATCGTCGATCAGATGCGCGGCGAACTTATCCCCGCGGTACGATACAAACCGGAAGTTCTGCCCGATCCTTACCAGCCGCATCTGCCGCCCCACAGCGCCAAGCAGCAGGCCAAAGCCGGCAACAGCCCCGAGCAGCTCCACGTTACCGCCGGCAACACCGCCTTCATTGAAAAACTGCAGCACCGTATGCAGCAGCACCACAAGCGCCGTCAGCGAAACCCCGCTGTCGGCGTCGGCGTGCAGCCGGAACAGCCCGCTCAGACCACCGCCCACCGTGCGGTGATTGATCAGCATCATAACGCCGAGCAGGAATACCTCCAGCGCCAGGAAGGCCGGCACCGGCAACGGCAGGGTGCCCAGCACATACACCAGCACGGTCAGGCCGATCAGCACCACCTCCAGCGCTATGGTCAGCACCAGGCCGATCCAGCCGGTACGCCGGCGGTAGTTCAGCTCATTGAGCACCGCGCCGGCCTCTTCATAGCTGCCGAAATCCTCCAGCTCTTCGTCCTCAAAGGATTCCGGCTCTTCCTCCGGCTCGTTTTCCTCTTCCTCTCCGGTCAGCTTGAAGCCGCCGCCGTTTTCCTCCTTCGCCTTCTGGAACTGGCGCACCTTTTCCTCCCGCACCCGGCGCAGCCGTTCCTCCCAGGCTTCGTCCGATTCGCCTTCCTCCTGCTCGAGCAGCTCATCCATCCGGATCTGTCCCTCGACATCCGCACTGCCCTCTTCTTCCGCCGCAGCCGCACGGCCGCGGTCAAACGGCAGCACCATCGTGGACGCCTGGTTTTCCGGCTGATCCGTGACCGGCTCCTGCCCCTCCTGCTCCTTCTTCTCCGAGGCGGGGACAAAAATCTTGACGTCCTCCTCTTCCTCCTCGTGCTGCGCCGGAGCACTTTTCATCGGCACCGGGGTAATCGGCACCGGCTTCGGACGCGGCGGCGCAATCGGCACAGGCTCGGGACGCAGAGGATCCGGCCTGACCCTCGGCAGCGGGCGCGGGGTAACCGGGCGCGCAGCCGGGATCTTCTCCGGCGCGGCATGCACCTTAAGCGGCGGGGCCGCGGTCGTGCGGGGCGGTTCAACCACCGTTTTAGCCGCTGCGGCCGCCGGCTTTGCCACCGCTGCCT
This sequence comes from uncultured Oscillospiraceae bacterium, assembly GCA_900553255.1. Taxonomy (GTDB): domain Bacteria; phylum Bacillota; class Clostridia; order Oscillospirales; family Acutalibacteraceae; genus UMGS1591. Next base: position 20,400 of record USCI01000029.1, on the reverse strand, counting down.
GCGACGGCGGGGCCGCCTGTGCTACGGCGGGCGCGGCCGGTTTGGCTGGCGACGCCGATCCGGTGGATACGGCCGCCTGCGGTACAGGCGGCGGGCTTCCTGCCGGATTGGCCTCCGGCGCATGCCGGGCGGGAGGCACGGCTGCCGGTTTTTCCGCCGGCACCGCAGCCGCCGGTTTCTCCGACCGGCCGGCCTGGACAGACGGTGTATTCTTCTCCTGTTCAAGCCGGCGCTCCTTGAGAAGCTGCGCCTCAAGCAGGATGTCTTCGATATTCATATCGTTGCCCATTTTCCTCACGCCCTTTACGCCACCAAAACGGGGCGGATTTTACCTTACCGCGCGGAGATTCCCCCGCGCTGACGCGCCACCTCATACAGCAGGACACCGCAGGCCACCGATGCATTGAGCGACGTGATGTGACCAAGCATCGGCAGCTTGAGCATAAAATCGCACTGCTCCCGGACCAGCCGTCCGATCCCCTGGCCCTCCGAGCCGACCACCACGGCAACCGCGCCGCGCAGATCCGCCTGACACCAGGTATCGCCGTCCATGTCCAGGCCATATACCCAAACGCCGCGTTTTTTCATCTCGCGCAGCGCGTCCACCAGATTCGCCACCCGTGCCACCGGGACATATTCCACCGCGCCGGCCGACGCCTTGTATACCGCCGACGTCAGCCCCGCGGAGCGACGCTTCGGGATGACCACCCCATGCGCGCCGACCGCCTCGGCCGTACGCATCACGGCGCCGAGGTTATGCGGATCCTCCAGCTCATCGCATACCACGATAAACGGCGGCTCCCCCTTGACCTGCGCCGCATCAAACAGGTCGTCGAGCGTTACATACCCCTTGCACGCCGCCACTGCGGCGATGCCCTGATGCTGCGGGCCGCACATGGCGTCGAGCTTGCGCACATCCACTTCCTTGACCGGTACACCCTGTTTCCGGCAGCGCGCAAGCAGCGCCCCCAGGCTCCCGGAACGCTCTCCGCGCGCCGTCAGCACATGATCGATCTCCCGGCCCGCGCGCAGCGCTTCGCCGACCGCATTGCGCCCGACGATCAGATCCTCGTTCTGCCGCTGCTGATTTTCGTTGTCCATGTGTCTTCCGCCTTCTGTTTTGGCTATATATGGGGGTCAAAAGCCATACTTTCACCGATTTTACACTTATTATAGCACATCCCCCCGAAAAATAGAAGAACCTGGCGCAGGAAAGTTTTTTCGGGCGGCATTTGGACCGGAATTCCAGACAGAGAAAAACGGCAGGCCAGGCGGCCCGCCGCTTTTTTACCAGTTATCTGCCTCCGGATCCTCCGGAATGACCTTTTTGAGTGCCGCAATCGCGCATTCGATCATGCTGTCGTCCGGCTCCTTAGTGGTGACGTGCTGCAGCCACATGCCGGGGGCGGAAATGATCCGGGTGAGCAGATTGTCCTTCCGTCCGGCCAGCTTGATCAGCTCATAGCCGATCCCCACCACAATCGGCAGGGTCAACAGCTTGATCCCGGTACGCAGCAGCGGGTTGCTGATGTGGATAAACATCGAAATGATGATACCCACCAGCAGCACCAGAATCATGAACGACGTCCCGCAGCGCGGGTGGAACCGGCGCTGTTTGCGCACGTTTTCGACCGTGAGCTCCTCTCCGTGCTCATAGCAGAAGATCGTTTTATGCTCGGCACCGTGATACATGAAGGTGCGTCGGATATCCTTCATCAGCGAAACCACCAGCAGATAGCCGACAAACAGAAGGATGCGCAGCACCCCTTCCACAATGCTTTTGAGCACCCAGTTGGTCATCACCGGGAAAGTCTCGCCAAGCCATTTGGAGAAAAACGACGGCAGCCATATAAACAGCACCACCGCCAGCGCGATACCAAGCAGTGAGCTGAACACCATGAGCACCGTCATCAGCAGCTCTTCGCCCTTTTTCCTCGGCTTTTCCGGTTCGCTTTCCGTGGAGGTCGGCACGGACGCCTGTGCCGGCGGCGCGGTCTGCTCTCCCGCTTGCGCCGGGGATTCGGCCGGCGGATCGGATAATTCCGCCGGGCTGCCGGGCATCTGCTCCGCCGGCTCTCCGGAAGGCGATGGCTCAGCCGTTTCCGCCTTTTTCGCCGGTTTCTCCTCCTCATCTTCCAGCCCCGCCAACTCGGCCGACCGCATCAGGCATTTATAACCGAACCGCAGCGAATCCACCATATTGAAGATCCCGCGGATAAACGGCAGCTTCCATATTTTCGCCCGCTTGCCCGGTGCAGTATCCCATTCCTCCAGCACAATTTCCCCGGACACATGGCGTACGGCCATTGCCGTGCGTTCCGGCCCGCGCATCATAATCCCTTCGATGAGCGCCTGACCGCCGATGGAGGTCTTTTTCATCGTCTTCTGCTTATCCTCTGCCATGTCTGCTTCCTTTCTGCAGCCGCCTGCACCGCTTTCATTCCCGGCTCAATCGTCCTTTGCCGCCGCCGGCAGCGTTATGGTCACCGTGGTTCCCACGCCTTCCTCACTTTCAATCTCCAGCTTTCCCTTATGCCGGCGGACGATTTCATCCGCCAGCGCAAGGCCGATGCCGGAGCCCGGGCGGGTGCGATTGGCCTTATAAAATTTATTCTTGACGTTGGGCAGATCCGCTTTGGCAATCCCCACGCCGCTGTCGCTTATCACCACCTGGACATGGGCTCCCATATCCGCCGCTTCCACCCGCACCCGGCCGCCGGGATTGGAATATTTGATCGCATTGTCAATGATATTGATAAACACCTGCTTGAGGCGGTCCCGGTCACCCACAATCGGCGGCAGCTCCGCCGCTTCCACATAAATCAGCTCGATCCCTTCCCGCTTGGCGCGGTCGCGGAACAGCACCACCGCTTCCTCCAGCTCCGCGAGCAGATCCATCCGGGTGAACTGCATGGAGATATGCCCGCTCTGCATCCGCGAAAAGTCCAGCAGTTCCTCCACAATGCCGGACAGCCGCTCCGCCTCGTCCGAGATGACCTCCAGACCCTTGGCGGTCATCTCCGCATCCCCTGCGCCGCCCTCGCGCAGCGTCTCGCTCCAGCCCTTGATGGCGGTCAGCGGCGTACGCAGCTCGTGCGATACCGACGAGATAAAGTCGTTTTTCATCTGTTCCGCAGCCGAAATCTCGCCGGCCATATAATTGATGGTATCGCACAGATCGCCGATTTCATCATCGTACTTTTTCTCGATGCGGAAATCGTAATCGCCCAGCGCAATCCGGCGTGCCGCCCGGCCGATCTCGGCCACCGGCGAGACGATCGTATTGACAAAATACGTGCTCGACAGCATCACGAAAAACACGATCGCCAGACCAAAAAGCAGCATCAGCACGCTGAATATCAGCAGCTGCCGGTTCACCAGCTCGAGCGAAACGATATAACGCACCGAACCGAGCACATTCTGCTGGCCGTCGCGGATCACAACGGTCATCGCCATGACCGATTCGCCGTCCGCTGTACGGCCGTGCCATACCCCCATCTGATCCTCGGCGGTCTTCGCCAGCTCATAGTCGGGCATCGTCTGCTCCTGCGGGACAAACCCGCTCGACGATACAACCGCTTCTCCGGCGGCGTTGATCACCTGGAGCTCCATTTTTTCCTTGTCCCGGAAAGCCTCCACAAAGTCCCATGCGCCGGTTTCAAAATCAAAGGTCGGGCTGCTGACATACAGGCTGAAGGTGTTGTAGGCCTGCCTCGCCCGCAGTTCGAGCGCATTTTCCACATTCTGATAGTAATAATACCGCACTGCGGCAATCGCGGCGATTTCCACCAGAACGAGCAGGAGGACAATGCCCGCCAGCACATTCGTCGTCCAGCGGCGTGTGATCCCTCTGCGCATGGTCCTCCCCCCTTTTTTAACGGCTGTCCCCGGTTAAACGCTCCACTTGTAGCCAAAGCCCCACACCGTCAGGATGTACTGCGGCTCGGAGGGCGTTTCTTCGATTTTCATGCGCAGGCGGCGGATGTTCACGTCCACGATTTTTTCCTCGCCGAAATATTCCTCGCCCCACACACGGGTGAGGATGTCAGTGCGGCTGAGCGCCTTGCCCGGATTGGCAAAGAAATATTCCATGATCTGAAATTCCACCTGCGTCAGCTCCACCAGCTGCCCACGCTTTTTCAGGGTGCGGCTGCGCAGGTTCAGCACAAAATCCCCGGAGGTCATCTCCTCGAGATAGCTGACCTCGTCCCGGCTGCGCGCCGCCACCACCCGGCGGTGCAGCGCGTCCACCCGCGCCATCAGCTCGGAGGGGCTGAAGGGCTTGGTGACGTAGTCGTCCGCCCCCATCATCAGTCCGCCCACCTTTTCCATCTCCTGCGTGCGGGCGGTCAGCATGATGATGCCCATCGTTTCACTGCGGGACCGCAGCTCGCGGCACACGGCAAAGCCATCCATTCCCGGCAGCATGATATCCAGCAGGGCGATATCCACCCCGCCCTTTTCCTCGTCGTATTTCTGCAGCGCTTCCTCCCCGGAGCCGGCCTCCACGACCTCATAACCGGAGCGTTTGAGGTTAATCACCACAAATTCCCGGATCGCCGCTTCATCCTCGCACACCAAAACCTTCTTCATTCCAAACGTTCATCCCTTCCCCGTGATGTAAAAGGCTTTATCCCCCGCTCAGCTGCCGGACGAGAGCTCCGTCAGCGGCAGCAGCATATACCGCACCCGGTCGAGCGTCAGGGCAAATTCCCCATCCGTCCGGAACCAGGCGCTGTATTCCACCGTCCCGGAACTCCCGACAAGCTGAAAGCTTCTGCCATCCATCGTTTCGGACGCCGACACCGCATTCGACACGGAGACAGTGCGCACGGCCAGAAAGGGTTCCCGCTGCTGGGCGTCCTGCAGCTGCAGCTCATGTGAAGCCGTATCGTACACCGCTGTCACACGGCCGTCCCAATCCTCTTCAATCCGCAGGCAGTAGCCGTCGGTCAGGTTGACGATGCCCGACAGGTCCATCTGGGTCTGGTGGGTATCATAAATAAAGGAATTCCAATAGGTCATCCACATGGCATCCGGCGCCGTCTCATCCGTATAGCCGGGCAGCAGCTCGCATGTCGGCCACTCCACCTCACCGTCGGAATCGACATCCATCGACGGGATGACCGGCCTGCGCGCCGTCTGGGTGGTCATATTCACCTGGGCGTTATAAAACGGGGCATTTAGCCTTTCGCCGTCCCAGTAAATCAGCTCGGTGACGAGCATGCCGGTATTCTTAAGGCAATCGACATAAACGCCGCTGACCGTATCGGTCAGCTTTCCCATCGAATAGCGCACGATCTTCTGCACATAGCCGTCCAGCTGCACTTCGCCAATGATCGCCAGGGAGCCGTCCTGCAGGGTTTTCAGCTCTGCCGTCATTTTGTTTTCCGCCGTATCGATGGTAAACAGCAGCAGCGAATCCCGGCCGGACGAGGTGATATCCCCGACGTATACGTCGGTATAGGTCCCCACGCTGCGCGAAATCAGGGTATCCGCCTCGGCCGCGTACAGGGTAATCTGCTGATGACGCGCACTGTACAGCGTCCAGCTGACCAGCAGTTCCAGCCGGCCGTCCCCGTTAAAATCCCCGAAGCGCACCTGGTCAATGTCGGTGCCCTCTCCGGCGATATCACTGACCGAAACCCAGTTTCCGCCCTCCAGGCGCAGCAGGTTGATATGCGTCTGGCTGCCGGTCTCGCCCGGCTGATAAAAGGCAATCGCTTCGTCCGCACCGTCGTTGTCCAGATCCTTAAAAATAAAGGCGGAGCGGTAATCCCCCATTTTCGGATACTTGAGCGTATAGTTTTTGGCGCCTACCGCACTGCCGAAGCTGTCTTCAAGGGCCGCCTGCACCTGGGCCTGGTTACCGCCGGCATGCGGCGGGCTGAGCAGGTTCTCCACATCACCGCCCAGCATGCTGCAGCCGGTCAGGGAAAACATCATCAGCAGCACCGGCAGGCAAAGCAAAATCCCTCTTCTGCCCTTCATTCCCGCCCACCTCCAATCCGGCGAATAAAAAAAGCGCCCCGCATATTCGATGCGGTCGCGCTTCATCCGTTTTTTATCGCAAGGCTCCGCTATACCCTCATTTTAGGGCAATTCCTCTGCAAAGTCAATAGCGGGAACCGGCCGGCCAAAACAAATGCCGGTAAAATCAGAGAGGGCTGCAGGCAAACGATGTCCATTCCGCCCAGCGGGCCGGCGTCTGCAGATAACAGCTTGGGTCAATTTTGCCCCTAACTTGTGTTAGTTACTCACTTTTTGGGCAAAGATTTGCTGCGGGGATAGGGGCGCGACTCGTCGGTCAGCCCGCTCAGAAAGTCCATACTTGTATCCAGAGCACATGCCAGCCTGCAGCATTGTTCATAGGTCATATACCGCCTGCCGGTTTCAATCTTGGAATAATCGCTCTGATCAATGCCGGTCTTCATCTGTATGGCAATCTGCGTGTACCCCTTCTCTTTGCGTAAATTCCGAAGTCTTTCATTCATGTTTATCACCCCCTTTATTATGCCGGATTGACCTGGCCGTGTTAGGGGTGCGATGACCTATTTGGTTACTTGCTCAAAGCCAGCTGCTCGAGCTGATCGGCAGACTTCCGGATCTTTTCCGCCTCCTGCAGAAGCATGCGCCGTTTGGCTTCTTCCTTGCTCTGCTCGGATGGTGAAATGTTATCCAGCAGATAATCCGTTGATACGCCGAACTGGTTGGCCAGCTTCACAAGCACCTCAAGTGAAGGCGCCGTATGGTCGTTTTCGTACTGGCTGAGCACCGTACGGGTAACGCCCACCCGTTCGGCCACCTGCTTCTGCGTCAGCTTCTTTGTTTTTCGCAGTTGCCGAAGACGTTTTCCAAGTCCTCCGATCATCCTTCCCACCTCCCCCTGATTTTACGGATTTGACTGCAGCCTCTCCGTAAATCATTGTAAAGTATTTATTTATTGTAGCGTATTTTCTGCCAAAAACACGAACTTTAAAAAGGATTTATGTTAGCATTCCTTACATTTATACTCAAAAAAGGAATTATAAGGTAATTATTGTGTGTAAATGGTAATCATGCGGAACCTTATGGATTCCCCATGTTATGCACGGATAAAGGCGGGACCGCTTTCTTAAAAAAAGAAGGCGGCAGGTAACATCCTGCCGCCTTCTCAGACTGTCAAAAAAGTCGTTTCGCAAAAAATAGTGCACAAAAAGTTTTCGACGGCCTTTTCCAAAAGGCCGCAGATTCCAAAGGCAGAGCCTTTGGTCGCGTCCCGCCGGACGCGAAATCCTTTGCTTTCATAAGGATCAGGAAGGGAGACGCAACAGCCCGGTGGGCTGTTGCGTCGTGGGAAACCCTATCAAGGGGTTTCCCGATGCGGCGTCTCACGCCGCATTTGGGCAACTTGCTGTCTGCCAACCAGTTTTTCGACACGCTGAGAAGGCGGCAGGTAACATCCTGCCGCCTTCTTTTTCCAGGCTACCACAATATTTCGCTTTCATGCTTCTTGGGACGCGCCATCAGCCTGCGGATGGCCTCTTTGGGCTGATCGCCCTCATAGCAGACCCGGTAACACTGCTCGGCAATGGGCATATCCACCTGCATTTTCTGTGCCAGCTGCCAGACCGTTTTGGCCGCCAGATAACCTTCCACCGTACCGACCAGGGCAACGGCTTCTTCGGGGGAATGTCCCTGCCCGATGAGAATACCGGCACGGTGATTGCGCGAATGCATGCTGCCGCAGGTGACGATCAGGTCCCCCATGCCGGCCAGGCCAGCAAAGGTTTCGGAGCGTGCCCCCATCGCCGTGCCGAGCCGCGCCATTTCGGCCAGGCCGCGCGTCATCAGCGCCGCCTTGGTGTTGTCGCCGACATCCAGGCCGTCGCACACCCCGGCCGCCAGCGCCACAACATTCTTCAGCGCTCCGCCCAGCTCTACACCGACAATATCGTCGGTAACATAAATGCGGAAACGCGGATTCATCAGAATATCCTGCACCTCTTCCGCCGCCGCAATATCCCGGCTCGCGCTGACCACCGAAGTCGGTACGCCGCGCGCCACCTCCTCCGCATGGGAGGGACCAGACAGCGCCGTCACCCTCGCCTGCGGCAGTTCGCCGGCGATCACTTCCGTAAAGCGGCGGAAGGTGTTTTCCTCCAGCCCCTTGCCCGCATTGGCCACCAGCGTGCCTTCCCGCAGCAGCGGGGCAATCTTCTGCGCCGTGCTCCCCACCGCAAAGGAGGGCACCGCCAGAATCACCAGCTCCGCTTCCTCCACCGGCGCAAGGGCGTCGGTCAGGACGATTTCCGGCGGCACCGGCACACCGGGCAGCAGCTTTTTATGCTCACCGTGGCGCCGGATGCTTTCCACTTCCTCGCTGAAAGCCGACCAAAGGGTAACCTGATGGCCGTACTGGCTGGCCATCACCGCCAGTGCGGTTCCCCAGCCCCCGGCACCCATCACCATGATTTTTGCCATCCTGCCGTCCCCCTTTCTTACCGGTTATGGTTCCGCCTGCTTTTTCTTGCCGCCGAGCCGGCTTTCGGTGCCGGCCGCGATACGCCGCAGGTTCGGGATATGCTTACAGATGAGCATCAACGCGATCAGGGTCGCCATGCCGGTGCAGAACATCACCACCTCCGGCGACGTCGAGCCGTGTCCGTCGACAAATGCCTGGAACAGGCCGGTCACGATCGGCAGAGAAGCCGCCGCGAGCACCGAGCCGAGCGACACCATCCGGGACAGCAGCACCGTCACGATAAACACGCCCAGACAGATCAGCGCCACCCGCCAGTCGAGGATCAGCATCATGCCCAGGGTGGTCAGCACGCCCTTACCGCCGCGGAAATGGAAATACAGCGGGAACATGTGCCCGAGGATGCAGAACACGCCGGTCAGATACCGCGCCACGAGGGAAAACAGGTAGGTAACGTTATAGCCGGAAAGCGCCGCCTCCGGCACCCCCTCCAGCGCCAGCGAAACCAGCCAGCCGCCGATCACCACCGACAGGATACTCTTGGCCAGATCGCCGACCGTGGTCAGGATCGCAGGCACCGGCCCCTGCGAACGCAGCACATTGGTTGCACCGGCGTTGCCGCTGCCGAAATCCCGGATATCCTTTTTGCTCATCAGCTTAGTGACAATGATCGCGAAATTGACACTGCCCAGCAGATAGGCGATCACCGCCGCGCCGAGCAGTGCAGGCCAGCAATGGGCCAGACAGGTTTTCATCAGTTCCTGCATATCCATACCTTCTCCCTTAACGGTTGTCGCCGCTGAGCGCCGCGTCGATTTTTTCCGCCAGTCCATCGGCCGTCTCCACATAAAGAATCGGCAGCCCCGCCCGACGGTAAATGGTTTCCATCACCTGGCGGCGATGCTGCGCAGCCGGAAGATGCGGTGCATCAAATTCCACCTCGATAAGCAGCCGGGGATCGAGTGTTTGCGGATCGGCCAGCATGAAATCCACATGCTTGGCACGGATCCGGCCGAAATACTCGTTCCAGTCGCCGACATCCACGCAGGAAGGCGACACGGCGATAAAATCCGCCACCCGCACCTTGCTGAGAATATGTAGGCCGCGCTGGGCAGCCAGCGGCCGCAGCGCGGTATATACCGCCATTTCCTGCTCGCTGAGCAGGGATTTATGCTCATACGGCAGCTTCTCCGCGGCTTTTTTCTGCCGGCGTCCCCGGAGATACGCATACAGGCCGTGGGCGGCAAAAATCAGCACCGCAAGCAGGATCAGTGCCATACCGATCGACAGGTCGATCAGCGGCAGCTTTTCGGAGAAAATGCTCAGCGTCATCCCTTATCCCCCCGTTCGCGGATTACAAACCGCACCGGCGTGCCTTCGAGCCCGAACGTCTCCCGCAGCTGGTTTTCCAAATACCGCTGATACGAAAAATGGAACAGGTCCGCCCGGTTGACAAAGCAGACGAAGGTCGGCGGACAGGTGGACGGCTGGGTCATGTAATAAATCCGCAGCCGCCTGCCCTTGTCGGTCGGCGGCTGAACCCGCGCAGTGGCGGCCGCCAGGACATCGTTGAGCATGCCGGTGGAGATCCGGGTGGAATTCTGCTGATGGACATAGTTAATCAGCTCAAACAGCCGGTCCACCCGCTGGCCGGTCTTCGCGGACAGGAACACAAACGGCGCGTACGACATGAAGGAAAAATCCTCCGCAAGCTCCCTGCGCATGCGGTCCATCGTCTTGTCGTCCTTTTCCACCGCGTCCCACTTGTTCACCGCGATGATGCAGGCCTTCCCCTGCTCATGCGCAATTCCGGCCACCTTGGCGTCCTGGTCGGTAAAGCCTGCGACGCCGTCCATCAGGATCACGCACACATCCGCGCGTTCCACCGCCATCTCGGCGCGCAGGATACTGTATTTTTCAATCGCATCATCCACCCGGCTGCGTCGGCGCAGCCCGGCGGTGTCGATGAAGATATAATCGCCGTGCCGGTTGTGCACCGCCGTATCAATTGCGTCCCGCGTGGTGCCGGCGATATCCGATACAATCGCCCGTTCCTCGCCCGCGACGGCATTGATCAGCGAGGACTTTCCCGCATTCGGACGGCCGATGACCGCCACCCGGATTTCCTGACGCTCCTCGTCCTCCGCCTCGGCGGGCGGCAGGTGCTCAAACACGGCGTCCAGCAGGTCGCCGGTTCCCTGCCCGTGCACCGAGGATACCGCGATCGGGTCGCCGAGTCCCAGGTTATAAAATTCGTAAAACTCGGCCGGCACCTCGCCCACCCGGTCGCACTTGTTCACGCAGAGCATCACCGGTTTGCCGCTGCGCTGCAGCATCGCCGCCACATCCGCATCGTTCGCGGTCACGCCGTCGGCTACGCTGGTCACCAGCACAATGACGTCCGCCTGCTCGATCGCCAGCTGCGCCTGCCGGCGCATCTGCGACAGGATGATGTCGTCGCTGTGCGGCTCGATGCCTCCGGTATCCGCGAGCATAAAGGTGCGCCCCCGCCATTCGCAGGGCGCAAATATCCGGTCGCGCGTGACGCCCGGCGTATCTTTGACTATGGAAAGCCGCTGGCCGATCAGCCGGTTGAATAAGGTCGACTTTCCCACGTTCGGGCGTCCGACCACGGCCACTACGGGACGTGCCACGGCGTTCACCGCCTTTCTTTTTTTTGCTAAAATTGTCCGTCTTACAGTGGGTCAGCCAAAGCGGTGCCCCGCCGCTATCACAGCAGCAGCGCTTCCACCAGCGCGTCGCCGCCCACCGGCACCACCCGCACCGGTATGCCCACCTGCTGTTCCACCTGCTGCGGCGTCACATCGTCGAGGAAGCGGTCTCCCTCGTGCCGCAGCATCGAATCGGGGAAGATCAGCCAATCGCCGTCATGTCCCCGCAGCTGGTCAATCAGGTCGCCGCCAGTGACCAGGCCGGTCACATTTATGGTTTCCCCAAAAAAGCGGTTTTCCACCGCAACAACCTCTGCATGTAAATTATGCCACCTTTCCTGCGCTTCGTCAATGAGTCCGCGCAGAATCGGCGCAAAAGATACACCGGTGGCGAAAATCAGCCGGCTGCCTTTCGGCGTTTCCCCGCAGGCATCAAGCGCGGCATGGAATTCCGCTCGCAGCAGCGCCACCATCCCCACGCCGTTTTCCAGCTGGGTCATCTCGCCGTAAAACGCCTCATCCGGAATCGGCCGGCCGGCTTTGAGATAAAATTCGTCCGCCGGATACGCCATCCGGTCGCCGCGCCGGGCGAGCATCGTCTCGCCGAACGCCTCGATGCAGTCGATGACCGCGGCGGCTTCCTGCGGCGTATACATGCGCAGGGGCGCGAGCCCTTCGCGGTATCTGGTCAGCCCCACCGGGACCGCCGCCACGCTCTGCACCGCATCGCCGAGCGCCGCGAGATCCCGCAGCGTCTTTTCAAGCGCCTCGCCGTCATTGACGCCGGGACACAGCACCAGCTGGCAGTCCATCGGGATGCCCGCCTCGGCAAAACGGTGCAGCCATTTCAGGCTGTCCCCCGCAAAGCGGTTGCCCATCACCCGGCAGCGCAGCTCCGGATCGGTGGTATGCACCGAAATGTGCAGCGGGCTGATATGCATGGCAATGATGCGCTCAACATCCCGCTCGCTCAGATTCGTCAGGGTGATATAATTGCCGAACAGGAAGGACAGCCGGCTGTCGTCGTCCTTGAAATACAGACTTTCCCGCATGCCCGGCGGCAGCTGGTCAATGAAGCAGAAAATGCATTTATTCCGGCAGGAGCGCTGTTTGTCCATCAGGTAGGTGTCAAACTCCAGCCCGATGTCGTCCTCCTCCCGCTTGTGCAGCCGGACGGTGCGCATCCCCCTGGGCGTTTCGAGCTCGAGGGTCAGCCGCTCCTCCATCAGGTAAAACCGATAGTCAAGCACGTCCTCAATCTCGTGCCCGTTGATGCGCAGTAGCCGGTCACCCGCGCGGATCCCGCGCCGGGATGCCGGCGAATGCTTATCCACTTGTGCGATGGTGACTGCCATGCCGACTCCCTCTCTCCCGGTTCAAATCCGCACATACAAAAAATAGAGAAGGATCATCTCCTCCTCTACTTTCCTGTCTGCAGACGAAGCCTCAGGCTTCCTTCTTGACGATCTGCTTGCCGTTGTAGTAACCGCAATGGCTACACAGACGGTGCGGGCGCTTGTACTCGCCGCAGTGCGGGCATTTCATCAGTTCGGGAGCGCTCATCTTCCACACGTTGTTGCGACGGGTGTCACGCCGCGCCTTGGAACTTCTTCTCTTCGGTACCGCCATCGTCAGCACCTCCTTACATGAAATCGGCAAAATCAAAACAGTAAGCTGCGGGCTCCCCCGCGTATGACCACCGTGCCGGCTGTACGCCGCACGCTCATGGAGTCTCTCCGTCCATCAACTGCGCCAGAACCGCGAGACGCGGGTCAACCTTGTCTTCCCGGCAGCCGCACAGTCCCTCGTTGAGGTTTTTGCCGCAGTGCGGACAAAGTCCCCGGCAGTCCTCCCTGCACAAATGCTTTGTCGGCAGCGCCAGCAGCAGGTCGGTTACGACCACCTCATCGAGCTGCAGCTGATAGTTTTCCAGCAGCAGAAAATCGTCGTTATCCTCGTTTTCCAGCGAGCTGACCAGAATGTGCTCGGCCTCCAGCTCCTCTTCCCGCGAGAACGGCTCCGCGCAGCGATCACAGCGCCCGTCGAAACGGTAGCGGATCACCATGCGCAGGGTGACGACCTCCGCCGCATTGATGACCTCACCGGTCACCTTCACCGGGCTTTGAAACGGACGCTCGCCCTGATACTCCAGCGCGGACAGATCCAGCGCGGCATCCACAGGCAGGCGTTCCTTTTCGCCCATAAACAGCGGTTTCAGTTGTAAAAGCATACTCCACCTCAAGTGTCACGCCAAACATTATAGCGTCCGGCGGCGGGTTTGTCAACTGTTTTTTCCGTCTTACCGCGGTTTTCGGCTTTTTTCTCTCCCCCGTATCGTTCACCGGCACACCCGCTCAAACCGACCCTCACGCAGCAGGCGGATCAGCGCGGCGCTGTCCTGTACCGGCTCCGGCAGCAGGATGCCGGTCCCGCGCAGCAGCTCCCAGGCGTGGAAGTCCGACCCGGCCAGGCCGGTCAGCCGATTTTCCTGCGCATACGCCAGCGCCTGTTCGTTGCGGTTGACGTGGCCGGGATGCCCGTTATAAACCTCTATCCCATCCAGCCACTCGCCGGGGCAGCGGGTCAGACCGTTCCGATAGGGGTGCGCCTGGGCGAAAAACAGGCCGTTCTCCCGGGCGAAGCGGCTGAACCGCTGCGCGCCGTAACGGTAAAGCGCCGGATGTGCCAGCAATAATTCCTCGGTGACGCCGTACACCAAATAGTCGTTCGGGCTGTCGGCAAAGGCGATTTCCATACCGAGCAGCACCGTCACGCCGCAGTCATCGCCGGCCCTTTTCGCCTCGTCGTAGCCGCGCTTCCATGCGGCGACCTTCTGCTCCCATGTCCAGTCCTCCGGCATCCGGTCAAAAACATCGGTGCGGTAATGGTCGGTCACCACAATCCCGCTGTATCCCTTATCCCGGTAAGCCGGCACGCTTTCGGCCGCGGGAACCTGCGCGCAGGGGCTGGTTTCCTTTGTATGGAAATGGGTTTCAAACAGATAGCCCACCGTTATTCCGCCTCCCCGGAGGCGGCCTCCTCCCGGTGCTCCGCCGGCGGCCCGTCAATCGGCTTGGGCGGCTCATACGGCTGCGCCTCCCGGTCGCCGATATCCCGCACGATCACAAACGGGGTCAGCTCGTCGTCCTGCCCGGCGGGATTATCGCGGATCAGCTCGGCAAGCTGCTCCGGCGTCCGGCCGCTCAGCCCCGGTGAACGGCCGAGGATTTCCACATCGATATCGTTGGCGTCCACGACCGTGCACAGGATGCCCAGCTCCTGCTCGATTTTTTCGCAGACCCGATCCGGCTCCTTCGGGTTGAGCACCGCGAGGGTATGGTAGGTCTCAAAGGCGGAGTGGCTGTAAAACCCGTCGATGCCGGCGACATCCTGGCCCACAATCCTATAGAACACGCCGCGCCGGCCGAACAGGCGGCATACCGCGCCGCAGAAGCTGGCCCACAGGATCAGCGGCAGCCCCTTCATATTGATCGCCAGCTGCAGCTTATACGGCTCGTCCATGCCGATGCCGTTTTGGTTGTGAGTGGCAAATTTGGAGAGGAATTTCGCCCAGAAGCCGACCCGCACATCCTTCATCTCCACGGTGTTGTTCTGGCACATGGAGATGACCTTTTCCCCCAGGGTTACGATATCGCCCGGCTGATACAGCGGCAGCACATACCGCCGCAGCACCTCCACATAATCCTCGCCGCGCCCGATAAAATGGGTTTGAACCGCGTAGCGCTCATAGCGCACGCCGTCCACCTCCCGCACGCCGCGGATATAATACGTGACGCCGTTTTCTTCCCGGCGGTTGACCGCCTGATTCCGGTTGCCCTCATACCAATAGGCCATCCTGATGAACCATCCTTTCACGTTTGGAGGAAAGCCGGCGCCTCTTCCAAACCAACATCCTTCCCGGTCGGGACGGGAAAAGGTGCTGCCGCAAAACCCTTCGCAGCAGCACCCCGTTCAGGCCGTTCCATGCGGCCTGCCGCTTTTTACAGTTCGGTCGCGTATTCCGCAATCCGCTCGGCGATCTCGCTCTTGTCGGCCGAGATCGACAGCACCATATTGATCTGCAGTTTGCTGAGCCGCTCAATGAAATCCGCGAACGCTTCCATGTCGCGGCCGCCGATCTTCAGCGTGGAATCCACAAAGATATCGGTGATATCGTAGTTGCCCGCACACATGCCGGCGATGAACCCGTAAAACGCCTCGAATCCCTTGATTCCGTATTCGTCCGCCACCACGAGACGCGCCGCGTGGCTGATGTCATAGGTCAGGGTGCTGTCCTTTTCGATGAAGACGACATTTCCTTTGGACTCCGCCGTAGCCTTGTTGCACATGTCGATCAGGCGCTTGGTTTTACCGGAACCCTTTTTCCCCAGAATCAAAGTAATCATAGACGATTCCTCCTAAATATATTATAACCGCAAATGAGCGGCCCTAAGCAGAAATATCCCCTGCAGGAATCAGCGGCCGAGGCGTTTCTCGAGCGCCTCGCGCTCCGCCTCGTAGCCGGGCTTGCCCAACAGCGCGAACATGTTGCGCTTGTAGCTCTCCACGCCGGGCTGGTCGAACGGGTTGACCCCGAGCATATACCCGGAAACCGCACAGGCCTTTTCAAAGAAATAAATCAGGTAGCCGAGGTTTTCCTCGGTCGCCGCCGGAATGCGCACCACCAAGCTCGGCGTGCCGCCGTCGGCATGGGCGAGCACGGTGCCCTCGAATGCCTTCCGGTTGATCTCCGCCATCGTCCTGCCGGTCAGGAAGTTGAGGCCGTCCACATTCTCAGGATCCTCTTCGATGGTCATCTCACGGGGGGCCTGATCGAGCAGCATCACCGTTTCAAACAGGATATTGGAGCCGTCCTGCACGAACTGGCCGAGCGAATGCAGGTCGGTGGAAAACACCACCGAAGCCGGGAACAGCCCCTTGCCGTCCTTGCCCTCGCTCTCGCCGTACAGCTGCTTCCACCATTCGGACATCATCGCGAGCTGCGGCTCATAGCTGACCATCAGCTCCACAGCGCGGCCCTTGCGCAGCAGAATGCTGCGGGCAGCGGCATAACGGTAGCAGTCGTTTTTGTGCAGATCGGGATCGCGCAGCTCCTCCCGCGCCTTTGCCGCGCCGGCCATCAGCGCATCGATATCGCAGCCGGCCACCGCAATCGGCAGCAGCCCCACTGCAGTCAGCACCGAAAAGCGGCCGCCGACGTCATCCGGCACCACAAAGGTTTCATAGCCCTCGCGGTCGGCCAGCCCCTTGAGGGTGCCGCGCGCGCGGTCGGTGGTCACATAGATGCGCTTTTTGGCCTCTTCCTTCCCCACCGTTTTTTCCAGGTAATCCCGCAGCACCCGGAACGCGATGGCCGGTTCGGTGGTGGTGCCGGATTTGGAAATCACGTTGATGGACACCCGGCGGCCTTCGCACAGCTCGAGCAGCTCGGCAAGCGCGGTCGAGCTGATGCTGTTGCCCGCGAAGTATACATCCGGGGTATCCTTCTTCTTCACGTTATACAGCGGGGACTTCAGAAATTCGATTGCGGCGCGGGCGCCGAGATAGGAGCCGCCGATGCCGATGGCAATAAAGATATCGGTATCCTGCCGGATACGGGCGGCCGCCGCCTTGATGCGGGCGAATTCCTCTTTATCGTAGTTCACGGGAAGATCCATCCAGCCCAGAAAATCGCTGCCGAGGCCGGAGCCGCTGTGCAGAACATCGTGCGCGGCGGTCACCTGCTGCTGCATCGCATCGAACTCATGGGGACGGATAAAGCCTTCCGCGTAACGGGTTTCCAGAGTAACGGACATGCTGTTTTTCCTCCTTGCGGGCCGTCCGGAAACGAACGCCCGCGGTTGTTTTTCTTGCCTTCATTTTACTATATTCTTTCCCGCTTTGCAACCGGACAAATGTAAATAATCTCGGAATATCGATTTCCCGGTACAAAATCCGTCATGCACCGCCTTCGTCGGCCGTCCCCCGCACAGCATAGGGCAAACCGGCCTAAAGATGCAGGGGTCGCAGAATACAAAAGGATGCCGGCGGCGCGGGGACAGATCCCGGCCATGCGGTTTTCCCGCCGTCCGGCACTGCCGGCCGTTCCGGACAAGAAAAAATCCCCCGTCTTTTCAGACGAAGGATTTTGCGTCCAAGCATTACGCATTCGCTTTTTTAGCAAGGGCGGACTTTCTCCTGGCAGCGGTATTCTTGTGCAGGAGTCCCTTTGCAGCAGCCTGGTCAATCTTCTTGATCGCCACACGGACGGCTTCCTGACGATCCTCGGCGCCGGCCTCAATAGCCGCGTTGGCCTTTTTGATCTCCGTTTTCAGAGCCGAGCGCTGCGCCTTATTCCGTTCGGTTTTCACCGCGATGACCTTCACACGCTTTTTGGCGGATTTAATGTTGGGCATGGTCACACCTCCTCTGCTAATAAACATCTGATCGTCCCGGCAAATCACGTCCCGCCGCCGGCGGGTTTGTCCGGACGTGCCTGAGGACGAAAATTGCGCACAAACAATATTATCATCTTTCCCGCATAAAAGCAACTGTTTTTTTCAGAATACCCGGCTTTTTTTCGCGGATACTAGAACGAAGGGGCTTTTTTCCTTGCCTTTCCCGGCAAATCCAACCATAAAAGGAGCCACAGCGCTATGCACAGACGAGCTGCACATCCCGGCGAAACCGGCGGCACCGGCCGGTCAATCCGTACCGACCTGGCCATGGAGGCGGCGGAGGCCGCCATACTGACGGCGGAGGATATCGAAAAAAAGGCCGTGACCCGCGGCGGTGCCCGCGTGACCGACATCGTGGTCAAAAGCGAACGCGGCGAACGGGAACTCGGCCGCAGCCGGGGCCGCTACGTCACCGTGGAGGTGCCCCCGCTGTCAGACGACGACCGCCGCCTGGAGGAATACGCCGTGCTAACCGGCGAGTACATCGCCTCCCTGCTGCCTAAAACCGGCACCGTGCTGGTCGTGGGCCTCGGCAATATCCACGTCACCCCGGATGCGCTCGGCCCGCAGGCAGCGGATATGGTGCTGGCCACCCGGCATATCGGCGGCGAATTTGCCCGCAGCACCGGGCTGGACGACCTGCGGCCGGTGGCGGTGCTCACGCCGGGGGTGCTCGGCCAGACCGGCATTGAAAGCGGCGAGGTGGTGCGCGGCGTATGCCAGGCGGTCAGGCCGGCGGCGGTGGTGGCGATCGACGCCCTGGCCGCACGCAGCCTGACCCGTCTCGGCTGCACCGTACAGCTCGCGGATACCGGGATCGCGCCGGGCTCCGGCATCGGCAACAACCGCCGCCGGCTCGACCGGGAGCTGCTCGGGGTGCCGGTGATTGCCGTAGGGGTTCCCACCGTGGTGGATGCCCGCACACTGGTCGCCGAGCTCACCGGACGGGAGGCCGATGAGGAAGGCGCGTCGATGATCGTCACCCCGCGGGAAATCGACCTGGTGATCGACCGTGCCTCCCGGCTGGTGGCGATGGCGGTCAACCGCGCGCTGCAGCCATCCTATTCCCCGCTCGAATTGATTTCCATCGCCACGTAATTTTCACACATACCCCCCACTCTGTCCGCATACAGTGGGTAGTGGTGATGCTTATGCGAAAAAACCGGAAAATACCGGCGCAGAAGAAGCACGCTCTGCGCATGGCGATAGGGATACTCACGGCCGCGAGCTGCCTGACGGCGGCGCTGGTCGCCGTACCCGGCGAAACCTGGCTGTCGCTGGGGCAGTCGCTTGCGATGCTTTCGGCGGGCATGCAGCAGCCGGAAGGCGGCGCCGTAGCGCTCAGCGAGCGGTTCGAGCACCGGCACGCCGGCGGCTCCACCACCACCTCCGGACCCCCCGGGACCACCGGCAGCACAGCCGGCGGCACCGGGGAACAGGACCTGCCGGCGGACGAAACCACAGCAACCAAGCCCATTCCCCCGCGCGCCGGGGACGGCGGCGACATCGTGGAGCAGATGCTCACCACCGGTTCGAGCTTTGTGGAGGGCGTGGCCATCAAAAACATCAGCGGCGTGGCCATCGACATCGCCGAACAGCTCGGCATCGCCCCGGACCTTGGGCTCACCGACACCAGCGAGCCGCAGGTGCTGATTGTACACACCCATACCACCGAGGGCTATATGAGCTACGACGCCGGCTACTACAATGCGGACGACATCACCCGTACCACCGATATGCAGTACAACGTTGCCGCGGTCGGAGAAGCAATAGCCGGACAGCTGCGCGCGGCGGGCATCGGGGTCATCCACGACACCACCATCCACGACTCCCCCTACACCGGCGCCTATGACCGTTCGGCGGCGACGGTGCAGAAAAATCTGGAGCAGTACCCCACCATCCGGGTGGTGCTCGACATCCACCGCGACGCCATCAACAGCGACGCCACCACCAAAGTCAAGCCCACCGTCACCATCAACGGCCGGAAGGCGGCACAGATGATGATCATCACCGGCGCGGTGAGCACCGAAGCGCTGCCGCATCCCAACTGGCGGGAAAATCTGCGGCTCGCCCTGCGGCTGCAGCAGCTGGGGAGCACCACCTATGAGGGGCTGATGCGGCCGATGACCGTCGGTACGGCGCGGTACAACGCGCAGCTGACCAACGGCTCAATGCTCATCGAGGTCGGAACCGAGGCCAACACCCTAGACGAAGCCAAGTATTCCGGCCAGCTGCTCGGCGAGCTGCTGGGCAAGGTGCTGAACAGCCTGAAAGCCTGATGCGGTCAGGCGCAGCGGGAATAAAAACGCCCCTTCCGGCACATACTGCCTGTGGAAATACAGGCCGTTGCCTGACGGAAGGGGCGTTTCGCATGAAAAAGAAAAAAAACCATATCCGCCTGCGGGCGTTCTGCTCCGCGTTTATGCTCACCTGCTGTCTGCTGCTGCTGGGCACCGGTTTTCTGATCGCGGATTACAACACCCGCCGGATGTCGTTCGGCGACAACGACCTGCGCATCGGGGGCGTATTTCTGGATATGCTCCCCGAAGAGACCGACGACGCCATGCAGCTGTGGTCGGGGCGGCTGTGGACCGCGATCCCGGCCCGCTGGCGCGCCTTCCTCTGGATGACCGAGGCCGAGCGTGCGGCCGCTGATCCGCTGATCGAGCAGTGGGAGCAGCGGCAGGAAGCCGGTACACAGCCGGAAGGGTAGCGACGTATCAAAAAGCCGCGGCGGGAAAATCCCGCCGCGGCTTCAGCCTGTCAAAGAAGTCGCCAAAAGGCGGCTTTTTTGGTATAATGGAGAGGA
>USCI01000028.1 GCA_900553255.1 uncultured Oscillospiraceae bacterium | reverse complement strand
CTGACTAACAAGTGGGGTGCTTAACTATGCCAAAAGGGAAACCAAATAAACGGTAAATTTAGCGGCAAGACATCAACGATATCCGAAACAGCCGAAGCTGTCTATATCTATTCGCTTACCCCTTCCAGCGATGTGAAAAAATAAAAAAATTTCATAGGTTGCTATGATAAGTCCGGCAATAAATACTGGGAGCACAAAATGGAGTTCAGCGGCGATGTGTATCCTTTAAAAGATGGCCGTTTTTTCTTTGCCAACCAGGATGGGCAGATCGCTGCATATGATCCAAACGGCCAGAAACTATGGGAGAAAAAATTGGATATCACCACAGACTCGAACAGTTATTATCTTTTAAATTCACACGAGGAATTGATGGTGAATCTTCATTCATCGCCAAACAATATCACAGAATATCTTATAATCAATATAAACGGAGACACAAAAACATCTTCTCCAATCAACGCCACGTCTACTTATACCTATAATTATCCGAAAGGCGGTTACATCACAGAGGGTTATGTCGATTATAACTGGAGCATCAGCAGAATACGGGCAGACTTTACCTTGGAATGGGTATATCATGCCAATGAAAACGAGGATAATATCCAGATCTGCGATATTTCAAAAGACGGTCAGATTCTTTTTAGCGGAACAAAAGGAAACGACCTCTTTCTAAAACAGTTGAATGAAGAAGGGGCTGTGTTAAATAGCGCGGATTTTCAAGCCTCAAACGTTCAGGCAAAATATTTTCAGGACCATATTATAGCGGCCGCCGATACCATCATGCTGTTAAATGAAAATCTGAGTATAATTAAACAAGGCGGAGACGTGAAATTCCCGAGGATAAAAGTTTGCGGCGACTCGGCGTTTATCTACTCCATTGGCAGCTATAGTTCGTCCTCGTCTGTGGTTTACGACGGATATTGTATAGAATTTGACGCGAATTTGCGTTTGCTAAGCGAAAAAACATTCAAACAAACCGATCGTTTTATTGGTGTTTCAGACAATGGAGTGGCGTATTACAAGAAATAATGTGGCTGTTACGAGTATCCTTTTGTCCATACGACGCCTGCGGGTGCGTGTCATCGTGGGTTGACTTCTTTTGAAACGCAAATATATAGTAAAAATCGAGGTGCAGGCTGTTGACGCTGCACCTCGATTTTTTGAGCCTTCGTTATGGACCCGCCTGTTCGGACGGATCGCTTTATCTGCCGATTACGGCTGGACGCTCCAGCCGAGGAACTCTTCGATTTTGGCCGTGAGTTCTCCGGCCATCCGAATATGGGTCTTCATGGAAGGATGCCAGCCGGTTCCAAGGCCCTCCCCGTCCTGGGTTTCCGGGAACAGCAGGGTGGAAATACGGCCGTCTCCGGCGGCCCGGCGATTCTCCGCCAGTGTTTCGATGCGGGAAAACAGCCGCCGCGTTTCCTCCCCGGCCGGACCGAGCACGCATAAAATCCGGGCCTCCGGATAGTCGCTGCGCACCATGGTGAGAAGATCGTCATAGGCTTTTGCAAACGCATCCCGCGCCTCCTCGCCGATTTTGGCGGTATACGAGGCATCGTTCGTACCCAGATGAATCACCACGACATCCGGACGGAAACGGGCGGGATCGTATCGCTCCGGCTCCAGTCCCAGCCGGTTCATCCCCGACCAGTCGGTGTAAGGGTAAAAATCCTTCATCAAAAACCCGTTGTTCGGCTTATCGTATTTTTCGGTATAGGAAGAATACACCCCGATCCCCGACCAGCACAGGCACTGCATGTCGGCGCCAAATCGGCGGGCCGTCCGAGCCGCGTAGGTGTCGCAGCCGTTTTCGGTCTTGGTGCGGAATTCGTCGTTCAGCGTTCCCTCATTGCCATAGCCGCAGGTGTAAGAATCCCCGATAAAGAGCATGCGGCGGGATGCCTCCGGGGTGGGCGCGAGAACGGCGCCTTCTTCGGCCACCAACCGCTGCACCCCAATCGAGCTGCTCTGGGCCTCCGAGCGTTTGAGTACACGAATTTTCACCGTCCGCGGCTCCGGCGACGAAAACAAGGTGATGGTCCGTTTGACATTATCCATTTCATACGTCTGCGCCGGCGTATCCATATCGTCCACATATATCGCCAAAAACGGGCGGTTCTGTGGGCTGCGGAGAGATCCGATATCCGCCACCAATTCCGCCTGCAGCTGTTTGCCTGTAAACGTCAGCTCGAATCCGGATCCGGTATGGCTGAAATAGACGGCCTCGGTTTCCTCGTCATAAAATGTCCGGCCCAAAAGCCGGGCGGCACTCTCCAAAGATGATTTGGTTTCGCTGCCGACGGGTGCGCTGCTCTCTGGCGCCGCGATGGTCGTTTGTGATGTCATGGTGGAGGCCGTCTCCTTTCCGCTGTTATCCAAACCGTCCTCCGATACCGGCCCGCCGGTATCGGAGGAAAGCGGTGTTCCATCCGACGATGGCAAAGACTCTTCACGGCCGCCACAGGCGGCCAATCCCACGGTCATACAGGCTGCGAGCAGTACTGCTGCCGATCGCAATCGGGCGCTGTATTTCATATGGCTCCCTCCTGGCATCGATTGACAAGGGGCTACACGGTTTTTCGGCGTGAAAACAGGTGCTGGCGGCGTTGTCCTCGTGGCTGGGCGCCAGTCTGGCGGCCTCGTCCGCCTTGTCATGTCCTCTTTTTCATCGCCGAAAAACTCCAAAGGATCTACCGTCGGAGCGAAAAGGTGGGCGGAAAAGCCGCGAACGCCGCTGCCCCCCCTTTTGACCGCTGGTAGGCGTATTTACACTTGTCAACCGATACTATGTTCGTTTAGGTTATAGGAATATTATATCATGTCCTCGAAGTCACGGTCTTTGCCCGATTGTGCTTTGTCCGGCACAAAACTGGCTGTCAAAAACAAAAAGGAGAAGCCCCCTGTCCTGAACAGCACCCCATTTGTTAGACAGTATGATATACTGACTAACAAGTGGGGTGCTTAACTATGCCAAAAGGGAAACCAAATAAACGGTATACACCAGAATTTAAGAAACAAGTGGTAGAAGCAGTGCTGCAAGAGGGGCTCAGCTATCAAGAAGCAGCCAGGATTTACGAGGTACAAGGACACGGTCGGATCCAAAGCTGGGAACGGATCTACCTGGAAGAGGGTCCAGAAAGTCTTGCTATTGAGCGGCGAGGACGAGGGAGTACGGGCAGGCCGAAGAAACTGCCAAGCAAAGTAGAAGAGGACCTGCTGGCAGAAGTTCAGCGGCTGCGTGCAGAGAATGCTTACCTAAAAAACTTGCAAGCCTTGGTTTTGGAAGAAGAGCGACGCCAGCGCAAAAAACGCAGGTAGTTCAAAAACTGAGGCAAGAATTCTCGCTGGCGCTTTTGCTCACAATCGCTCAACTGCCTCGTGCAACCTTCTATTACCATTTGAAGCGGATGGGAGTTCCCGACAAATACAAAAAAGCCAAAGCAGAAATCACGGCTATCTACCATGAAAACAAGGGCCGATATGGTTATCGCCGCATCACGACAGAATTGCGTAGTCGTGGATTTCACTTGAATCACAAAACTGTGCAACGGCTTATGAAGGAACTGGGCTTAGTTTGCTGCGTCAGAATCAAGAAATATCGCTCTTACAAGGGAGAGGTGGGCGAAATCGCCCCCAACCTGCTCAATCGGGACTTTCAAGCTGAGAAGCCAAACCAGAAGTGGGTAACCGATGTGACAGAGTTCAGTTTGTTTGGTCAGAAGTTGTACCTCTCACCAGTCCTGGATCTGCACAGCCGTTATCTGGTCAGTTATACGATCTCTAGCCGACCTGCCCTGAACATGGTGACGACCATGTTGGACAAGGCTTTTGAAACGATACCGGACGGGACAGGGCTGATTCTTCATTCCGATCAAGGTTGGCAATACCAGCACAAGCAGTACCAGCGGATGCTCAAAAAGAAAGGCATCCGGCAAAGCATGAGCCGCAAGACTGCTCTATCTGCAAGAATTCAGTTCTATGGAACACTTCAGGCAGGAGTTGGTGGACTATCTGGATTATTACAACAACCGCCGTATCAAGCCAAAACTGAAAGGCTTGCCGCCTGCTCTTTTCAGACAACAAGCCCTTTTAACTGCTTAATCTAATTCCTCTTCATAATATTGTCTAACTTTTGGGGGGCACTTCACGAGAGGCTGGGCCTGTTTTTCCCTGGTTTCGGCACAGTGTTCACGCTTTTCCGACATGCACCACGCCCTCGCAGTGCAGGATGTCCCCTTCGATCCTATGGCAATGGATATCCCCCCCGCAGGACTCAATGTTTCCCTCCACATTGCCGCAGTTGATGCCGTCGCCGCAATTGATGCTGCCGGACACGTTGCCGCAGTTCACGCAGTCGCCTGCGTTGACGCCGCCGGTCACGTTGCCGCAGTTCACGCCGTCGCCTGCGTTGACGCCGCCGGTCACGTTGCCGCAGTTCACGCAGTCGCCCGCATGGACGCCGCCGGACACGTTGCCCTTAATATCCGCACTGCCCCAGATCTCCACATGGATTTGCGGAGCGGCATCCCCTTCGTAGTCCTCCCGCCGGATTTCCAGCGGGATGCGCCGGGCCGGGTCATAGGCTTCGCGCGTCAGCATCGTGCGGCCGCGGCACTGGATCACCCGCAGGATCTGGTCGTCCGGCAGGACGCCCAGCTGCGCCGGCTCGCCTTCCCCTCCCCGCAGCAGCGCATCCAGCGACACTTCCAGCACATCCGCCAGCGCCACCAGGATTTCGGTATCAGGACAGGACTGCGCGCACTCCCATTTGCTGACAGCCTGCGCCGTGATGCCGAGCCGTTCAGCAAGCTGTTCCTGTGTAATCGCCTTTTCCGCGCGTATGCGCTTCAGGTTCTCTCCAAAAATTTCCCGCATGAAACTCCCCTCCTTTTTCTCTACTATACCATAGCAGCCCGCCGGCGTGCAACCGAACGGCGGTTGTTTTTGTACAACCTGCGGTTGGATATTGCTGTTGCCACAGCAGTAAGGTTCATCGCGGCCAAAGTCCGCGCGCTTCCCCCGTCTTGACTCCTCCAAAGGAATAAAAAGGCCGTTCACGATCTTTTACCCCCCCCTCCTTCCAGACCCGGACTAAAGGCCTCTGCGAGGGCCCGTGCTATGCACGAATCATAGAAAACGTTCTGCGCCGCTCATGCGGTCCAACCCTTTTCATGCCGCACACCGGCTAACCGCGCACCTCTTGAGCGAATCTCAACCGGAAAATAAAAAAAGAGGGACATCCTTGCGATGCTCCTCTTCATTCTGCGAAAGAACGACTAAAAGTGGCGTAAGTAGGGGTAAGAACGACTAAAAGTAGTGTTTGTCTATTTCAGCTCGTATTTCCATTTTTTGTTCTCTTTATAATAGAAGAACTCGCTTAAATTATCATTCAAGAAAATTTTGATCATATCCTTCATATCCAAAGAAAGACGGTCACCCATTGATAACAAATCATCAAGACGCATCCAAAGTATATCTCCTTCTTCAGACGATTTTATCTCACCGCTAAATTTATCGGTTTTATAAAACAGTGCCAAATACCTTGATCCGTCATCATTAACCCAATCTTTCGTTCCGCACAACAAAGGTGATTCGATGGTTAGTCCTGTTTCTTCAAACACTTCTCAAATTACAGCATCTGTTAATGATTCGGTGAGCTCAACGTGACCACCGGGAAAACATAATCCTTTGTAATTCTCATCAAGCTTATCCTGGACCAGAACAAGATCATCTTTATATATCATACACATATTGACGATTTCTGTTTTTTGTGATCTATCCATTGCGGTTCTCCTTCGCAGTATTGATGGAGGCAATGAGCATAACGCGGATGCTTGTGCAAGCAGAATCGAGAGTTTTATATTCTTCCTCAGATATGTAATTTGTTTTGAATAGCAGCTCCAGCCAATATCCGGTTTCGTTTGCTTCTTTGAGGGCAATTTGAAGCTTGGCGATAAAGTCAGCTTTTCCGTGAGCATATTGTGCCTCACGAATATTAGCACCGATAGATGTACCGCTTCTGCCTATTTGGTTGGAGATAATAGATTCGCGTTTTTCTTTTAGGGATTTAACAAGGTTAACCACGGATACCGCAAAATCTATAGATTGTGTTCTTAACTTACTTTCGGACATATCGGCACCCCCCATTTTTACTTATTATACCATAAGTGTCTGTAGTAAGCAGCATTTAGTGAAGCATGGCTGCGCCAAGTGAAATATTATTTCTTCGAAACAACGCGAAGTTAAGTGCTCCGCATATCGTGACGAAGGCACACTTCACGCACGAAGTGCGCTTCACTTGCGAAGCATACTTCACGTTCCGCAAAGCGGAACACTTAGTTCAAAAAAGGCTGCATTTGTCTTGGTAGACAAATGCAGCCTTTTTTGTGGCTCCCCCTGTTGGGCTCGAACCAACGACCTCTGCGAAGGCCCGTGCACAGCACGGACCATAGAAAACGTTCTGCGCCGCTCAACGCGGCTTGAACCTTTTCGCGCCGCGCGGCTGTTAACCGCCGCTTCTTTTAAGCCGAGCTTAACCAGGAAATAACAGAAGAAGGGCATCTTTACGATGCCCTTCTTCTGTTGGCTCCCCCTGTTGGGCTCGAACCAACGACCCTGCGGTTAACAGCCGCATGCTCTACCGACTGAGCTAAGGAGGAATATGAAGCAACACTTAGCTTTCGGCTAAGTGTTGCTGTTGTGTCGGCACCTACTTATTTTCCCGGGCCGCTTCCAGCCAAGTATCTTCAGCGCAAGTGAGCTTAACTGCCGTGTTCGGGATGGGAACGGGTGTACCCTCACCGCCATCGGCACCGACTGTATAAAACCCTGATTAGGGGTTTTGCCCATATAAACCCGCCGCAGCGGGAGGGTTGATAGAGTGGTGCGCCATCAGGGACTCGAACCCGGGACACCCTGATTAAGAGTCAGGTGCTCTACCAACTGAGCTAATGGCGCATTTCATGGACAGCCAATTGCTGACTGCCCTAGTATCATACACTATCTCCCGCGGCTTGTCAATAGGAAATTTTCCATTTTTTCCGTCAACCGTTCCGGTTTGCGCGGCACTACATCAGCGGGGCGAAAACCCGCAGTACCGCGCGGCCGAACAGCCGCAGCTTGCTGACCTTCCGGCAGTCCTCATAGGTGATTTCCTGGCAGACCTCCAGCGTCTTGAGGAAATCCTCCTTGACCGCCAAAACGCTTGGCGTGCGGTACAGCCAGGTCCCGCATTCAAAATGCAGATACAGGCTCCGGTAATCCAGATTGATGGTGCCGACCACACCGAGTTCATCGTCCGAAGCAAAGGTTTTCGCGTGGATGAAGCCGGGCGTGTACTCATAAATACGCACCCCGTCCTCCACCAGCGCCTCGTAATTCGCCCGCGTCACCGCATGGACGAACCACTTGTCGGCAATATGCGGCGTAATGATCCGCACATCCACCCCGGATTTTGCCGCTGTTCCCAACGCCGTGATCATTTCGTTGTCGAGGATCAGATACGGTGTGGTGATATAGACATAATCCATGGCCTGATTGATCATGTTGAGATAGACGCTTTCGCCCACCGCCTCGTTGTCCAGCGGACTGTCGGCAAACGGCTGCACATACCCGCCCTGCTCGTTCGGCACCCGTACCGCCGCCAGCTCTTCCGGCAGCGGACGGTAACGGTCATAGTCTTCGTCCACGCCGCGGATATATTCCCACAGCGACAAAAACATCACCGTCAGATTCCATACCGCATCCCCTTTGAGCAGGATGGCGGAGTCCTTCCAGTGGCCGTGCTTGGGATAAGCGTTGATATATTCGTCCGCCAGATTGATGCCGCCGGTAAACCCGATATAGCCGTCAATAACAAGGATTTTGCGGTGGTCACGGTTGTTCAGCCGGGCGGAAAGCACCGGCACAAACGGGTTGAAAACACAGCAGGCAATCCCGGCCGCCTCCAGCTTGCGCTCATAATGATAAGGCAGGGTGGTCAGCGAACCGACATCGTCATAAATGACCCGGACATCCACCCCCTGCTTAACCTTCTCCTTGAGGATCTCCAGCACCGTATCCCACATGATGCCTTCCTGGATGATAAAATATTCCAGGAAAATATACCGTTTGGCCTTAACCAGTTCTTCCTTCAGACGCTCGAATTTCTGCTCACCCGACGGAAGATATTCGGTAAAGGTATGGCGGCAGGGCGGGCAAAAGGCCTTGTTCTGGATATAGTGTGCCTGATGTGCCGCACGCGGGTTTTCCGCCTTGAGCTGCTGCAGCATCAGCGGATCCGGCGGCAGTGCGTTTTTCATTTTTTCATTGACCTTCTGCATTTTGCGGCGGGTACGGCGGCCGAGCCGGTTTCCGCCGAAAAGCAGATAGAAAACCCCGCCGAAAATGGGAAACAGCAGAATGGGAATCAGCCAGGCGATCTTGTATCCGGGATTGCTGCGGTCGTTGACGATTTTCAGGACAGCCAAAAGACTGATCAGCAGGCAGAAGGCATAGAAGAAGACCACATAATCCTCAAAAATGACCAGCATCAGGATCAGTGCTGCCACCTGTAGGGCAAGCGCCAGTGCCACCACGACCATACGGCTGAACAGCATTTTCAAAAAGTTGCGCATATACCTGCCCTCCCCTGTCCGGAAATGTCGATTTACGTCACTGAAATCCATTTTATCAGTTTCCCCGGCGGATTGCAAGCTATCCGCCGGACTGGCGGAATTTGGTGCATTCGGCCGTTGTGCAATCATCGGGAGTATGGTATACTTGTGACAAAGTTCACAAATAAAGGGGGAAACCCGAAGGAGGAGGACGGCATGAGCTGCATTACCAATGAACCCAGGCACAAAAACGGCGTATTGCAGGCCATCCGCGAACAGCCGGAACACCGCGCCATGTGGCTGTACCTGCTGTGCGACGAAGCGCAGAAAAAGAGACTCATCTGGGAGGATTTCGCCGCAACGGCGATCCGTTTCAAAGCAGGACACGAAGATAAGGAGGCTGGACGGACATGACAGATTTTCTCACGAAAGCCAACAGCGGTGTCATGTATCTGATTGCCGGTGTGGTTATCGCCTTTGTGATGCTCATGGCGGCAGTATTTCTGTTCAAGGCGTACCGGGAAGGGGTGCGCATCGGCATGGACAAGAAAAAGCTGAATAAGGTGCTGACCTCGAGCATCGTCTTTTCGGTGGTGCCGTCGATCGGCATCCTCATCGGCGTCATCACGCTGGCCGGCTCGCTGGGTATCCCGCTGCCCTGGCTGCGGCTCTCGGTCATCGGCGCGCTCCATTACGAGGTAATGGCGGCGGATATGGCCGCTAAAGCAACCGGTATGCAGGAGCTGGCGGCCTCGGCCATGACCGGCGAATCCTTCGTCACCATCGCCTTCGTAATGACGGTCGGCATCATTTGGGGCGGTGTGTTCTGCATCATCGGCCTCAAGCGGTATCAGAAAAAGATGTCCGGCGTATCCCAGAAGGATAACCGGTGGGGCGGCATCATGTTCAATGCGATGTTTGTCGGCATGGTGTGCGCTTTCATCGGCGCCGGATTTGCCGGCGTCACCACGGGCGACTTCACCAGCCTGGTGGTCATCGCGGTTTCCGCGGTATTCATGTGGCTGTTCAGTCTGCTGGCCCGCCGCGAGCATTTCAAGTGGCTGGACAGCTTTTCGCTGTCGCTGAGCATGATCATCGGCATGGCGTCGGCCATCGGCTACGCCTATATCACCGGCGGCATCGCCGGCGCCTGAAAGGAGGAGGGCTAAGATGAAAACACGGGAAAAGAAGGAACTGTCCTTTGAGGACCGCATGCACGTTTCCGGCCGGTTATGGACCGCCGGCGCACTGCTGCTGATGCTCTGCGTGCCGCTGTTTATCGGTATCTATTTTGGCACCGGCCCGAACCTGGCCGGCCTGCTCATCGGTACCGGCGGCATCTGCCTGATCTATCTGCCATCCAGCCTTGTGGAGGTGGCGACCTATGCGCCGATGCTCGGCACCGGAGCCACCTACCTCGCGTTCGTGACCGGCAATCTCTCCAACCTGAAAATCCCCTGCTGCATGAATGCCCGCGACATGGCCGGAACCGAGTACGGTACCAAGGAAAACGAAATCGTCTCCACCCTTTCGGTAGCGGCTTCCGCCCTGACCACCTGCGCCGTACTGGCGATCGGGGTACTGCTGCTCGCCCCTTTGACGCCGATACTCAACGCGCCGGTGCTGCAGCCTGCATTCGACAACGTGGTTCCCGCGCTGTTCGGCGCACTGGGCTTCAAATATTTCTCCAAGGCCCCCAAGGTCGCTATCGCACCCTTTATTGCGATGGTGGCGCTGTGCGTCCTCGTACCGGCTGCTGCCAGTCAGGTGGCCATCCTCGTACCGGTGGCGGCGCTGATTTCGATCGCCTTCGCCCGTTTGCTGTATAAGAAAAACATGTTGTAAGCTGCCTGATCCGCACAAAGGGAGGATAACGCCCATGATCTTTTTGCTTGCCGGCGGCTCACATACCGGCAAAACGCTGCTGGCGCAGAAGCTGCTCGAACGGCACGCGATCCCCTACCTTTCCATCGACCATCTGAAAATGGGCCTGATCCGCAGCGGACAAACGCCGCTCACGCCGGAGGATGATGACCAGCTGACCGGCTATCTGTGGCCAATATTGCGGGAAATCATCAAAACCGCAATCGAGAACCGCCAGCACCTGCTGTTGGAGGGCTGCTATATCCCCTTTACCTGGCAGGCGGATTTTTCCGCCGCGTATCTTGCGGAAATCCGCTACTGCTGCCTGGTTATGACCGAAGACTACATCCGCGGCCATTTTGACGCGATCCGGGATCACGCGTGCGCCATCGAGGCGCGTCTGGAGGATTCCCAGCTTACGCCGGAATCCCTGATTGCGGATAACCTTTATCATCTTGCCCAGTGCATACGGTATGGCCTGCCCTATTATTCGGTCGACGGGGACTACGTCGCCGGCGTGCAGGCTGTTGCGCAAAAACTGGGGCTGGAAAAAGCCGCCCTTAAAGAAAAAAGGAGTAATGGAACATGATGTGGTTGCTATACCTTCTGCTCGGCCTGCTGGGGCTGGTGATCCTCCTGCTGCTCATCGCCGTAATTCACACCCTGACAATCGGCCGCAGCACCCGTTCCGCCGCCAAACCGGCGATCACCTTTACCGAAGCGGAGCGGGACAAATATGTCAGCGACCTTTCGCGGATGATCCAGTGCGAAACCATCAGTCTGCGCGGCGCAACCGACCTGTCGAAATTTGACGACTTCCACGCCGTTCTGGCACAACTGTTCCCGCTGATCCATGAAAAGCTGGAAAAAACCGAAATTGACGGTTCGCTGCTGTACCGCTGGCCGGGACAGTCCCACGACCATGCCGTGCTGCTGATGTCTCATCAGGACGTCGTCGAGGCCACCGGCGAATGGAAATACCCGCCCTTCTCCGGCCAAATAGCGGAAGGGCGCATCTGGGGCCGCGGCACGATGGATACCAAAGGCTCGCTGTGTGCGATCCTCGAAGCGGTGGAGGAACTGCTGCGCGAGGGTTTTACCCCCTCCTGCGACGTATATGTCGCCAGCTCCTGCAACGAGGAAATCATGGGGGACGGCGCACCGAAGACCGCCAAGCACCTACAAGAGCAGGGCGTAAAACTGGATCTCGTGCTCGACGAGGGCGGCGCGATTGTTCACGCGCCCATGCCGGGACTGACCGGCCACTACGCGATGCTGGGCATTTTGGAGAAAGGCTATGCGGACGTGCGTTTTGTCGCGCGTGCTGAGGGCGGCCATTCCAGCACTCCGCCGAAAAACACTCCCATTGCCCGGCTTGCCGCGTTTGTCAACCACATGGAAAAGCATTCGCCCTTCAAGAAAAAATTCACGCCGCCGGTCCGGCGGATGTTCCGTTCGATGGCGGCGGACATGAGCTTTCCCTTCCGCCTGCTGTTCGGCAACCTATGGCTGTTTGAGCCATTGCTGAAAATCGTCCTGCCGAAGGTAAGCGGCCAGGCGGGGGCCATGCTCGCCACCACCTGCGCTTTCACGATGATGCAGGGCAGCGCCTCTCCGAACGTTATCCCGGCGGAAGCAAGCGTGACCGCCAACCTGCGTTTTATGATCCATCAGCCGATGGCGGAATCGATGGAAATCCTCCGCCGCGAGGCTCAGAAATACAACATCGATGTCGAACTTCTGGAGGGGCATGACTGCTCGCCGGTGGTGGATATGGAAAATCCGAATTACCGTTTTGTGGAAGCGTGTGTACATGAATGCTTCCCGGACGCCGGGGTGGCCCCCTACATCATGCTCGGCGGGACCGATGCGCGCCATTATGCCCCGCACTGCCCGTGCGCGGTGCGGTTTGCCCCGCTTGTCATCAGCGGACAGCAGATGTCCAGTGTCCATGCGCGGGACGAGAACGTGGATGTGGACGCGGTAGCCAAGGCGGTCAAATTCTATCGTTATGTCCTGGAAAATCACGCCCGGATCGAGAAATAAGAGGGAACACCCGAAAGGAGCACCATCAGTTATGCTGGAAATCAGCCAAGTCGGCTATTACCGCAGCGGCAATGCGTTTACCGGGTCTCACGGCCCCCTGCGGTACCGGATCGAACCCGAAGAGGATACGCTGCATGTCTATACCTGGACGCAGGATCTGTGCTTTGATTTGGCAGAGCACGGCGATGCGCAGGATTTCCCGCTCTCCGAGGACGGGCTCGAACAGGTCCGACAGTTCATCGATGAGAAAAGCCGTTCGCTGTAAGGAGGCAGACGATGCTGGATATCGAAGATTACCTGGCGCGGATAATCCGTGCGCTGCAGCAAACCTTCGGGCAGCGGCTGCTGTATGTTGGGCTGCAGGGAAGCTATTTCCGCGGCGAAGCCGATGACAACAGCGATATCGATGTCATGGTGGTTCTGGATGTGCTGCACATCCCGGATCTGGACGCCTACCGCGCCGTTGTGGAGCGGCTGGGCCACGCCGAGCGGGCCTGCGGCTTTATCTGCGGCCGGGCAGAACTGGCCGCCTGGAATCCCTGCGAAATCTGGCAGCTGGTTCACGATACCCGGGACTGCTTCGGCGCCCTGGCACCGCTGGTGCCGTCGTACACCACCGAAGACATACGTAACCAGGTGAAAAGCGGGGTCGGGAATCTGTATCACGAGCTGTGCCACCGGCATATCCATTCCGCTGTACCAAACGACGGTGAGGCCCTTCGTTCGGCTTATAAAGCGGTGTTTTACCTGCTGCAGAATCTGTATTTCCTGCGCACCGGTGAATACGTCCGGCAGAAGCGGGAGCTGGCGGAACGCCTGCGCGGCAACGATCGTGAGGTGTTGCTGACGGCGATGCGCCTGCGGACACAGCCGGCAGAATACGATCCCGAGGTCTTTTCCCGGCTGTTTACCTGGTGCCAGGACACATTACACACGATTTAGCGAAAAAAGACGGCCCTCTGCCAAAAGCAGAAGGCCGTCTTTTTTCTATCCGCGATTTATGACGGCGGCAGGATTTCCACCAGCTTTTGCAGCTGCTCATCCAGCGCTCGATAAAATTTCGCTATATGCAGGCTATCCACCAGCGCATGACGGCACAAAACCGATACTGCCGCAGTATCTTGCCGCTCTGCACCGTTTATACCGCATAAACGGGGTCGATCTTTTTCAGCTCGTTAAAGGTGTCGATCTCCACCAGATCCCCCTCGTCACAGGGGCGAACCTCCACACGGTAATTTTTGCTGAATACCCGCAGCGCCACCTCGTCCCAATATTTTTCCTTGCCGCCGGGCATCTTGTATACCGTATCGATGTCCTCCGCCAAACGAGCGCCGTCCTTGGCATCCCAGTAGGAAATACCATACATGTGGTAGCAATCCCGTCCGCCTATCAGCATTTCCCGTATGATGCCCTGCTTGACCTTGAAGCACCAGTCGTCGGTGACCTCCCTGTATTGCCCAAGGTAGTTGGAACAATACTCGTATTTGCGGATCAGATGGGGATTGTTCAGCAACAAATCCGCCTCACATACATACGCATTCTGCAGCAGTCCCCTCGCCAGCCAGGCGGAAGAAATATTGTTGGCCTCATTGTACAGCGGATTTTCCAGAAAGCGGATCTGCGGATATTTCTGATGCAGGATCTCAAACTGCTCGCCAAGATAGCCGCGCACCAAAACGATTTCGGTTATGCCCGCCTTAACAATAGCATCCAGCAGCGTTTCCACAATCGGTTTCCCGTGCACCCTTACCAGCGGCTTGGGCGTATTCAGGGTAATTGGCACCAGGCGGGAACCGACCCCCGCCGCAATAATCACCGCCCGCTTCACCCGGTAAGGCTCCAGCGCTTCCAGCCCGTTTTTGGTTACCTGGATTTCCTTTTTGGAATTGAAGCTCACCAGTCCGAGTTCCTCGAGTTCTCCCAGCGTGCGGTTAGCCAGCCCGAGCGACAGACGGGTACGGTCTGCCAGTTCGCGCTGCGTGATCTTGCGGCCGCCTTCCCGCTCAATATAAGACAGGATTTCAAACTGATTTTTGCTGATATTCATTTCCTTATCCCCTTAACATCCTTGTACCGTTCCTTATGCAACAAGGCATATGTCCCAGTATCATGGGCATCATAGCATAAGTCCATGAACAATTCAAGCGTCATTTGCTGGTTAAATCCCCGCTTACCCCCGGGGAGGGCGAAACCTTTGAACAAAATCAGCCTTTTGGCCGTCGGCCTGCATAAATCGCATACAGCACGATGCCCGCCAAAATCAGTGAACCGCAAACCGCCACCCACTCATATATGTCCATATTGCCCCTGCTTTCCCGTCCGTACCCTCTTTCCTGAGAGGCCTGACTGCGGGTGGGATGAGGGACTTAAAACCGGTATATCCGCCCATAAACCAGGGACTCCGCCCAGGATTTCCCCATGCCCCACACCACTAGACATTACTATTATACCAAGATTTTTACCGTTTTCAATAGTAATAACTATAATTTTAGCTTTTAATGTCTTCCTTTATAGAGCTATCACTATCAGAATTGAATCGAGGTGAGGCGTGTGGGAATCGATTACCCCATCATCGGCCAGCGGATCCAGAGGCTGCGCAAGCAGCGCGGCAGGACACAGGAACAGCTCGCCGAGGAATTGGGTGTTACGGTGGGTTATATCAGCCAGCTCGAGCGCGGCGTGACCAAAATCAATCTGGATACGCTCGGGAGGATCTGCGCTGCGCTGCACGGCGACATGGCCGCCATCCTGTCCGGCGCCTCCCCCGAACAGACATCCTATCGTCAGGACGAACTGATGCAGAAATACGTACGGCTCACGCCGGCCCAAAAACAGCTGCTGCTGGATTTTGTGGATCTCCTGCTCAAACACACGGTCTAGCATCAGACCCGGCCGCACAGGCTTTTTACCAGCGGCGGGGAGGTCGTCAGCCTCAGGAGGAAAGCGCTACAGCCGGGCCGTTTTCCCGGTGACACGGGTGCCGGGATGAATGGAGCCATCCTTCCTTCTCAGACGGGAATTGTCACCCCGCCACCGGGTTGATCAATTTGTATCGGACAGTCGCAGGACAATAGAATCCTCCGCCTTCGGAGAAAGGTATCTCCGAAGGCGGAGGATTTTTATGGAATGAGCAGCCCCCTCATATGGCGTATGCCGAACCGAGCGGTTGGAAAGCGTTGAAGTCGCCGCCCCAACATCCCAACACGCTGTACATATGACAGTATTTTCGCATAATATCGTTATCCCGTATTGACAATCCGCGTTTAACCTGATAAGATACAAACGATTTGTTCATATTTTTATTGCAAATCCGTTTAATGAACAAAGGACACGCTGGCTGACGCAAACCCCAAAAAGTTACGATTACTAATAGGTTTTTAGAAGTTGTTTTTGCCACAATTTAGCCGTGCATATTCAGGCGTAATCACCAGAAATGGTGGCTACGCCTTTTTTGTTTCATCCAAATATAATCGGAAAAAGAATCGTATAATGACCTATACCTTTCTATATTTCAGATGAACAGGGTGGTTGGTCTTGAAAAAATTTGTCGCCGTATTGGTGGTCATTACCCTTTGTCTCACTGGCTACACATTGCGTTTTTCTCAGGACACGATCGTTATTTGCTCCTCCTGTGAACAGTTCCGCAACGACTATGTTCAGGATGAGCTGCGCAGGCAATTCCCGCAGTACAACATCGTGGTCATGTATATGCCGACCGGGAAGGCCGCCGCCAAGGTGGCCGTAGAAAAGGAAAAAACCGATATCGATATTCTGGTTGGGCTGGAAACAGGCTATCTGTCCAAAATCCAGGATTCCCTGGCGGACATCAGCGGGCTCAGTCGGATCGATTATCTGCCGGGACTTACGCCTGAAGACAACGGCAACAAGTGGGTGACTTGGGAACGGCAGGCCGGCGCCATTGTCGTCAACACCCAGACGCTGAAAAAATACGGATTGCCCGTTCCCCAGACCTACGAAGACCTGCTGGACCCGCAATACCGCGATCTGATCGCCATGCCGGATCCCAAGTCCAGCGGCACCGGTTATTTTTTCTATAAAAACTGGGTAAACATTTGGGGCGAAGAAAAAGCTCTCGCCTATGTTGATAAGCTGCACAGCAATCTCAAGCAGTTCACGGAATCCGGTTCCGGGCCGATCAAAATGATGATCCAGGGCGAAACCGCAGTCGGCCTTGCGCTCACCTTCCAGGCGGTCAATGAAATCAACAGCGGTATGCCTTTTGAGATCATCTATCCGTCCGAGGGATCACCGTATTCCCTTACCGGCAATGCTATCGTCGCTGGCAAGGAAAAAAAGGACGGTGTGGATGAGGTTTTTGATTACCTCATCCACGAATGCATGATCTACGACAAGGAAAACTTTTCGCCGGAAGCGGTACTGGCCGAACAGAATAACAACGTCCCGAACTATCCGCAGGACATCCCGTACGCCGATATGACCGGCATTGACGATCCCGACGAGAAAGAGAGGCTGCTGAGTCTATGGAAGTACTGAACAAAAAGCTGCAGGTGCGGAAGCTCTGCAAAAGCTTTGACAATAAAAAGGTCCTGGACAACATCTCCTTCGACGTCTATGAGGGCGAGTTCCTTTCGGTTCTCGGCGTCAGCGGCTGCGGCAAAACCACCCTGCTGCGCATTCTCATCGGCCTGGAAACCGCAGACAGCGGCGAAATTATCAAGGGCGGGCAGGATATCTCCCGGCTGCCGAGCTTTGAGCGCGGCATGGGCATTGTCTTCCAGAACTACGCCCTGTTCCCGAATATGACCGTACTGCAGAACGTGGAATACGCCCTCAAGCTGCACAAGGAAACCGCCGCCACCGCGCGGCAGACCGCTCTGAATACCCTTGAGCAGATCGGCATGACCGATCAGCTCAAGAAAAAACCGCACCAGCTCTCCGGCGGCCAGCAGCAGCGCGTCGCCATCGCCCGCACGCTGGCGATGAATCCCGACATTATCCTGCTCGACGAGCCGATTTCCGCGCTCGACGTAACCAACCGCGAAATCATGAAGGCGGAACTAAAATCCATCCAGAAAAAATTCCATGCGACCATGCTGTTTATCACCCATGACCAGGAAGAGGCCTTTTACCTCAGCGACCGGATAATGGTCATGGAGAACGGCAAAGCGGAACAGCTCGACACGCCCCACAACATTTACCACCACCCTGCCAGCGACTATGTCCGCAGCTTCGTGGTGGAGCAGATGGAGCGCAAATATCAGGCGCTTGTAAGCTACCGGGGAGGCAGCGCCGAATGAAAAACAGAGGCTTTCGGGCAGTAAAATGGCTGCTGGCGGCATACCTGTTCGTCACCGTCGCGCTGCCGCTTTTTCTGCTGATCGGCAATATCCGCATCAGCGACGTCGGGGCGGTGCTCTCCTCCGTTCAGTTTTTGCCGATGCTCAAAAACTCGGTGCTGACCACCCTGATTTCCACCGTGATTTCGGTCGGCCTGTCCTTCCTGCTGGCGGTCTGCATCCACCGCTCCGGCATCCGCTTCAAGGCAGGCTGGAGCATCCTGTTCACCATCCCGATGCTGATCCCCAGCATCTCACACGGCATGGGCCTTGTGCTGCTGTTCGGGGACAACGGCATCATCACCAACCTGCTGGGCATCAATATCGGCCTGTACGGCTACACCGGCATCATCATGGGATCGGTAATGTACTCGTTTCCCGTCTCCTTCCTCATGCTCAGCGACGCCTTCCAGTATGAGGATTACACCACCTACGAGGCCGCGCAGGTGCTCGGCATCTCCAAGCGGCGCCAGTTTGCCGCCATTACGCTGCCCAATATGCGGCAGGCACTCATCTCCTCACTGTTCGCCGTGTTCACGATGATTTTCACCGACTACGGCGTGCCGCTGACCACAGGCGGCAAAGTCATGACCCTGCCGGTATACATGTACCGCGAGGTGATCGGCCTGATGAACTTCTCCAGCGGCGCCTTCGTCGGCGTTGTCCTGCTGGCACCAGCCTTTATCGCCTTCCTGCTCGATCTCAAGAAAAGCGGTTCGGCTGCATCCGGCAATCTCAGCAAAAGCTATGTGGTCAAGAAAAATCCCCGGCGCGACGCACTGGCTTATCTTGTATGCATCTGCACCTTTATCGCCGTGTGCCTGCCGATCCTGGCCTTTGCCCTGCTCAGCGTGGTCCGCAAATATCCGGTGGATATGCACCTGTCACTTGAGAACATCGGCAAGGCCATCTCCAAAGGCGCCGGAACCTATCTGGTCAACTCGATCACCATTGCGCTGCTTGCGGCGCTTGTCGGCACTATCCTTGCCTATTTCTTCGCCTATGTCACCGCACGCACCGGCAAGACGCTGCCCAACAAGCTGCTGCATCTGCTGTCGATGATTTCACTGGCGATTCCCGGCATTGTGCTCGGCCTTTCGTATGTGTTCACCTTCAAAAGCATGCCGTTTTACTCCACCATTCTCATCCTGGTGATCGTCAATATCGTGCACTTTTTCTCTTCCCCCTATCTGCTGGCCTACAACTCACTGCTGAAGATGAACCGCAATCTGGAGGACGTGGCGGATACCCTCGGCATCAGCCGGTTCCGCATGCTGTGCTCGGTGTATATCCCCAGCACCAAGGAAACCATCATGGAGATGTACAGCTACATTTTTGTCAACTCCATGATTACCATCTCGGCCGTTTCCTTCCTGGCCAACTTCAAAACCATGCCGCTGGCCCTGCTGATCCCGCAGATGGAGGCCCAGTCCTTCCTGGAGGGCACCGCGGTAATCTCGCTGGTCATCCTGGCGGTCAACCTGCTTGAAAAGCTTGTGGTCTTCCTGCTGCACCGGTATTCCCAGCGGCTGGATGCGCGCGAATCCATCGGATAAGGCTGCTAAAAACAAGGGCGTACCGTAATGCTACCGGAACAGGAAGGCATACAGCCTGTTCCTGATGCCCATCCCGGTCATTGCCAGGATGAACATCGGAAGCGGGGTGTTGATCAGTTTGATGAAGCCGGCAAAAAGCCGGAAGCGCAGGTGCAGCGGGATAATGATGGTGGATGGCGGTACAATCAGGAAATAGATCCAGGCGAATGCAGAGGCGAAGCCCGGCCGGTTGCCGGAAAAGCCGGTGTCCTGGATATACTGCAGGATGCGGTGTTTTGGGTTGGTGAACGAGTCCACGATGGTATCATATGGAAGTTTCGTCTATCGCCTCCCTCTATTGCACACAGCAAAAAGCGCTTAAGCCTTGAAGGCTTAAGCGCTTTTTGCCTGCCCGCTGTCAGCGCTGGCTTCCGCCGAAGCCGTTGCCGCCAGGCAGCGTATTGTAATTCCGGCCCGGCCGCTGTCCCGGAAAATAAAAATACACAAACTTGATGGAGAAAATGTCGCAGACGATAAAGTTGTTCGCCATGTCATCGTAAAGCGTGACATAGCTGGTTCCCACGAAATACAAAATGCCCTGCTTGCGCATCATCTGTTCGGTACCGATGAGAAATTCGATGACAACAAACTCACCGATATTATCGGCCAAAATCAGCTGCATCGACCCGCGCATTTCCTCGGTATTAAAGTCCACCGGCGGCGGCGTGGTGAATTCCGGCCGCTGCACGTCGTTGGGCACACCTGTATTCCAGGAGGCCGGCCCCCGGCCTCCCGCACAGTCCTGACGACAATTATGATCCATTCGACACCGTTCCTTTCTGACTGGTTATATCGTTATGTATCGGCATAGGCCTCGGTCGGATTATAAAAGCAGTGATCCCCGATCCGGATGACGAACTGCCCGACCTCCGATGGGAAAAACTGCCGGCAGCTGGGGGAAAAGGGATTGAAATACCACAGAGCAAAGCCCAGGTTGGTCAGGCGGTTGCCGGCAATCGCCCAGTTCGCAATGTCATAGTGCACCTGAGTCGGACGCATATTATAAATATTC
Source organism: uncultured Oscillospiraceae bacterium (assembly GCA_900553255.1). GTDB lineage: Bacteria > Bacillota > Clostridia > Oscillospirales > Acutalibacteraceae > UMGS1591. Next base: position 6,717 of record USCI01000028.1, on the reverse strand, counting down.
TGCATGTTGTACTGCCCGCCCACCGTTTCCCGCACGCAGACAAACTGTCCCGGCTGATAAACAACCGCCCGGACGGTATTTTCCAGCCGCCCATATTCCCCATAGGTGATATTCACACGGTTCATCACCACACATGCCACGGCCTTCATTCCATTCTCGCCTTCTCCGCCCGCTTCACATTCAATGACGCGCGCCAAAATTTCCTGGTCGGAAAACGCCACGGAAACCGTCCCCCCTTCCTGCCTTTCTGTTGCCCTTCCAGTATATTCGGCAAAGGGCCGCGTATGCGTGTCCGCCACAATGAAAAAGCCGTACAACAAAAAAGGACAGACAAATGTCTGTCCTTTCCGGGGAACATAACAGAGGCACCGCCCCTCCATCCCGCCGCCACGTAAAAAGGCGGGCGAAAACACTAGCAGGAAAAGTCCGCGGCGTCTGCGGGCATCCCCTCTGAAGAGGGGATATTATCGCCGGAAAATATACCGACGCCGGTTTTTCCATTTTACCACAGCGAATGCCGTAATTCCGCCAACGACCACAACAGCCGCGACGATTACCAGCCACACCCACCACGGCGGCCCTTCCTCTTTCACCGGGCCAGTTTGCGCCGATACCTCGGATTCCGGCTGCGCCGGGGCATCGGTTACGCCGGATGGACGGCTATCATTCGTCGAAGGCGGCATTGTACCCGGAGGCGTCGTGGTCTCCGGCGGGTCGCTAACAACAGGCGAGGTTGTTGTTCCGGTCCCTTCCGTTGTGGGGGCAGAGGAACCGGTGGTGTTTCCGGTCGGCGGCTGCGGCGCTTTGACGGTTACGGTGAAGGTGAGTGTCTGTCCGCCGTATTGTACCCGGATGCTCTGCGTCCCCTCCTGCGACGGCGTATAACCGGACACCATCTCCGCCGTTACCGGCACCTCCCACGAAGCGCCGCTGGCATGGACGGCTCGGATTACCGCACCGCTTATATTCAAGGGATCCCCCGGCGCATACTCCAGCACCGATGGCCTGGTTTTCCATTCAATCGTTTTCGGTTCGACCCTTAAATACAACGATTCCACCCGGTAATCCGCCGTCATCCCCAGCGTCAAATCCTCAATTTCCGGATAGGAAAGATCTTCCCGATACCGATCCGGGCAAACAAACCGCGCCCGCCATCCGCCGGCCTCGGCCGTTACGGTCCAGCCGGTATCCTCCAGCATCCCTCCCATGCCGCCGAACGCCGCAAAGACAAACAGGCCGGACGCCGGATCGTAAAACGGCAGAATAGCGGTCTCCAGGTTGGTACACACCACATACCGTTCCAGGGTTTCCAGCATGATTTCCTCCGGCACCCGGTAGATCAGCTCATCCCCTTCCACGCTTTCGTACGGCGTGTAATCAAACGAGGTGTCAAAAAACATCCGGGCCATCCAGGCAAACCGCAGCACCGTTTCCCCGTTTTCATTCGTCAGTGTACCGTCAAAATTGAAGTTTTCCGGCTGCCAGCCGGAAAACAGCTCCTGCGACGAGCTTTTCCCATAGGTCGCCGCCAGGTACCAGACCGTTGCCGTACGCCTGGCCGCTTCCCGCGCGTCATCCGCCGTCGTCTCCCCTCTGGCCTGCACCGCGCACGCCAGCACAATCAGCAATGAAAAAACAAATGCCGCCATTTTCCGCATGGTGTATCTGCCCCTTCCTGCATCTTTCCTTTCCAGGGAACCGAAATCCCCTCTATTTACGCAGCCGCACGGCGACGGCCGTAACCAGTACCAGCGCCACCGTGGTCAGAATGGTCGAGATCCAGATCAGCGCATCGCCGCCGGACAGAATCTGGACAATCGACAGCACCGAAGCCAGGATCGAAACGATACCGAAAATCGTGATGATATTGATCACCGTTTCGCTGCGCGCCCGCTCGATCTCCTGCTGATGCTCGGTCAGGATATTCAGCTTGCTGCTGATATCCTGGATCGCCGCCGGGATATCGTTAACCTCCAGAAGATACGCATAAATCTGCTTGACATTATGCCAGCGCGACAGGTTGGCCGGTGTCACCGTGCCAAACGCCTGGAACTGCAGCATGAGCTTTTTGAGCGCTTTCAGGTGCCGGATCTGGCCTTTATCCATCTGGGCAATCCGTTCGGTGAACCGCAGGCAGGTATATTTCTCATACAGCGCCAGAAGCACCACCGGCAGGCCGTCGTTTGCCTGCTGCAGCCTTTCCGCCTCAAAATCCATCATCGGATCCGCCACCACATAAGAAATCGTCTGCGAAGCCACACAGCAGCCCCAGCGATAGGTGCCCAGCGTCTGCTCCCTGACTGCGTAGACATAGCGGATGTCCGCTTCGGATTCATCCTCGATCGGCGTGTCCGGCGGCATCATTTTATGCAGGTTAAAGGTGATCTGCCGCATTTCGTCCAGCGTGTCAAACCGTTCCGGCACCAGCGCAAACACATACGCGTAGGCGTCCAGCAAAAAGGAGGATTCCCCGTCGAAAAATTTCCGCAGCCCGAGCTGCGCGCAGAAATCCCCCAGCCAGGTTTCCATTGAAAACGGGCGCTCCCCTCCGAATTTATCCACCCAGCCAAAAACCGCATCGTTATGCGCCGAGCCCGGATTGCAGATCGCCTTGAGCGCCTTCATGTGGGCAAAGGACAGGCTCAGGCACAGGAAGGCCACCTGGGTGTGAAAAATATACAGATAGGAGGTCGTCAGCTCGAAAGCATACGTGGTGCCTTCCGCCTTGACGCGGAAAGCCTGGGTGGCTGCGGGCGCCTGCGCTCCGCAGAGCCCCGAAACAAGCGCCGGGCAGGAAACGGCATAGCAGGAGCCGACCGCCGCTTCATCGGTATGATTGAGCATGGCTTTGATGTTTTCGTTCAAATCCATGGTCGTCAGCGTTACCTTTTCCCCGATTGCCTCGAGTCGAGATGACTGTATGGAATCCGGATCATATTTCATCGGGACAATAAGAAAACAGCCGTATTTTGCCGCCTGCCCCTCACCCTTTTCCGCTACTTTTCCCATAATTACACCCCCATCTTGCTTATTGTATCATAAAGCCCCCTGCGCGGTAAAGAAGATTTTTCCACAGCAATCCGCAGCATCAAAGGGCCGTGATGCCGCCGTACGCGGCGGACGGCTTCTTGACTTTTGGCGGGGAATACGCTACTATACGAATACACGATCCGTTGGGGGGCCAAAACATGAAGCAATGTATGGATGCGGAAAATCTGCACCGGCGTCTGCGCAAAATCATCGGGCAGGTCCAGGCAATCGACCGGATGGTTGACGAGGATATCCCCTGTGAGGACGTCCTCTCCCAGATCAACGCCGCCAAGTCCGCCCTGCACAAGTGCGGCCAGGTGGTTCTGGAAGGGCACATCAAGCATTGCGTGCGCGACGGCATCGAACACGGGGATGCCGAAAAAACCATCGACAGCTTCACCAAGGCGGTGGAGCGGTTTTCCAACATGGGATGAACACCGCACAGCCCGATCCGCTGGGACCGGGCCGTTTTTTTACCTTGACATACCTATACCCCCTATGGTATATTAGCAGTGGCAGTTTCTCCCTTATAACACAGACGGAGGCGGCTTCCTGTGAAAAAGCTTATGTACCGACTTGAACATCTTCTGGGAATCGGCGGCGTGAAAAAGGACATCGTCCTCTTGGTCCTCTCCGGACTGGCTCTGGCCATCAGTCTGTCCGGCTGGAATCCCCTCCCCTTTGATCCCGCCTGGATTGCCATCCTGCTCTGCGGCATCCCGATCGTTCTGGAGGCCATCATCGGGCTGGTCACCGCCTTCGATATCAAGGCCGATGTGCTCGTCTCTCTGGCGCTGATCGCCTCTGTATGCATCGGCGAAAACTTTGCCGCCGGGGAGGTCGCCTTTATTATGCAGCTCGGCGCCCTGCTGGAGGATCTGACCGTTGCCCGGGCGCGCGCCGGCATCGAAAAGCTCGTCCATCTGACGCCGCAGACCGCCCGTATTGTGACAGACGGCACCGAAACAACCGTTCCGGCGGATCAGGTGCGTGTAGGCGACCTCCTGCGTGTCCTTCCCGGCGAAAGCATCCCCGTCGACGGCGTAATCGTGTCCGGGCAGACTTCGGTCAACCAGGCGGTCATGACCGGGGAATCCCTGCCGGTGGATAAGACGGCCGGCGACGAGGTCGCCAGCGGCACGGTCAACCAGTTCGGCAGCTTTGTCATGAGGGCGACCAGGGTCGGCGAGGACAGCTCCATCCAGCGCATGATCCGGCTCGTACAGTCCGCCGACGCCGGCAAGGCCAAAATTGTCGGACTGGCCGACCGCTGGGCAACCTACATTGTCATCATTGCGCTCGCCGCTGCCGCCATAACCTGGGCGACCACCGGGGAAATCATCCGGGCGGTCACCATTTTGGTGGTATTCTGCCCGTGCGCGCTCGTACTGGCGACCCCCACTGCCATCATGGCGGCCATCGGCAACGCCACCAGGCACGGATTTCTGGTCCGTGAGGGGGATGCGCTGGAGCGGCTGGCTCAGGTGAAAAAAATCGCCTTTGACAAGACCGGTACCCTGACCTACGGTGCTCCCGAGGTTATCGCCGTCAGGGCTGCCGATGCCGCCTGTTCCGAAGAATCCCTCTTTGTCGCGGCGGCCGCCGCCGAGCAGCTTTCCGAGCACCCACTCGGCAAGGCGATTGTCAAAGGGTATACGCAGAGCAACGGAACACCCCTGCCGCCGGCCGAACGGTTCCAGATGCTGCCGGGACGGGGCATTTCGGCAGTCGTGGCCGGACAGACGGTGCTCGCGGGAAACAGCGAATTCCTCGAGCAGCAGGGCATTCCCGCCGCGCAGAACCAAGCCGAGGATTTCCTGAACCGGGGCTGTTCGGTAATCCACGTGGCGATCGGCGGGACATACGCCGGCTATATCGTCCTTTCGGACACCCTGCGCCCGGACAGCGCGGGAACCATCCGCACACTCCGCCAAATCGGCGTACAGACCGTCCTGCTCACAGGAGACAACCGGTTTTCCGCACAAAACATCGCCGGCCAGCTTTCTATTGACGAGGTGCATGCGGGCTGCCTGCCCGAGGACAAGCTGGCCTTCATCGACGCCTGCCAGGGCGCAGGCAGTCCCGTCTGCATGATCGGTGACGGCGTCAACGATGCCCCTGCGCTGAAAAAAGCCATGGTCGGCATCGCGATGGGCGGGGTGGGCAGCGACATTGCGGTCGATGCTGCGGATATCGCGCTCGTTGACGATGAAGTCAGGGAGCTGCCGCACCTGTTTGCCCTCTCCCGGCGTATGATGACCACCATCAAGGGGAATCTGGGCTTTTCCATGGGACTCAATTTTCTGGCCATCCTCCTCGCCATATTCGGCGTGCTCAACCCCGTTGTGGGGGCGCTTGTCCATAACGCAGGGTCGGTGCTGGTCATCCTCAATTCAGCGCTGCTGCTGAAATGGAAACGAAAAACACGCTCAAACAAATGAAAGCAAAGGGAACCGCATCCTATGCCGATCGGTGCAGGATGCGGTTCCCTTTGCTCATTCCACATATTCAAAAGCTATAAAAACGGCTTCTTCCTTGCGTTCCTTAAAGGTTAATACTCCGGTATCCCCATACGCAAGAGCTACATATGCCTCATCCGGCACACGAACCCTCTTTTCCGCGCCATCCTCAAACGAAAAGGTAACATACAGCTTATTCTCTCTTATTCTGTTTCCCACAACCACCGCCGTCATTTGCTGCTCCGGTATCGTTTTCCATTTTAATCTATTCGCAGACAGCAGTACCACCCCCAGAAAAGCGGCCGCGCCGGCGAATAAAAGGCTAAAAAAGCGGGATGACGATTGGGAACCAACTGCCACCAAAACCAACAAGGCTCCCCAAAACCCCAGTACACACTGCAGTAACAGCCGCGGCACACTGATCTGCCTAACCCTCCCGCGTATCACAACCGGCTTCTTCGATGTACGCCGTTTTGCAGATGCCCGAACAGAGGCTTGCTCACCAGTAGACACAAACCCGATAAAGCTCAAATTGTTGCCGAACAGTTCACGGTAGCTGAGCTCGCCACATGTGTTTTTACGCAGAAGATGATACGTTTTTTTGCTGCAATCCAGCTTATATTTTGAACCGTCTGCAGCCCTAAAGGTCAAATGATACATAGCATATTTTGAAGACTTGCTTGAATGCTTGAATGAACCTCTCCCTACGAATGTCGCCTGTACTTTCCGTTCAGACCCGACAACCCATTTTAATGGGGCAAAACAAGTCCAGCCCACCGGGAAAACAGCAGCAAGCAAAAGGCCGGTTAAGATTTGCTTTATGATTTCGAGGTCCGCGTCCGCTATCAACGCGCAGCTAATAGATGTCACGATCAGGATTCCGAAAACAACCCCATAAAAACGAAGGAGATGCCTGCGGGAGCCCCAGTTCTCTTCTTTGCTCATTTTACTCATGGCCACACATCCTTATATTGACGGAGAAAAACGCTATTTTCAGAAGATACAGAGGAACTAGAACTCAACGCGCTTACTATAATTACATTTATTATAACGATTCTCAAGATAATAGCCAATACGGTTATTAAAAAGGCACGGCCAAAGGAAACGTGATGGAGACCAATAAACATCCACCGGCAAAGCCGGTGGTATTTCGTATGCGGGCAAAGCCCTATAATCCTCGCATACACGTCAAACGTGTAAGTACGGTCTGCCAGCCGCGCTCAGACTG
>USCI01000027.1 GCA_900553255.1 uncultured Oscillospiraceae bacterium | reverse complement strand
TCACGCCGCATTTGGGCAACTTGCTACCTGCCAACCAGTTTTTCGACACGCTGAGGGGGGCTTTCTTAAAAGAAAGTCCCCCTTTACCCCCAAAGAAATCGACAAAACAACGGGGCGGAGTGCCTTTCGGCATTCCGCCCCGTGTTTATTCCTTTTGCTTTAAACGCGTTGCCGCTTAGCCCCTGCGCTTTTTCAGGCAGACGCCCGCGACAGCCACAGCAGACAGCACCGCCAGAACCGCCACAGCCGGAGCCGCGGAAGCCACACCGGTACCGGTATCCTTCACAACGGTCACCTTACAGGTGGCAGTCTTGTCGCCGGCCTTAACGGTAATCACTGCTTCGCCTTCCGCGACAGCCGTTACCTTGCCGTTTTCGACCTTAGCGATCTTCTCGTCCGAAGAACTCCACACAACCGTCTTATCGGTGGCATCCTCCGGCGACACGGTCGCCGTCAGGGTTGCGGTTTCGCCAACCAGCAGCTCAAGGGTAGCCTTATCCAGCTTAACCTCGGACACCGCAACATTGGTCACTTCCGTATCAATCTCGCCTTCGGCATCGACACGCGCTTCGGTGGTCTTGCCGTTTTCAACAACGGTCACCAGCGCATTTTCGCTGAGCATTTCAAAGGTAACCCCGTCACGCTCCGCAAAGGAAACCAGTTCGGTCATGCTGCGGCCGTCGTCCACCGTGTTGTCCACGAGCGTCCAGCTGCCCTCTGCGCGCATCAGCACAGCCTTGCTGTAGTCTTCCGGCATGTTCTTGAAAGTGTTCTCCCGGATTTCCGCGTCCGCAACCTTCGTCACAGGCGGCGTAGCCCAGGAGACCTGCGAAATAAAGTACGTGTCATCGGCCGGCGTGTCAAAGGTGTTGCCGACAATCTGGATGTCTTCCGCCTCATCCACGCTGTCGAAGCAGATCAGCCCTTTGTTGAAGGTATTGCCTTCAACAACAACGGTACCCTTATCGCCGTTAAAGTACAATGCACCGCTGTCCAACGTTTCTGCCGTTTCCTCATTAAGCGGCACAAAGGTGCAGCCTTTGATGGCGAAATTCTCAGCCATGACTTCTACTGTTTTATTGGTATTGTTGGGCGCATTGTAGGTATTGTAGTTAGGATAAAGTGCAACATCCTCAAAAGAGGCATTATCCCCCGCTACAATAATCAGCGACTGGCGTCCCCACATGCCGCCCATACCCTGTGCTCCACCTACATCGGCACCGTTGGCATCGGTGGTGCACATCAGCGCGGCATCCTCGGTCTTGCCGACAACCTGCACGTTGTCCGCGCCCAGATACCACACATAACCGCCGTGCGCGGTCGGCAGCTCCGGCTGATTTTCGGTGTGCAGCGGCAGGTCCACCTTACCGTACACCTCAATCACCGCTCCATCGGTGACGATCTCCGACTCGCCGTCGGTCACCTGCTTGAGCTCTTCCGCCGTGCTGTACAGCTTATCGCCGATTTTCAGACCGACCTGGGTCTCATCTTCAGCGAAAGCCGGAACCACGGCAGCCGGAACCAGCAGCGCGGCACAAACCGCGGCAGCACCGGCCAGCAGTCGTTTGCTTTTCAACATCCAAGATTCCTCCTCTGCAATTTTCAATTATTCCTGTTACAGCCATCCTGTAGCCGTACGCGCTTAGTGGATCACGCAAATCCGGAAAATACAACCCTATTTAGCAAAATTTGTACATATATCTGATTCGATTCCCCTGTCAGTATTTGAATCTATACATTTTTAGATAAACCGATTATTGTGCAACATGGTATTTATCCGGGTGGTTTACACCATTTATTTATATTTTTTACCTAATTTTTACTATATTCGCGGTATGCCGGAATGCGGTGCAAAATGTATACTTTTTCCATCTTGACAAGTGCAAAAACCGCGATACAATAGCAAATGGTTACAGTTCTGTAGCCAAGTATTACAGCACTGTTGTTTGAAGCGGAACCGGCATTTTGCTATACTGAATATGGCTGAAACCAGGGTATTTCCGGGGTCTCGGGCCATACTAGGGAATCGGCAGTACAATCCATTTGTGCCGCATTGGCATAACCCGGTGTATATCTGCATAAAAAAACAGAGTCTCTGCATCGGCACCATTCCCGATTTCTGTGAAAGGGTGTCTGGCTTCCTATGGCAGCAAAGCGGAATCCTTCTAAAAAACGCAGGCGTGTGAATAACGTCGTGGTCTTTTTGGTGGTTTTCATTCTTTTTCTGATTGTATTCGGGCTGGTATGCCTGTGGGCGGTGCTCAAGCTCAACGAGGAACGGCTGCAGCAAAGCGGCTCCAACACAGCCTCCCAGGGCAGCCTGAGCGCGGTGCAGTACACCGAAGCGGACGCCCGCAACCTGTTTTTGGTGACGGTGGACGGCAGTGACCCGGCCGGCTTTGTGGTGCTGCGCACCGACCCGGCCAACGCGCGGATCCGCACAATGGCGCTTCCGGTGGAAACCGAACTGGCCGACGGCACTACACTGACCACACTGAAAGCCTACTACCTGGATAAAGGGGCGAAGGAATCGGCAGACGCCGTCGGTTCGCTGCTTGGCCTGGATTTCCAGAATTATGCCGTGATGACTTACGCCAATCTGGAAAAAATGATGGGGTATTTCGGCAACGGTGTAATCTTTGAAATCCCGGAAAATCTCAGCTATCAGGACAGTGAAACCGGTTACTTTATTGAAATGGACGGCGGGCGTCGGACGCTGACCGCGCCGCAGATGCTCAATGTGCTGCGCTATCCCCAGTGGAACGGCGGTAAGCGGCAGATTGCCGATGTCCAGGCACAGATGATCGCCGCCATCCTGAACCAGTATCTTGTCCCGGCCCGCGCGGCAAAGCTGGATGCCGATTTCAGCCAGTTTGTCAACCTGGTACAGTATTCGGATATGCGGCGTTCGGATTTCGTCGCGGCGCAGGAGGGCATCAGCTATCTGCTGTCCCGCAATACGGAGGGTAATCTGTGTTCTGCCATTTCCGCACCGGGTGAATTTGTGGGCGGCGGGGACGACCTGCGGTTCTGCCTTGCGGACGATGTCGAACCGCAGCTGCGGTCCTCCCTCGGCATTTACGACGCCCCCTGAGCCGTGCCGCCTCGCGGCGGCCTCATTAAAATATTAGGAAAGGTACTCGACTGTGATTTGGTTTAAACGTTCCGCCGCCCTGCTTTTGGCACTTTCCTGTCTGTTATGCGGCGGATGCCGTTGGCTATGGCCGCAGCCGGGCGACTCTGCCCCGCCTGCCTCACAGTCGAACAACCCGACCACTGTCGGCTATGCAAATAGCTGGTGCTACCAGCGGCTCGGCGACCGGCTGCAGTCGGCTTATGCCGCCGTTTACGCGGCAGTAACCGAAAAACTGGACACCGATGAGACGGTAGAGATCAAGGACGCCGACACCGGCGAGATGCGCACCTATACCGGCCTGCGGATTTCCCTGCCCCAGCCGCTGATCAGCCCCATCGAGGCGCAGCAGCTGTATACCGCCTTTACCTGGGACCATCCGGAATTTTTCTTTATCGGGAATACGTACAGCTATGAGGGCTATCAGTCCGGAGGACAGAATTACTACAATACGTTCTGTTTGGTCTTCACCATGAATGCCGCCGAACGGCATGAGGCCTCTGTTTGGCTCAATGAAAAGGTCAATGCGCTGCTCGGTGCCGTCCCGGCCAACAGCGATGCCTTTGAGACGGAGCTGTTCCTGCACGACGCCCTGCTGGAGGGCTGTGTTTACGACACCGAAGCCGCCGGGGACGACACCCCTGCGGCAGCATATCCAAACGCCTTTACCGCCTATGGTGCGCTCGTGGAGGGGAAAGCGGTATGCGAGGGGTATTCCCGCGCGATGCAGCTTCTGATGCACCGGTCCGGCATCCCCTGCACCCTGGTCAGCGGCTATGACCGCAGCACACAGACACCGCATATGTGGAACCTGATTACCATTGACGACCGGAACTATCATCTCGACCCGACCTGGAACGACACCGATGATAAGCTGCGGCATACCTTTTTCAATCTCACCACCAGCGAAATCCAGCTGAGCCACTCTCTTGACGGGGATAACATCGGGGTGGATACCTGCACCTCAGTGGAGGCCAACTATTACCGGCGTACCAACAGCTACCTGGCCATCAACGACCCGGACAGCCTGTCCCTTCTGTTGGCGGAGCGGGTCCAGAACGGGGCGGAAAGCATCGACCTTCGCTTCACTAAGGAAACCTACGCCGGCGCCCTGTTTTATTTTGACAAGCCGGACTGGCTGATGCGCACCGTCAACCGCCACCTCAGCGATAAGATGTGGTCGTATACCTGGGAAAAAAATGATGTATACAACACCATTACCCTGTTTAAGGCAGAATAAAACGCAGACAAAAGGCCCGCCCGGGAAAGTGAAAACTTTCCCGGGCGGGCCTTTTGAGACAGCTATTGCGTTTGTCCCTCTTCCTCGTCCACCTCGGCAAAGCGGGGAATCCGCCTGCCGCCGCGTTCAATATATTCCAAAAACATCGCCTGCGGCCGCACCCATATGCCGCCCTCCCCGTACAGCTGCTGATAGACCACCAGCTCCTCGAGCGTTTCACTGTCCCGCGCAACGTGGAGCACGCGGTAATCCCGCCCCTTGAAATGACGGTAGCGGCCTCCAATGCGGATTTCCCGGCGCTTTTCTCCGCCGATCTCCAGCGTCATGTACATAAACGAGGTGATCTTCTCCATCGCCGCATGGGCCTCCGGCAGATCATACTGATGCCAGACATGGAACATGCCTTCATATATGTCGATGTCGGCGCAGACGCCCTGCGCATCCATTGCCGTGGCAAGCTCTTTGGCGTCATCGAGCAGCATCTCCTCACTGCCCACATGGATCAGCGTCGGCGGAAATCCGGTAAAATCGCCGTACAGCGGAGAAATATAAGGATCGCGCACCGGCGTGTCACCGGCATACAGCCGGGCGGCACGGCGCAGTTCGTCCAGCGACAGCAGCGGATCAAGCGGCTCGTTCAGACGGTGGCTGCGGCGGGACATCGCCAGATCGGTCCACGGGGAGATCACCACCAAAGCCGCCGGCAAGGCGCTGCCCCTATCGCGCAGGGCCATCGTCAGGGCAAGCGTTAGCCCTCCGCCGGCCGAATCGCCGCAGAAAACCATGTCCGGCAGCGCATATCCCTGCGTTTGCAAATAGGCTACCGCCGCCTTGGCGTCCTCCAATGCAGCCGGAAACGGGTTTTCCGGCGCCAGGCGGTAAGGATAGGCAAAAACCGGTATATGGCTCTGCTCCGCCAGCCGGCAGATAATCGGCTCGTGAGTGGACGGCGACCCGGAAATATAGGCTCCGCCATGCGAATACAGGATCACCTTGCCCGGCACGGCCTCCGCCGGAATCGCCCACTCCCCCCGCATGCCGTTGCTTTCCGCCTTACGGAGCTCCACGCTTTTCGGCAGCGCATACACGTATCGCAGCAGATCCATTCCCTTGCGCTGCTTAGGGATGTCCACCCCGGTCAGCAAGGGCTTCACACTTTTGAGCGCCCCGTACAGCAGCTTGCTTTTTAAACTCGGCATATTTCTCCTCCATATCCCGCTTCACCGGAACAACATGCAGCCGGCATCCGGGCAATCTCCCCAGCGGGCGAAACCGGCACAGGTTCTGGGAGGGCGTACCGCCGGCTTGACCACGCAAGTCTGACACCGCAGCACCTGCCTCGTCATCCGGAAACGGATAACAGCCCGGCCGGCGGCATCCGGCATTTTTACGCCCGTCCTGCTTACCTTCGGAAGCCTTTGCAAAACTTTCCTGGGTTCCCTTAAGCAATCCATAAACAAAAAACGGGCAGTTCAAAACCGCCCGTTTTTCTTAGTCCTAATATCCCCTTCAGCGCTTGAGATAGGGCAGCGGATTGATCTGGACGCCGCCGCGGATCAGCTCAAAATGCAGGTGCGGGCCTGTGCTGCGCCCCGAACTACCCGCGAGCCCGATTTGCTGCGCCTGCGATACCTTTTGTCCGACCACCACATCAACCCTGTTGAGGTGGGCATACCGGGTCAAATCGCCGTTCTGATGGCGGATGAGCACATAATAGCCCCAGCCTGCTCCCCACCAGTCGGTAGCATTTGCCTCCACGACCACACCGCCGTCGGCGGCAATAACCGGCTTGTTGAGCACGCCGCCGGACAGGTCCAGCGCACGGTGCCCGGAATGGTAGGGCTGCGATATCACCTGACCGGCCGGAATCGGCCAGACATACTGGCCATTGGTAATCCCGTCTCCCTCGGTGACCGTGTTGTCGCTGCCGTAGGCCTTGGAGCCTACCACAATCACCTTGTTGACCGCCTCTTGGATCACCGTGTTCTCCAGGATCTCGCGGGACTGCTCCATGCCGTCCATGAGGACGATCTCCGCCTTGATGTGCCGTTTGCCGGTCACACCCTCCACCTTGACCCGTTCGTAGCCGACATACTGACTGCTGTCGGTTTCCTTCAGGGTGGCATAATTTATATCCTCATCGTACTCGATGGTCCGGATCACCTTTACCCGCAGGAACTGCTGCGGACGCTGAACCACCAGCTCGTCACCCACAAGGATGAAGTCGTTTACCATCTGCGGATTCATCGCCCGCAGCTCGTCCATCGACATATTGAATTTGTCCGCAATGAGGCTCACCGAGTCGTTGGGAACCGCCGTATAGAGCTTTTCCACCACCGTCTCGCTGGTGAGGAACTCCTGCATCTGCTGTGCCTCCACTACGGCAGTGGTGGGATACAGGCCGTCCACGACCTCTACCTTCTGCACAAATTCCGCCCGTTCGTTTTCCGCACCGGTGCGGTACTGATCCAGAATCCCATCCAGGACGCCGTCCAGCGCCGCACGGTCAGCGACCGCCCCCTGGAACTTGTTGTCCACATACAGGCCGCTCGCCTGCGTAATCGCATCGCCGGAGGTCATCAGAATCCTGTCGCAGACCGTGTTCCTGTCCAGCAGCTCCGACGAGGATACCACCGCCAGCGTCAGTCTGGGCGTACGCTCAACCACAAAGGAATCGTCGGTATTGATAACCCGCTCGGCAGCCATGTTCACCGCATCATCAAACACGGATTCATCACGGATATAGCCAAGCTGCTGCCCGTCGTATTCAAGCGACAGCGCGAAGGTCAGGTTGCTCCAGTACTGCACGGTAAAAAACAGCACCACACATGCCGCCGCCGGCATCGCGAGATTGATCAGCGAAACCACCGCCTTGCGGTGACGCCGTACCGCCTGGACCGGCAGAAACAGCAGCTGCGGGATCACCAGCAGCGGATGGCGCCGGAAAGCCTCCTTCAGCTTGCGCACCGCAAGCGGGAAGCCCTGCCCAAAGCGTTTGCACTCGCCGGCCAGCGCACGCAGGTGACGCAGCAGCAGCCAGTCGGCGGCTTTGTACAGCGCCCGACCGCAGGGACGGAAAGCCGAAGCTATTTTACGCCCGGCGCTTTTCCCCGCACGGAGGGTATACATGCCAACCAGATAGCAGAACCTGTATGAAAGCCCATAGGCCGCTTTCAGCCGTGGACATACCTTGCTTTTCCAAATCCGCACGCCGCGATCCAGCCACACGCGAACCGGATTCTCGTCCTGTATAGGGTTACTCATACAGCTCACTTCCTTTCCCCCAAATAGCGGCCTCATCACCAGAATATGACACAGCCGCTTTTCTGGTGCGTCCCGCCGTTTTTCCGACATTCCTCGCCGGAAAAACCGAAGGGTGCACAGCGAAAAAAGGTTACAAGTTTGTCATAATTAAAAATCACATGCCTACTATTATACCGGTTTTCGCAAAAAAATCAAGGCTTTCCGGGCAAGTTCATGCTTTTTTGTTATAATTTATTCAACGAAGTCATCATTATTCGGTGTATAAGCACACAGATTGCGCTTTTTGCTCCGCCAGCCGCTTCCTCTATTGGAATCCCGGTGGAAGGCGGCTGCACGACAGATTTCGTCCTGCACCGCAGAACGATGGCATAGGAAAACGGACGGAGCATTTCTGCCCGCCCGTTTTGGTTGATTACTGGACAAAATTCAGCGGGTTCTGTGAAACACCGTTCACCAGGATTTCAAAATGGCAGTGCGCACCGTAGCTGTCGCCGGTGTTGCCGACCAGCCCGATCAGCTGCCCCTGCGCCACCTTTTGCCCCACCGTAACATTGACCGCGCTGCAGTGGGCATACCGGGTCTGATAGCCGTTGCCATGGTCGATCAGCACATAATAGCCCCAGCCTGCACCCCATTCGTCGGTGGCGTTGGCCACGATCACCGTACCGCCGTCGGCGGCGATAATCGGCTTGCCGTGAATAGCACTGCCGGAGATATCCACGCCGTCGTGCCAGCCGCTGCCGCGCGGGCCGTAGTCGCCATAGATGCCGTGATAGCCCGGAACCGGCCAGATAAAGCGGCCGGTAGCCTTGCCGTCACCGTATTCCACGCTGTCGTCGTACTTCATCGCGCCGACGACGATTACCTCGTTGACCGGCTCCCTGGTGCGCTCTACCGACAGGATCCGGCGCGACTGCTCCTCCCCGCCGATATAGGTTACATCCGCGGTGATGGTATCAATGCCTTCTTCCCCGGCGTTGCGCTGTGCGCGGTAGCCGAGGTACTGCCCTTCATCCTCCACCGTCTCGGTGGTATAGTCCACCGTTTCCTCGTAGGTGATGGTACGGGTGACCTTCACCGTCAGCGGCGAATGGCTCTGCGTATCGGCTGTCGCCGTCACGCTTGTCCCAAGATAAGCACTCACCTGGTCGAGCTCCACCACCGAAACGGTGGGATACAGCCCGTCGATGATTTCCACCTTTTGTACGAACTCCACCCGCTCGGTGGCATCATCGGAACGGTACGGCGCCATCACGCTTTCCAGCAGCGCCTCCAGCCCGGCGCGGCTGCTGACTGCGCCCTCAAAGCGATTGTCGATATACAGCCCGCTGGCCCGCTCGATTTCCTCGCTTGAGGACTGCAGGATCTTGTCGCACAGCGCATTCTGATCCAGCAGCTCCGACGAGGATACCACCGCCAGCGTCAGCCGCGGCGCGCACTCCACCTGGAACGCGTTGCCTTCATTGATGACCCGGCCGGCCGCCATAGCCGCCGCATCGTCATAAACCGATTCGTCACGGATATACCCGAGCGGCTGCCCGTCATATTCGAGTGCCAGCGCAAAGGTCAGATGGCTCCAATAATGCACCGTCAGCGCCAGCACCAGAACCGCCGCCGCCGGCATCGCCACATTCAGCGTGCGCACGACCGCCTTTTTGTGCCGGCGTACCGCCAGTACAGGCAGCTTGAGCGCCTGCAGGATTCCGATCGCCGGATGCCGCTGCCACGCCTCGCGCACCAGTCGGCCCGCCTGCGCAAATTCCCCGCGCAGCGTACGGCCGCTGCGCTGCAGCCAGCCGGACAGCCGCGCCGCCATGCGCGCCGCGCCGCGGCGGACAGCACGAACGGCCGGTGTAAGCAGCTTGGTCAGTCGGCGTTCCAGCGCCCTGCCGGTCCGCAGCGTCTGCATACCCAGAAGATAGCACACCCGGTATCCCAGCTCGAAAGCCTCCGCCGCACGCCGAAAGCGTCCTTTTTTCGTTTTGCCGCCGCAGCGGCCGGTTTCCGCCGCGGCGGTCTGCCGTTCCTCTTTAAGCTCGTCCAAGGGTGTCCCTCCCGTCCATGCTTGTCCTAATGCAAACGCGGCCCCGAACCTACCCCGGTCCATCCGCCGCGGAAAAATGACAACTTTGTAACCATCTACGTCTTATTATATGCAAATGATGACAATTTTGCAACCTTTTTATTTTTTTGCCTAGAATTTCACACCAATTCCCCTTTGATTTGGCACGGACAACCACAGAAGGCACCTGTCCCAGCGCCGTTTCCGGCGTTCCAGGTGAATCTGCTGCGTAAACCGACACTTTCCAATGCGAAAAGAGACGGAAAACCATCCCGGTTCTCCGTCTCTTTCTTCCGTTTGCCGAGGCCGCGCTTTTCCGCTTCGTCCCTTATCCCGTCAGTACGCCAGTTTTTCGGCCGTCCAGCCGGCGAGCGTATCCCGCATCCGCGCGGCAAGCGCACGCGCGCCGGGCAGGTCGTGCTCGCGGTAGTTACCGCATTCCGGCTCGGTCGCGCCGGGGATAGCGCCGTCGAATGCCGCGATGAAGGCCATCGCCTCCTGCACCAGCCGGACGGCGTCCGCCGGCGGTACCGCATCCGGATGCCCGCCCGTGCGGGTGAGCAGATAAAACCCGGTGCGGCAGCCCATCGGCCCTACATAGACAATCCCTTTCCCCCAGGCACTGCTGCGCGCATAGGTGGCAAAGAGATGCTCGATGGTATGCATCGCCGCCACCGGCATAAACGGCGGCGTGTTCGGCTTGATAAAGCGGATGTCGTAGGTCGCCACATCATCGTCGATGCGGGAGATGTACATGCCCGGCAGCAGCCGGGTATGGTCAACCTGAAAGCTGGCGATCTTTTCCATATGTACGGTTCTTCCTTTCTCAGCTGCGGTCATACACGCCGGGCAGATCGCTGCCGAAGCCGCGGTCCTGCGTGATTTCGAGCATCGACCGGCCGGCCGGCAGAGCCTCATGGAAGGCACGGATCATATCCACCGCTTCCGCCACGGCCAGGTCGTAAATGTCAAAGAAGCCGTCCCGGCTGACATAGCTGCTGTCAAACGGGTTGTTCCACTCGCGGTGCTCCTCGTTGGCGTAGTCCCAGTCGTCCGCGCGTACCGGCCGCAGCAGCGAGGTCAGGATATGTCCCTGCCGCACGAGCTTTTCCGGAATGTGCAGCAGCTTCTGCCGCATCTCGCTGCGGTCGGTCATCAGCACCATGGCCTGCCGCATATCGCCGGGCGCGAGGGACAAGTGCTTCTCCTGCGCATCGACGCCGAGCAGCGAGGCGAATACCGGCCGGTACAGCCGGCCGACCGCGCTGTAATCCGCCTGCTTGGCGGAGGGCAGGATGCTGACCAGCCGGAAATCGCTGATCAGCCGGCCGGTTTCCCGGCGCAGCGTCAGGGTGTCGAGCGCGCTTTCGATGCGGAAGTGATACTGGTTCGGCGTGGTGCCGTAGCCCGGCTGCCGGCGCGCCAGCTCATCCTGCCAGTAATAGACAAAAGGGTGCGCCGCCCGGTCCAGGGCATAGTGGCAGAAAAAGCCGTCCACATAGCCGCGCATCGCCGTATCGTCGGGATACTGGTTGAGTACCCGGCGGAACGCTTCAAACAGCTTGGCCGGGCTGCAGTGATGCAGCCGGCTGCCCTCATGCGCATAGCTTTTACCGAATTCCCACGGCAGCACCCGGTGAAAGAAAAACACATCCGGGCCCTGCGCCCCGATCATCGCCATCGGATCATCGGCGGTTTCCAGCCCCTGTTTTTTCAGCTGGGAAAGCACGCGCTTGGCAAATAAATAATGGGTGATCATCGCCGGCATTGCCTGTCCCTCCTTCGGAAGGGTATTTGTCCCTATTATACAACGCATGTGCCTGGATATCTACAATGTTAATAAAATATTCAGAAAGGATTCGCCATTCCGTGGTTTTTCAGCAGTGCGGCCATGTCGTCGGGCAGCGGGCAGGCAAACCGCATCAGCTCGCCGCTTTCCGGGTGCGGGAAATCCATCTCGGCGCAGTGGAGCGCGTGCCTTGGCAGCCGCATCCCGTCGGTACCGTACAGCGTATCCCCGGCCAGCGGATGGCCGAGCCACGCCATATGCACCCGGATCTGATGGGTGCGCCCGGTATCGATGACCACCCGCAGCAGCGTAATGTCGCCGTCCGAGTCCAAAGCCTGCCAGTGGGTAACGCTCGGCTTGCCGCCCTCCCCCACCTCGCGGGCAATGCAGGAGCCCTCCCGGATGCGGATAGGCTGGTCGATGGTGCCGCTGCCCTCCAGCCTGCCGAGCGCAACAGCGTAATACACCTTCTGCAATCGGCCGTCGGCACGCGCATCGGACAGGACGTGGGCGGCATGGGCGTTTTTGGCGGCGAGCAGCAGCCCGCTGGTGTTGCGGTCAAGGCGGTTGAGCGGACGAAAGGCAGCCGGGCTACCGGCCTTCTGATAATGCGCCACCACCGCGTTCGCCACCGTCGGCTCGGTGCGGCCCGCGGAGGGGTGCACCGCGATACGCGGCGGCTTGTTGAGCAGCAGCACCGCCTCATCCTCGTACAGCACTTCAAGAGGCAGCTCGACCGGCTCGACCTGCACCGTGTCCTCCGGCAGCTTCAGGACAATTTTCTGGCCGGCCGCCACCCGGTCGATGGTGCGGATCGGCCGCCCGTCCGCCGTCATGCCGCGGTCAATCTGCTTGATGCGGGCGAGCATGCGGGTGGAATAGCCGTTGCCGCGCCGCAGAAAGCTCTGCAGCGACTGCCCGTCGTACTCCGCCGTCACCGTATAAACCAATTCCCGCATGCTTGCGCCTCCCGTCCTTCCGGTCTATTATACCACTCCATCGCCCGACCGGCGAGATAAATTTTGCATCTTACGGTTTCTTAAGCCGGAACCCATTGCCTGCCGGATACGGTTATATTATTATATAGGTAGAAAACTGTCAGGAAAAGGAGCGCCGCCTTATGCCGGAAACCATCCTGCTCGTCGAGGACGATGAATTTATCCGCGACAGCGTTTCGCGCCTGCTCTCGGGGGAGGGCTACGCCGTGACCGCCTGTGCGGATCTCCGGCAGGCGCGGGACACGCTGCGCCGGCGCATGCCGGAGCTTGTGATCCTCGACGTACTGCTGCCGGACGGCTCGGGGTTCGACCTGTGCCGGGAAATCCGGCTCAGCGACCCGGTGCCGGTCCTGTTTCTGACCTGCTGCGATGAGGAAGAAGCCGTCGTGCGCGGGCTGGAAGGCGGCGGGGACGATTACCTCACCAAGCCGTTCCGCTCCCGCGTGCTGCTCTCCCATGTACACGCGCTGCTGCGGCGGAGCCGAACCGAATCGGCGGCGGTGCTCCATGCGGGTGCGCTGCGCTTTGCCTGCGAAAAACAGCTGTGTACGCTGCGCGGCGAGGTGCTGCCGCTGACCCCGACCGAATACCGGATCCTGTATACCCTGGCCAAATCCGCGGGCACACCGGTGCCGCGGCAGGAGCTGCTGCACGCCGTCTGGGCGCTCGACAGCGAATACATGGACGAAAACACCCTCGCGGTGCACATCAGCCGGCTGCGCGCCAAGCTAGGCGCGGACAGCGGCCGGCTTGTCCACGTGCGGGGCGAGGGCTATCTGCTGAGGTGCGACGATGCGTGAAGGAATTTGGCTGCTTGCCGTGATTTTAGCCGCCGCAGCCGGCCTCCTGTGCGGACGGTATGCGGAAAGGCGGCGGTATCTCCGGCAGATCCGCTCCCTCCAGCAGCTGCTCGAGCAGGTGATGCGCGGGGACTATACCGGGGATTTTTCGCCCTTCCGTGAGGGTGAGCTCAGCCAGCTCGCCGGCCAGCTGGAGCTGACCGTCCGCCGCACCAAAAGCCTGGTTGACCGTCTGGCGCAGGAAAAGGACGATACCCATAAGTGGATTGCGGACATCTCGCACCAGATCAAAACGCCGCTGACCGGCTTGACCGCCTATCTCGACCTGCTCGAGCAGACCGATGACGACGCCGGCCGCCGGGAACTGCTGCAGAAATGCGTGTATCTCGCCGGCCGGATGGAAACGCTGATCCGCAGCCTGCTGGAGCTTGCACGCATGGACGCGGGCGCAGTGGAACTGCACCTGCAGCCGCTGTCCCTGGATTCCCTGCTCGCGGACGCCGTGAGTGCCGCCCGGGACGCACGTCCGGACAGCCGGGTGAGGTTTGCTGTCCGGGCGGACCCGCAGCTGACCCTGCGCGCCGACCCGAAGTGGCTGACCCAGGCGCTGCTCAATCTGCTGGTCAACGCGCTCGACCATACCGACGGGGACGCACCGGTCGAGGTGGCCGCCAGCCGCAGCGACAGCCTGCTGATCCTGACAATCACCAACCACGGCCGCCGGCCGGACAATGATGAGGTCGCCCGGATGTTTGAGCGGTTCTACCGCGGCAGGGATGCCGCGCAGGAGGGGTTCGGCATCGGCCTGTCGCTCGCGGAAAGCATCGTGCGCCGGCATAAGGGGTACATCCGCGCCGTTGCGGAGCCGGACGGCCTTTCGGTGACCGTCGCGCTGCCCTGCCTTCCCTGCGCCGACCGGCTGTAGGCTTACGGGATTGTAAGTGGACGGCGTCCCCCGGCGGTGCTACCATGAAGGCAGACCGTAAAACCTGGGAAAGGCGGGATATCCGATGAGTATCATACTGCAGGCCGTCCAACTGAAAAAGACCTACGGCAAAGGGGACAGTGCTGTGCACGCGCTCGAAGAAACCAGCTTGTCCTTCCGCGAGGGCAGCTTCACGTCCATCGTCGGCCGGTCGGGATCGGGAAAATCCACCCTGCTGCACCTGCTTGGCGGGCTGGACACCCCTACCGCGGGGGACGTGCAGATCGAAGGCCGTTCGCTGTATGCCATGAACGACAACGAGCGCACCATCTTCCGGCGCCGCCGGGTAGGCTTTGTCTTTCAGTTTTATAATCTGCTGCCGGAGCTGACCGCCTATCAGAACATCCTCCTGCCCCTGCATCTCGACGGACGCCGGGCGGATCAGCCGTACATCGACGAAATCATCGCGATGCTGGGGCTCGGCGACCGGCTGAACCATTACGCCGGCGAGCTGTCCGGCGGCCAGCAGCAGCGGGTGGCGATCGCCCGCGCCCTCGCACCGAAGCCGGCCGTCATCCTCGCCGACGAACCGACCGGCAACCTCGACGGCCGCTCCGGTGAGGAGGTGCTTGCACTTTTGCACCTGTCCCGCCGGCGGTTCCATCAAACCCTCATCATGGTCACCCATGACCGCCAGATTGCGGAGGGCTCCGACCGGATCATCACCCTCACCGACGGCCGTATCGGCGGCGACTCGGAGGTGAGCGCGCCGTGAGGCAGATGCTTTCTCTCGCGCTCGCCGGGCTGAAAAGCCGGCGGCGCACCTCGCTGCTGCTGCTCGCCGCCGTCGTGTTTTCGGTGGTTTTCCTGACCGTGATGGGCCTCATCGGCAGCAGCGCGGTTTACACCATCGACCGACAGAAAAAGGATCTTTACGGCGAGCAGAAGGTGTCCGTCTGGAACCTGACTCCTGACGAAGCCGAAACCATCCGGCAGGATGCGCGCTGGGAGCGTTCCGGCCGGTTTCTGCTCAGCGGCACGGTCACCGATCCGGAAGGCGAGCTGTACGGGCTCGGCACGGCGGACAGCGAAGCGCTCGCCCTCGGCCATATCCGGCTGACCGCGGGCCGCATGCCGCAGCAGCCGGGGGAAATCGCCGCGGAGGCAAGCGCCCTGCGCAACCTCGGGCTGGATATCGCCGTGGGGGACACCCTGACGCTGGAGATGGCGGCATTCGACGGCCAGATGTTTTCCGCCTCCTTCACCGTGGTCGGCCTGGTGGACAGCTACACCGCCGTATGGCGCAGCCGGCATATCACGCTTTCCGAGGGGGCGCCGTATCTCCCGCCCTCCTTTTTCGTCGCCCCGCAGCAGGCGGCGGCGCTGTCCGCCGACCTGCAGGCCATCCTGCTGCTCGACGGCCGGATGCCCTCCCTGCTGCAGTTTGAGAGCCCTTTTCCCGCGGGAACACAATACACCGTCAACTACGACGTTTATCCACAGCTGGGCTATGGCGGCGGCCTCGGCGAGGCAACGAAGGGCGTGCTCGGCATCAGCGCGCTGCTCGGCGGCATGATCCTGCTGTGCATGATGGTGGTGCTGCTGGGCGGCTTCTGGATGGCCGCAGACCGCCGCCGGCAGCAGTTTGCCCTGCTGCGCAGCATCGGCGCCACCAGGCGGCAGGCCCGGCAGGTGCTGTTCGGCGAAGCCTTCTGGCTGCTTGTTGCCGGCATTCCGCTGGGAATGCTGCTCGGCGTCGGCCTGTCATTCGGCGCTGTACGTGTGTTTTCCTACATCTTCCAAAATGAGCTGATCTACCGCTTCAACGGCTGGGTGCTGATCCTGGCGGCCGCCGTGTGCATCATCTGCGTCTTTCTCGCGGTATGGTTCCCCGCCTGGCGCGCATCGAAAATCCCGCCCATCACCGGCACGCGCCCGGTCTTTTTCCGGCGCCGCCCCCGCAGGGTGAGCCGCCGGCCGCTGACCCCCTTCTCGCTGATGTGGCTCTCGCTGCGCCGGTCCAAGGGGAAGACGGTGCTGTCGGTGCTGATTTTTTCGCTGGCCATCATCGTGTTCAACTTCATGCTGCTGTTCGACGCGGTGGCCTATCGCCCCCGCTATGCGGTTCCGGCGGTCTCCCTCGAGGCGGAGGACACCGCCTTTCCGGATTACGGCTTCTTTTCTCAGGCAGAAAACGGTTTCGGCACGCCGGAAAACGTCTCCCGCGACATCCCACTGACCGTCTTTGATGACATGCACAAAAGCGGGATCGTCGAACGGCAGGTCGCGGAAATCGTGCCGCTGTTTTTCTGTTCCATCCCGCTGGCGCGTTACGACGATTATCTCAACGGCTATTTCCGGTTTGACGAGCAACGTCTCGGGCTGTCACGTCCCACCGAGCACTACGACTTCTCCCGGCAGCAGGAGTACGGCTATGCGGACGACGCCTACCTGATCGCCCCTTCCCTGTCGGTCTTCGACAAGGCGACGCTGCGGGATTTCGCCCCCTATGTCACCGATGGAAAAATCGACCCCGACGCGATCAACCGCGGCGAGGAAATCATCCTGTGCCTGCCCGACTACGCCCTGCGCATCGAGGAACACGAGGGCGGTTCCAGTATGTCCCGGACAACGCTCGACAACAATCCGGAGATCGACCGTTACACCGCCATCTACCGCAACGAAAACTGGAAGGCGGGCGATATGCTGAGCTTTACCCGGGCGGAGACGCTCGCGGACGGCGGCTGCCGCATCCATGAGGTGACGGTCCGAGTCGGCGCAATCGTGTCGAAGACCCCGCCGTTTGAAAACAGCGCCGGCGGTCTGTTCGGCATCTCGATGGGGGAAAACACCCTTGCTGCGCTGGGGCTTCCGTATCAGATCGCCGCCCATCACCTGTATTTTGAGCCGGACGTCGAAGTCGCGCAGGGGGAAGCTCAAATCCGGCAGTTAGCCGCTGCCATATGCCCAAAAGCCTCCATCGTCACCGCGACCGAAGTGAACGAAGCCGACCAGCAGATCCGGCGCACCACCGTGTCGATCATGAGCATGCTCACCGTCTGCCTGCTGGCGCTCGGCTTCCTCGGCCTGATGAATACCGTATCCAACCGGATCTATAACCGGACGCAGGAACTCGGCCTGCTGCGCGCCGTCGGCATGACCAGACGGCAGGCGCTGCGCATGCTGGTGTGGGAGGGGGCGGTGTTCGGCGTACTGGCTTCGATAATCGGCGTCCTCGTCTGCCTGCTGCTCTTCCCGCATTTTGCGCCGGGTTGGGTCACCCAGACCAGCATTCCGCTGACCCTGTTCGGCAGCTGTCTGGCCTGTACCGCCCTGTCGATGGTCACCATCCTGCTGCCTGCACGCCGCATTTTACAAATCCCGCCCTCCGGCATTCTGCGGCAAAACTGGTAAACCAAAGCGGTATACAAAAACCAAGCGAGGCTTCCCTTAAGGGGAAGCCTCGCTTGGTTTTCGGTGCGGGTGCACGGATCACTCTTTTGCCGGGAGAACCGCGCCTTGCGCCACCATCGTCCAGTTGTCTTTATTCCAGATATCGTCGTGTATGGTATACCAATTCGCAGGCAGGAAGGTGTTGCCGTTATTGATATCCACAATCCATTCTCCGCTGGTCATAATATACTGGTCGTGCGCTGTTTTTTCATCGGAGCTGATCAATTTTCCGGTGAACGGATTTACCGGATTCTCAATGATCCCATTCACCGCCAGCGTGGGCACATCGGCATTGGTCATAAACTCATCCGACGTGACGAAGCCCTCGCTGCCGAAATCCTTTACCATCAGCAGCGGGTAGTAGCCCTCCATATCGATGAATTGCTCCCCTTGTGCCACTTCGAGCTCTTCGGTATGAAATAAGTTTCTGCCGTGATCCGACACTAGGATGATCCGGGTATTGTCGTACACGCCGTTTGCGCGCATATAATCAAACCATTTTCCCAGCTGGAGCATGGCCGCCATATTCACTTGGTAATGGCTGATCTGTAAATCCGTCTCCATCTTAAGCGTACGTCCGTCAACCGTAAAGCGATCCGCGTGCAGCTCGTCATACTCCGTATTGTCAATGTTCTGTTCCGGCGTGTACCCCGGTTCCTGCAGCAGCATAGGCTCATGCGTCGTGTCGTTTGTCATCAGCAGGAAGGTATTGGCATCGTCCTCCCGGATTTCGGTAATATCCGGGAGACTGGTCAGCACTGTATAGCAATCCATGAAGTTGGGATTGATCCCGTACGCAGTCGTGTTGCTGGTCATGGTCTGCCCCGCATACGCCGTATTCATTTCCGTCAGATAAGCGCTTTGATTGTAGTTGCCCTGATTGTACAACACCTCCTGGAAAATAAGGGGCACTGCCTTGAAAATACTGTGGCAGAAAAAGTTTCGCTTATTTTCCTCGATCAGACGAGTCTTGAGGAATGTATCCGAAAACTTCCCTCTCGTATAGAAACTGCGGATATCCGGGTATTCGTCGTAAATGGACAAATCGGGAATAACCTGATAATTGGCATAGGTCGGATCGAAAACCGTCACCTCATAACCGTTCTGATCAAACAAAACCGGCATTACCTTGAGGGCTTCATTATGCTTGGATACCAAGGTCTCGCTATCCCGTTTATTGAGCTCAAAGGGCGTATATTCATATCCGCCCAGAAGAGCCGGAATAGCGATATTGGTGCTCATCCCAAAGGACACCGCATTGGAATAATAGGTAAATCCCGAGAACTGCTCCTTTAATTCCGGTTTTTCATTAAAGATATACGGGATATACGCCCCCATTGCCCTGTCGAGCATAATGACAACCACATTTTTGCCGGATTTGCTCAGACTGAAATGCGGCGTCTGCTCCTTGTTATCCTCCATCTGGCTTTGGGCCGCGCTGACCGAGGTGCCGATTTGGGCCACATTAAAGACCGACATGCCGCTGAGCGCAACGCTGCCGATGACCAGCGCCTGAAACACCTGTTTTTTCCATCGCCATATAATCAGGCACAGTGCCACCGCGACTACCAATACGACAGCGGCGTTAATCAGCTGATCGGTCCAGCTTAAATCCAGACCGTTTTCGTATTTCAGACCGGAAGTTAAAATCCCCAGGTTTTTGCCGAAAAACATATAATCGACAATAGACACCCCGGAGATAATCCATATCGCCCGGTCAAACAGAGAGCGTACCGTAGGGGTTGCCAGCCAATAAAATACGCCCATCCAGATCACAAAAACGCCCAGGGCAAAGCAGAACGAACTGACGATAAACCACAGAGGATTATAAAAATAGTTGACATCCATGAATTCCTGCGGGGAGGACTTGATTATGGAGGAGGGGATCAGCACGCCCGTCAGCACGGCCATAAACACGCCGCCGGCGAAAAACACCTTGGTGTTAGCCTTTTCCAGGCCAAACCTCTTAAAGGAAGCCTGCAGCTTGTCCTTGAACAGATTATAAAGCAGCGGCAGCTGCAGGGCTATCCCGCAGCATACGAAAAAGAGCAGCTTTCTGGCCGTGGGAGTGGGGTAAAAGAAAACACCGTAAACCGCCAGGCATATACCGGCGGCCGAAAAAAGGATGCCCAGTACCCGGCCGGGATTTTTGATCTTGTAAAAAACGGTCTTGACCAGGGAGAATATATTGTTCAGCGTCCAGTAAAAGACGAGGCCGGACGGCGAGGTATACAGAAATACCAGGAAGAAAATCGCCATACCGTACAGCTGCACCTTGGAGCCGACCGAGCTTCCCTTCGTAAAAATCACGCAGGAAATCAGATTGATGGCGGTCATCAGAATCGGCAGCAGGTTAATGGATATCCCGGCAATGGTCAGCAGTCCATCGGGCTTGCCGAGGTCGGCGATCGGCCCAAAGGACACCCCATTGAGCAGCTGCAGCCCGGACAGGAAGCGATACGCCGCAATAAAGAACGGGATCTCCAGAATCAGGGAAACCGCTCCGCGCAGAACATAGGTCGGCTTATAATGGTTCTGCCGGTAATAGGTCTGCAGCATCATCATGCGTTCATCGCCGCGGAAGGTCTTTTTGATATGCGCAACACCCTTGCGCAGCCGCATCTCGGTATTGCGCTGTTCTTCCTGCATGGCATCCGCCCGCTTATACAGAGGAAGCACCAGAAAATTCATCAGCAGGCTCAGTACAATGATTGTAAACCCGGGATTACCGATCACCCTGTAAGCTACCGTATAAATCACTTCAAACAGCAGCTCAAGCGGTTTAAACAGCAGGGTATCCAATATCGCCCAAAAAGTCATGTTACTTTTCATCCTCCGTTGCCGTCAGTTCCTGGTACTTGTTCAGAATATAATCCACCGCACGCTGCGTGCCTTCGCCTTCGTGTTCCCAGGTTTCCGCCCTGACCTCCTGCCTTCCCTGTGCATACACCGGGTCGGAAAGGCAGGCGTCTATCATCTCCTTGAGGGAATCGAGGTTGTCCGCCGTCAGCTTTTTCCCGATCCGGGGCAGGGCGGTCAGTGTCCAGTACGGCGTATCGAGCCACCAGGCGTCATAAGGGCTTTTATCAAAATTTGTATCGGCATAGATGACCGGTTTATCGTATACCAGCGAAAAATCAAAAACAACGCCGGAAAAATCCGAAATCAGGATATCGGAACGTTTGAGCACCTCAAAGTTGTCGTTGTCGCGGTTCCACTCCAGCTGCGAAGACGCCGGATACTGCCGCATGAGCTTGTCCATCCGCTCCTTTTCCGCGGTAAAGGACTGCGGATGCGGGCGGATGATGATATGGTATCCCGTCTGCAGCAGCACGTCGATAATCTTTCCGCCGTAGCGGCTGAAAATCGCGCTGTCCCCCCAGGACGGGGCCAGCAGCACGGTGCGCTCATGCGGCGGCGTCTCACTGTTTTCCTTCAGCCTGCGCACCATTTCATCCATATACGGGATGCCGACGATAACTAATTCCTTTTGGGGCAGCCCGCGCATCTTTTCGAGCTGGCGGATATCTCTCGCCTGGTATTCGCCGGACAGCAGAACGGCATCATAGTAATCCAGGCCGAACATGCGGTAACCGGTAACATCGTTCGCCCCATGCAGCATGTGGATATAATACTGCACGTTTTTAGAGCGTTTCCATTGATACACATCCAGGCCGGGCGTGGTGGAAAGGACGATGCAGGCATTCAGGAAATTCAATCTGGCAAAGGCCATGTTGTTTTCCCCGATAAATTCCCCTTTGATATGCTCATACGGGTTGCTGAGTGCCGGATCATCCGGTGACGCCGTCATATAGACAACATCCGTCCCCCGTTTGTCAAACTCCCGGCACAGCGGTTCAAAAACGCTCCAATACCGTTTGTCGTCCGAAAAGATGACCAGCGGGATCCTGTCGGTGTTTGTCTCCACCTTTTTGCCGCCGCTGAGGATAAACCGCAGCTTGACAATCCAGTTTTTGAGCAAAAAATTCAACGCGCCGATAACACCGATCAGGATGGCAAAAAGCATGCTTCCGGTGCCCGGATCGATATAAAGCCTCATATTCCTTCCCCTTTATCCACAATGCAACACCGCACAATTCGGAAAGCGGCGAAGACGTCAGCCGGCGCGCCCACTCTTGAATTGTGCGGTGTAACATAAAGTATGCGAAAATCCCCGGCCTCCTAAGACCGGCAGACAGGACAAGAGACAGCGGCTGTCCGCTTTGGTATCTTCTCCCGCCGCAGCATGGAGAGGATCATACCGGCACACAGCCGCCGCTTCCTGTTCACTCCAAATATGTATACGTTTTGAGAGTTTTTCCCTGCAGGGCATGATACTCTCTTTTTTGGGCACAGCGGCCAAACCAGCCGCTCTTTTCTTTGCGTTTGGAGAGCTTTGCCAGAGCCCCGCTGTCGCAGGTATCCCCTCAAAACGTATGATTTTTCGTTTATTCCACCGGCACGACCCAGCCGAACGGATCGGCCGCGCGGCCGTTCTGGATATCGGTCAGGGTGGTGTACAGCCGCTGCGCGACCTCACCGATTTTGCCGTCGTTAATGACGATTTTGTCATCGTCCACCTTCAGCTCGCCGATCGGGGAGATCACCGCCGCGGTGCCGGTGCCGAACGCTTCGTCGAGCGTACCGTTCTTTGCCGCCGCAACCACCTCATCCAGCGCCAGCCGGCGTTCGGTGACGGTGTAGCCCCAGGAGCGCAGCAGCTCGATGGAAGACATACGGGTAATGCCGCCGAGGATGCTGCCCTGCAGCTCCGGCGTAATGATCTCGCCGCCGATCTTGAAGAACACGTTCATCGTGCCCACTTCTTCGATATATTTGCGCTCCACGCCGTCGAGCCACAGCACCTGCGTATAGCCTTCCGCCTCCGCGACATCCTGTGCCTTGAGCGACGCGGCATAGTTACCGGCCGTTTTGACATATCCCATGCCGCCGCGCACTGCGCGTACGTACTTGCGCTCCACATAGATGCGCACCGGGTTGATCCCTTCCGGATAATACGCGCCCACCGGCGAGAGGATGATGATAAACAGCAGATGGTGTGCCGGATGCACCCCGACATGGGGATCGACCGCGATGATAAACGGCCGGATATACAGCGCAGTACCCTCGCCGGACGGAATCCAGTCCTGATCGAGCGCCACCAGCTGCTTGACCGCTTCGACCGCAAACGCCTCATCGATCGGCGGGATGCACAGCCGGTCGTTCGAGAGGTTCAGGCGCGCCATATTTTTGTCCGGGCGGAACAGCACCACCTTGCCTTCCGGGGTGCGGTAGGCCTTCATCCCCTCAAAGACCTCCTGGCCGTAATGCAGGCACATCGCGGCAGGATCCAGCGAAATATCGCCGTAGGGCACGATCCGTGGGTTGTGCCAGCCCTCGCCCTCGTCGTAATTCATCAAAAACATGTGGTCGGTAAAAATATTGCCGAAACCCAGCTTGGTGGAATCGGTGGGCTTTGCCTTGGGGGTGGTCGTTTTCTGCACAGGAATGCTAGGCATGATCGAAACACTTCCTAATGAAAATATGGTTTTCTGGCTCTTCTCCCATTATAGTTCCGCTTGTCAGGAAATGCAAGTCTTCCGGCGCAAAAATTCATTCAGTCCTCCCGTACCGTCACCGACTGAAAACCAAGCTCGGAAAAGCGCCGTTCCGCCAGCTCCCGCGGATACGCTACCAGCCCGTTGTTCTGGTACGGGTCGTTGAAATAGTAATTGCTGCTGTCGTATCCCACCAGCACAAGACAGTGCTCACCGCTTGGCCAGGTGAAAAGCTCGCCGCTGTCCAGCCGCCAGGAGGGGCCGGGGCTGCTCGCTTTCATATTCATGGTGGCCCAGACCAGCACCGGGCGCCCCCGGTCGATTTCGCCGGTCAACTGATCGAGCGGCGTGCCGGTGGTATCCTCGGCCGTCAACCCTTCCGGCAGCACCCGGTTCATCATCCGCTCGATCACCGGTGCATAGCAGCCGAAACCGCCCGCCTCATAGGGGCTGCCGATAAAGCACTCGGAGGGATGCGGGCCGGTGCGCGCGTCCCCGCTTCCGGTGAGGAAGCCGACATCAAGATAGCTGTCCACCAGCGTGTGCACCGACGTATCGCAGCCGTAATACCGCAGCACCATGCAGGCACTGACGATCTCGCAGCCGGTCGGCAGCAATCCCTGCTGGCCGATATACGGCACCTCGAGCATCACCCGCCCGGTGCCGCCGGACGCCTGCGAAACCGCCGCCGGCGCCGAAGCATCCGGCCGCGCCGCCTGTCCCCGTTCGATCTGCACGCCGAGCGCCAGACCGCCCGCCATTCCGGTGATAAATGCCAGCAGCATGGCGAATACCCCGCCTTTTTTCATATCGCCGTCCCCCTTACGGGGAACAGTATCGCATAGCCGCCGGCAGGGAATCCGCAGGGAGTTGCAAAAAAGTTGTAAATTATGCCGCTGAACCGCAGCCGATGATCCGGCAGGTCTGCGGATCGATGAACAGCACATTCATCTGATAGCCGGAACCAATCACCATCAGATCGCTGTCGGTAAGCAGCACCTCCGCCTGATCAAAAAAGTCCACCAACTTCTGGAAGCGGTACAGCGGGTAGCGGTTGGCCAGCATTCCAAACCACTCCAGGCTTTGGACAAAGGTCGACTGCTCCTTGCTGTATTGTTCGTCCGACTCAATGGGAACCGTAATGCCGGGGAGTTCCTTGTCTGTCTTCCAGCTGGCAAAGAAATTTTCCAGACCTCTGTACGCATATCGCCACTGTTCTTCCGGGATCTCCTCTTCCGGACGGCAGGTAAAATAGACCAGCCCGTAGCCCTGCTCGGCCGCGCAGTCCAGCGTATACCGCCTGCCGCCGGCGTCGGTGATAGCGGCTTCGTTGATAAAAAAGTAGGTGGTCTCTTCCTGCGTCACCGCCTGGAATAATCCGGTCAGCCCCGCGCTGAAAAAGTCCGTCTCCATCATCTGCGACAGAAATTCCGGGAACCATTGCAGCAGCTCCTCCTCGCTGCTGGTGAGCGCCCGGCATTTCGTCCCGTCATAGTTGCTCCAGGGATACAGGGAATGCTTCAGATCCCCCGCCGGATAGACGACCGGTTCGCGGATATCGCCGAGCTCCACCGTTTCATCGGATTCGCGCGGGATGGTGTATTCCATCAGCGCCGCGGCCAGGAAGCTGCCGCCGACCACCAGCGCGGTCAGCAGCAGCGTAAGGACGGTGCCGCCGAAGCCTTTTCCCCTTTTCGGTTCAGCTCTCACCGCTGACTTCCCCCTCTCCGTTTTCCGGCGGTATGTCGCCGCCCGGGAAAAATACACTCACCCGGGTACCCACGCCGACCGCGCTGTCGATGGTCAGCCGCGCGCCGTGCAGGCGGGCGATTTCCTCACACAGCGCCAGCCCGAGACCCGCGCCGCCGGCACGGCGGGAACGGGCCTTGTCCACCATGTAAAACGGCTGTCGGATCTTTTTGAGCTCCTTTTCCGGGATACCGATCCCTTCGTCCTGCACCACCAGCAGCACGCCGCCGTCCTCGGCCCTTGCGCCTACGAGCACGCTGCTGCCGGGCTTGGAGGCCTTCACCGCGTTTTCGATCAGGTTGCTCAGCAGCGACCTCCACAGCTCCCGGTCCACCCGCAGCCGGCAGCCGTCCGGAGCGTACCATTTCAGGCTGACCTGCGCCGCCTGGGCGAGCGGGACAAGCGCGAGCACCGTCTGTTCGATCAGCGCCTTTATCTCGTCGACCGACCATTCCGGCCGGGTGCTACCGACGCTGAGCAGCTCCATCAGCCGCCCGGACAGCGCCTTGAGCCGCCGGGCTTCCTCGACGATGATGCCGGCGTATTCCCGGCGCTCCGCGTCGCTGACCTCCCGCTTGACCCGCAGAATATCCGCAAAGCCCAGGATGGAGGTCAGCGGCGTTTTCATCTCGTGGGCCATGTTGGCGATAAACACCTTGCGGTCCTCCGCGACCTGCTCGAGGTTTTCCACGTTTTCCTCGATAGCCTGCGCCATCGTGTTCAGGCTGCCGGACAACTCGCGCAGCTCACGGCTGCCCGACTCGCGCACCCGCAGTCCGTACTGCCCCCTGGCGATGCGGCGCATCCCGCGGTTGACCCGCTGCAGCGGCCGCAGCAGCAGCCAGACCATCCCCAGCAGCACCAGCCCCGCCGCCAGCGCACAGCATACGCTGATCCACTGGACAAAGCGCAGCTGCTCCTGCATCAGCCGGTACACCGCCGTGATGTCCGACACGCTCACCAGCTCATAGGCGTTCTGCTCGAGGGTCACCGGCGTGCCGATAAGCAAATAGGTCCTTTCCCCCTCCGCGGTCACCCGCATCCGGGACTTTTCCGCCGCCGCCCCGCCGAGGATCCCCGACACGGTTTCCTCCGTACAGGGCAGCGCACCGGAGACCATCTTCCCGTCCCGGTACAGCGCCATCGCGTTGTCCTCGCCGCTCGGGGTAATGCTGCCCGCAATTCCGAGGATTTCATCCTCGTTGAGCAGGATACGCCCCTCGGCCACCCGCTTATACAGCACCTGGCTGCGCAGCGTGGCGAGCAGGTACCCGTGCTCGGTCACCGCCCGCTGCTTTTCACGCTCCAGCATCGTATCATAGCTGCGCGACAGTAGCAGCGCGGCGGTAATATCCACCGCCGCGATCACCAGCACCAGCGTGCAGATAAAAATTTTATGCCACAGCCTCATGGAGACGCCCATTCCTTTCCCGCCGTATACATCCGGTTCAGCCTGCCGCTCACCGTTCCAGCCGGTAACCCAGCTTGGGGATGGTGGTCAATGCCCCCTGCAGTCCCAGCTTTTTGCGCAGCTGCTGCACATGGATGTCCACCGTGCGGGTTTCCCCTGCAAAGCCATATCCCCATACCGCCGCGAGCAGCCTCTCCCGCGTCAGGGCGATATCCGGATGCCGCAGAAAGAAGACCAGCAGATCGAACTCCTTCGGCGTCAAGGCGACCGGCATGCCGCCGCGCCGCACCACATGCTCTTCCACCGCGACCTCGATATCGCGGAAAGTAAGCCGTTCCTGCTGCCGGCGGCCGCGCCGCAGCACCACCTCAACCCGTGCGAGCAGCTCCACCGCCTCGAACGGCTTGACGATATAGTCCTCCGCGCCGAGCTTCAGCCCGCGTACCTTATCCGCCACATCCTGCATCGCGGTCAGGAAAATCACCGGCAGCCGGTCGCTGCGTATGTGCTGGATGACCGTAAAGCCGTCCATATCCGGCAGCATCACATCCAGCAGCATCACATCAAAAACTTCCGCCGCCGCCCGTTCCACCGCCTCGCGGCCGTTCGCACAAATCGCACTGTCGTATCCGCCGATGGCCAGCGTCGCCGCGATCATTTTGGCGATGTTCGGGTCGTCCTCCACAATCAAAATCCGTATCGGCTGTTCCATAACGCTCGATCATTTCCTTCCTCAAAACCCGGCTTTTTCCACGCAAAACCGATATTTTTGTATAACCATCGACATTATATACTTATTGTATTTGTTTTTGCGCATTTCCGCGGGAAAATCATTCTGTATTTAAGGATAAGGGAACGGCGGCGTAAAGTCAATAAAGCGGAGGAACTTTCCGTACGGGCGCTGCCGCCGAAGGGCTGCCCGTCGGTTACCGCGTGCAGCC
>USCI01000026.1 GCA_900553255.1 uncultured Oscillospiraceae bacterium | reverse complement strand
CGAAAACTTTTTGTGCATTATTTTTTGCGAAACGACTTTTTTGACAGTCTGAAGCGCCCATCCTTCACCGGATGGGCGCTTTTTCTGTTATTCCGAGGAGACGGCCTGCCGGCGGAATCCGACACGCTGCCGTATATTCAGAATTCCGGCACCATAACCGCTTCGCCGTTTTGCAGCGCAGACTCATGGGCACAAACCCCGGCGGCGGTGATATTGCCGCCGAGCACCTCGTCAATATACGGTTTGCGCTTCTCGACGATACTCCTGACGAACTCGTTAACCAGATGAGGATGCGAACCGTGATGGCCACCGCCCGCTCCCACCTTCAGCGATTCCTGCGGGTTAAGCGGATCATAATTGCCGCCGACCGTAAAATGGCGGATCTCTTCCGGCAGGGATGCGCAAAAATTCGGCATCCGGACAACCTCAACCCTGGCGTTGCGGCCGCGCCTGCCCTCTTCCAGCGGCAGAAGGGTGGTCACATACGGATCATCCTCGTCGGCAAAGCCCCATTCAAAGCAGGCATCGCTTCCGTAAACGAAAAATCCCTCCTGATATACCCGCGCGGTCTCGAAGAGCGAGCGGGTCGCTTCGCCCTTAAGCCCGTTTTCAAATTCAAACAACGCACTTTCCACCGGGAACGGGTTGTGATACTGCTCGGACAGCCACGGCTCCATTGTACCGCTGCCAAAACAGTTCACGCGCTTAATCCGGGAACCGGACAAGGCGACCATCGGCCCGATGGCATGGGTGCCGTAATGCATCGGCGGCAGCCCCATCCAGTAATCCGGCCAGTTGGACATATCCTGATAGTGGGAGCCGCGCATAAACTGAATGCGTCCGAGGCGGCCGCTGTCCCGCATCTGCCGTACATACTGGAACTGGTAGGTATACAGGGTGGTTTCCATCATCATGTAGATTTTGCCGCTGCGCCGTTTGGCCTGCGTAATTTTCCGGATTCCCTCCAGCGTGGTGGCCATCGGCACCGTACACGCGCAGTGCTTTCCCGCCTCAAGCACCGCGACGCTCTGCTCCTCATGCAGCGGAATCGGGGTAACCAGGTGCACGGCGTCAACCGTATCGTCCTTCAAAATCTCGTCCAGGCTGTCGTACTGCCGGGTAATCCCCAGTTTGTCCCGGAACACCTTTTCCAGCGCCTTATCGGTATCGAACACCACCAGCTCCCCCACATCCGGGTGCTCGTGATAGATATCGGCAAAACATCCGCCAAAGCCCAAACCGATCAGTGCGATTTTCAGTTTTTTCATCCCGTTGGTCCTTCCTTTCCTGCCGGTAGTTAATTTGTGCATACAGCCACTCCGTATAGGAGCGCTCTCCCGTTGCAATAAAACGCCCGGCCGTGATAATCCTTACAGGTTGTTCAGGGTCATGCTGCGCCGGTAAGCCTCCGGTGATTTGACCCGGTAGCGATAGACCGAGATCCATTCCGGATGCTGCCGGCACCTCAGCTCGACGGTCAGCTCATCCGCCCCATTGTCCGGCAGGCGCCAGTACACGCCCGGGCCCCGCTGATTGCTCTGCGGCGGAGTGGGCTGTGCCGTCCAAAGGAGCAGCTCCTGTTCCTGCCCGCCGCACCGACCGATCACCTCCACCGTATCGCCGGGCATTTCCTCAAACGCATCGTTGAGCATCCAGACTTCCGCGGTGAACTCGCCGCCGGCCGGATATACCTGACGGCGGATGCGCAGGCTGGCCAGCTGCGGGCGCAGCGCGGCCTTCACGTCCTCAAATGCCCGTTTGGGAACACACGGCCAGTCGATCAGATTTTCACTGCAGATCAGCGGCCACGGCGCGTTGAGACACCAGTTGACCGCCATCGAACAGCGCGGCCACTGCCTGCGCATCTCCTCGAAAAGCGATTTGTAGGCCATCCCCTGCAGATCGGCCGAGCGCTCGAGAACCTGTTCCGGTGTACCGGGCTGGTCGTAATAATAGCACATCGTTTGTTCAAACAGCTTTGGCCAGATCGGGGCGGCCATGAACGGCATAAGCCGGTTGAGATCGCTGATCGAGCGGCAGCCATCCAGCTCCTCTTTGGCGACAAACTGCAGCAGGTATTCCCGGCTGTTGCTTCCCGGCACGCCGAATTCGGTATAGGCGGTATTTTTCTGCTCCGCCAGTTTGGTAATGAATTCCTCTGTGGGGCTGTCCAGGAGGCGGTAATGCCCGTGCGCCATGCCGTACAGCGGGGAGGTCATGATGAACGGCGTCCGGCGGTCCAGCTCATAGCACACCTTATTGAGCAGCCGCAGCGCGTGATGCTGATCGGTCATCCCGGACCAGGCATTAAACAGCTCGTTGCCCCCGCACCACAGCACCACACACGGATGGCTGCGCAGCCGGGTAACGATGCTGACCGCCTCCCGCTCAAGCACCTGCAAATACGCGGGTTTATCCGGATATTCATTGCAGGCGAGCGGGAACTCCTGCCATACCATCAGGCCGAGCCGGTCACACCAGTGGAAAAAGGGTTCCTTGTTGACCCCGCCGCCGCCCCATACCCGCAGGATATTCATGTTTGCGTCGGCCGCAAGGGAGAGCAGCTGTTTATACGTCTCCTCGTTCACCCGGCCGGGGAACACATCGGGATTGACCCAGTTGCTGCCCTTGGCGAAGAGCCTTCTGCCGTTGATTTCGAGCGTGATCGGCGGGGTGCTGCGGGTTTTGGGAAAAGCGTCCGGCAAATCCCATTCCCCGGCGTTCATCACCAGCCGTACCCGGCGGAACCCAACCGTTTTTTCGATCAGGCACTCCTCCCGTGCCAGAACCCGCAGCGTATACAGCCGCTGCGGGCCGGCACCGGCCGGCCACCATAAACGCGGGGAAACCACGGTCAGGCGGCAGCCCGCCCGGCAGTCCTCGGTCTGCCGCTCCCGGCGCAGGCAGCGGTTTCCCTCGTCGTCCCACAGCTCAAAGGCAATCCGGGTGTTCCGGGTGACCGATACCTCGGCGTCGAGCCAGGCCGTACCCAGATCATCCGCCACTTCAGGCGCCACCCGGCAGGACAGAAGCCCCGTTTCCGCGCTTTGTTCCAGATACGCCTCATCCCAAATTCCCAACGGAATCAGCCGCGGCTGGAAATCCCAGCCATAGGACACCGGCGGTTTACAGCTCTCCCGCGCCTCGTCCCGTCCTTCCCGAACCGGCGGGACCTTCGGCGCCGGCCAGATGCGCACCTCCAGCGTATGCGGCGCACCGCGGTACCGGCTGACATCCAGACGCAGCTCGGAAAACATCCCTTCGCCCTCATACAGTGTGTCGCCGTCCACCCGGATGCGGCAGCGATAGTCGATTCCGCAGAAAACCAGCACGGCGCCTTCCTGATCGCCGCCGATTGACAGCGGCGCCCGATAGCACCAGAATTTGTCCTCCATAAAGGCGTAGACCGACGGATCCTTTTCCAGCCAGAACGGGCCCCAGCCATGTGCCCTGGCATAATCCAGCTGTACCGCCCCCGGCACCTCAGCCGGATAATACTCCGCCGGCGATGCCGTCTCGTCGTCACAAAATCCGCATTCCCAGACCAAAGGGGTTCGTAATGTGGTCGTACTCATGCAGCAACCTCGTTTATCATTTCAAATCAATGGCCTCCACCGCCTGGGAGAACGGGGTGGTGTCGTGACCGAAATAGATGTCGATAACATTGATTCCGTCCCTCACCCCTTCCGGCAGGGCGATAACATGCCGGGTGGTCATGCCGGTGCTGGCATAATGATAGGTCCCGTTGACGGTGATATAGACCGAACCCTGCTCCCTGAGCTTAATCCGCAGGTTCTTTTCGCCCGCGGTCTGTTCGGTGACAAAGGTCAGTTTGTCGTAGGCCGTACCGCTGTTTACCGACACCTCGATCTCGCTGGAGGAAATGACGTTTTCGGTTTTCTTCAGCACCGACGGATTATACTGCCGGCAGCTTTCCAGCCAATCGATCCCTTCCCGTACGACCGCGGCGGCAGGCTTGGCGCTGCCGTCTTCACGGAACAAGCCGAATCCGGCGCCTCCCTCATCCTTCAGGCACCATACCAGATAGCCGGCAAGGTTGCCGTTGAGGAAATCGCCCTTGCCCAGTGCAAAGCGGAACTCCCGGAACAGGTTCTTGAAGTAATCCGCCTGCGTCTGCTCACTGATGCCTTCTTCCGTAGTGCTCAGGCCGTTTTCCACCATGATGACCGGCTTGCCGA
The DNA here is from genome assembly GCA_900553255.1 of uncultured Oscillospiraceae bacterium. Taxonomy (GTDB): domain Bacteria; phylum Bacillota; class Clostridia; order Oscillospirales; family Acutalibacteraceae; genus UMGS1591. The sequence continues at coordinate 25,343 of USCI01000026.1, read as the reverse complement.
AAGAAAAATTATTGATCAGGTACCGCATACTTTCGAGGGTGATGGACGGGTCGGTCTTGTCCTGGGCCATGGCGTAGGAATCGATGCCGATGTAATCCGACGCCTGGCCGCACTTGACCATCCACTCGTTCTGGGCCACGCCGAGCTTGTGCAGGTCGGTGATGTTGTTATAGATAATGATCAGCTTGAGCCGGTCAGCCGCGCCGATTTGTTTGGCCGCGTCCCTCGCCGCCTGGCACGCCTCGACATACCATTCTCCCCAGATCGCCGCGCGGCGGCGGGATTCCTCGTCGATGCCGGAGATGTTCTGCTGCCAGTCCACCTCATAATCAATCGACAGGATCACATCTCCCTTGAGCGCCTCCAGCAGCGCCTGCACATACGAGTACAGGAAGGATTTCGCCGCCTGACGGGTTTCGGGATCGGTGATATCCTGCTTGTAAAATGCCGGGATGTTGCTTTTCTGGAAATAAGGGTTCCATTCCAGATTAGCCGAAATATCCACATTGGTGATAACGGTGGAGCCGAGCTTATGCCCGTTCTGCGAGTTGGAGAAGCCGAACTGGTAATGCCCCTTTTCGGTCTCGGAACTCACCCACTTATGAAAATCCACCCGGTCGATGGGCCTCTTGCCGAACTGGGAGAAGGTAAAGGCCTGCTGATTGTAATTGGACCAGAAGCCGAACTGTACCCCGCCGGGATTTTCCTCATAGGTGTTTTTCACAAGGTAGGTAGTTGTCCCGTCGGCATAGGCGTCCCCCAGCTCATAGGGCGGGATCAGCCGCATGCCGGGATTTGCCAGACGGTACAGCGCCTGGGCCGCTTCGGCACGGGTGACCGCCTGCTGCGGCGAAAAGCTTTCACTGCAGGGCAGCAGCCCCAGCCCGATGCACTGCAGCACGCTGTTTTTCATGCTGTCGGCGATTGCGGCAAAATCGCCGACCAGCAGCTTATACTGCGACACATTCTCGCGGTCGACACAGGCGCGGTCAAGCAGGTATGCCAGCTGTTCACGGGTGAGCGCCGCACCGTAATCGCCGAGCACACCATCCTCGGCAAGGGCGGTGCTCTTCACCAGCTTTTTGACCTCCGCCTCATCCTCGCCGCCCTTTGCCTTGCCGGCAAGCTGGAGCAGTGCGGTGACAAAGGTCTGCACATTCATGGCTTCATCCGGTGCAAAGGTATCGGTCTTTTCAAAGATGCCGGCCTCCGCCAGCCGCACCGCCGCCAGCTCGGCATCGTGATAAACCATATCGGTAAAGGTATGGCGGAACCCCTTTTGTGCTGAATAGTTCAAATAAGCCTCCGACTCCGGGATGTTGCCGCCCCGGGAATAATCGATGTCATTGGAAAACATCGGAAAGGTATCCGACGGGACCAGGTTGCCGGCCGCGCCGGACGCCGCGGGATCGCCGGCCGGATCACTGTCCGGCGTCGCCCCCGGAGAACAGGCAGTGCACAGCATGGTTGAGGCCAGAAACAGCCCCAGCAGCCGGAAAAAGCGTTTCATATACATCATTCCTTTCCCCTCCGTGCGGTGCATGTCAGCCGAGCGAGCGGTAGAACTCGTTGAGTTCCGCCTCCAGCAGCGGTGCCGCTTCATCGACAAACGCCTGCACCGACTTGGTGCTGTTGGGGTTATTGATGCCGTCGAGCGCCTGCTCCAGAATGGTCTTGTTGTTGCCGATGCCATTGGTGAAATCCAGCACCACCGGCACATCGTCCACCGCAAGCAGTGCCTCGCGTTCATCCTCGGTGAGATATTTCTCCATCAGGCCGAATTCACCCATCTTGCCGATAACGGCGTTCCAGTTCTTGTAATACAGATCAATGAAAGCGGCCGCCCCCTGCGGATTCGGCGCCTTGGAGGCGATGCTGAAGCCGTAAACGTTGGCGGTGCAGATCGATTCGGTTTCGCCGGTAGGATCAAACACCGGCATCGGAGCAATGCCCAGCTGGTCGCCGCCGGTCGAGTTGATGCGCTGGCGGAAACGGACGTATTCCTCCGGCGTACAGCTGACCATGGCATCCTTGCCGGCCGGGAAGGTCTGCAGCCAGTTGCCCATATCCTCCACCCGCGCAGCGCCGCTGCGGTACAGGTTGGATACCTCGGTGAGCCAGCGCACGGTATTGTTGTCGCGGATGGAAACCTGCAGCTTGCCGTCGTCGCCCCAGGTCAGCAGCGGGTAAATGCAGTTTCCGTAACCGAGGTTCCAGCTGTTGAAACCGAATTCGTCGTTGGCGGCGTCGGTCATATTCTGGGCGGTTTTGACAAACTGGGTCCAGTTCCAGGTGCCCGCCTGAAAGTGTTCAAGCGGGGTGGTTTCGCCCGCCTGCTCAAATTTGGTCTGGTTAAAGGCGATGTAAAACTTCTCCGGCCGCTGGCCAAAAGCGACATAGTGCTTGCCGTCCACCATCAGCTGATCCATGATTTCCCGGTTCCACATCGGGTCATTCAGATCGATATAATCGCTGTAATCATCCAGCGGCTGCACCAGATTGTTGGCCGGCCAGCGCGGAAACCACAGCGGGCCGCCGTACACCACGTCCGGCATCTGGTCGGCAGCGGCCGCGGTGGCCAGATGAGAGGTAAAGCTGTCCCATTCCACCGCCTGCACCTCCACCGCCGTGCCGTACTCGGCCTCCCATTTCTGAAAGGTGCGGTTCATCGCACTCGGTTCATCCTCGGTGTCGCTGGCGGCGACAGTATCCTTTTCGACGTTGAGCAGGATGGTAACCTTGCTGTTTTCGAGGGCAGGCATCTCCACGCCGGAGACGAGATCGGTGCCCGGTGCCATTCCGGAGGAAGCCGGGCCGTCCGTTCCGCAGCCGGCAAGCAGACCGGCAAGCAGGCAGATGAGCAGAGCCGGAATACATTTTTTCATCGGTTCAGATCTTCCTTTCTTGGTGAAAAGCTGGCCGGGGGATACTGCGTTCCCCCGGCCGCAGAACTAGGATGCCAGAAAACCCAGAAGGGTGAAATAATCGGTATCCGCCGTGGCCTTCAGCCGTACCGTCACCCGGACGGTGCCGGGATTCTCGCCGGTATACACCAGCAGCGGATCGGCATACTGGTAGGTAAGTCCGGGATAGTTTTGCTGCAGCTCGGTGGTCTTGACCGTCTCCCCCTCCACCGTCACCTCGGCAATACCGGCATTCGGGTCATCCAGACGCAGGGTCAGCAGATACAGCTCGCGGCACTCCGGGATCTCGAACTCGATCGCCTCGCTCCCGCCGACCGCCTTCCAGCCGTAGGGGAACTGATAGAAGGAATTGACCTGCCGCATAAAGCTGCCCGCCTGCAGTTCCTCCAGATTCTTGTTGGTGTAGAGGATCCCGTTTTCATAGGCATCGCCGACGAGCGGTTCCGGCAGGACATACCCGTCAGCCGACAGCGAATCCAGTTTTTCGTATACCGAAACAAGGTAGTTTGCGAGCAGGACACCGATCATCGCATGGCCCTTGTCGTTGGGATGAATGCCGTCGGGGCTGATTTCGGTCCACGGTATGCGGCCGTCCTCCACCGCCGGATATACGGCATTGCGGTAGCTCACCATCGGTACATCATAATGCTGGCCGATCTTCGATTGGTTGCGCTGTACGCTGGTGCCGTCCTCCTTCATGGTGAAAAGCAGCAACACGCCAGGCTGATTTTCGGCCTTCAGGATCCGGCGGAGCAGGCTTTCGTAAGCCATCTGATCCCGCTCGCCGTTACCGTCGTTGACAGCATACTCCACGATTACCACATCCGGCTGATGGGCAAGCAGATCCTCCTCGACGCGGTGCGCACCGATGAGGGAGCCGGTTGCCCCTTTGCCGGCATTGACCAGTGTCACTTCGCCGCCGGGGAACAGGGTTTCCCACCAGGTTTTGAACTGCCCGGCATAGGAATTCTCCGCAGCCGAGGAGGCTGTACCCTCGGTGATGGAGCCGCCGATAACGCCTAAGGTCACCGGTTCGCCGGCAAGGGATTTCCGGATGGCGGCGGCGATGCGCCCGTGATTGCCGGTGGGCGACAGCCCCTCCGCGAGCATTGCATCGGTCAGGCCCAGCGCCCCGGCCTTTTCTGTAATCAGGTTTTTCATTTCTTCAAGCTCCAACTGCCGGGGCGGCTGCCCGGTCTGTGATGTCCCGCCGTCGGAAGCCGCAGAGGAGGGGGCAGAGGATGAAGACGACTGCCCCGCACACGAACACACAAGCAGCATGACGGCGGCCAGTAAAGCGGCCAGACGTTTTTTCATGATTAACGTGCATTCCTTTCCCGGGCTTCAGCGGGCGCTGATGCGCCGTTTGCAGATATACAGCAGCCCGGCGGAGAGCACCAGAGCCGCAGCCGGCAGAGCAACCGGCAGCGATACGCCGGTCGGCTTGTTCGGGTGCTGGTCGTCGTCGCCCCCGGCCTTCTCCTTATAGACCGACATACCGGATACATACAGATCGAACGCCTTGTAACCGTCCTCTTCCCCGGTCTCGTTTGTCACCTTCCACAGATAGCTCCACGCATCCGGGAACGCCTCAAGCCCGAAATCCTCCGGGGTCAGATATACCCATTCGGCATAAGTACCCGACTCGCTGTATACCGGTATATTGGCGGTGCCGATCTCCATACCGTACTGATCGAGGAAGCGGAAGGAAACGGCGTTGGGCAGACCGGTTTCGGAGGTTGCCTTAACAAAAAAGCACAGCCCGTCATAAGCGGAAAGTCCCTGCGGCAGCGTTTCAAACGGCAGCGTCTTGACGCCGGACGCATCCGCGCTGTACAGCAGCACCTGGCCCCAACCGCCTTTTTGGCCGTTATAGGAAATTTTGACAGCCGACTGGGCCCCCTTGGCGACATACTGTTCATCCGTGACCCCCGCGGTCAGTGTCATGCTCTCACTTCGGATCAGGGTATCGAGCTGCTGCTGCGTAGCCGTCTCAAAGCCGTCGGCAGCGGTATGGGCATACTCATCCTCCCGCGCGGGATTTTCTTCCGGCAGCGTCGGCTTCGGCTTTTCCACCTCGCGGGTGAGCGACAGACCGGAGAAATAGAGATCCACCGGCTTATACGGATCATACTCGTTGTACATACCGGTAAATTTGATGACAAAGCTCCACGCTTCCGCCGGGAAAGCCGTCAGCGCCGTGCCTTCGGCATCCTTGAAATCGCCCGGCTCCAGTTCGATCCAGCCGCTGAAATCGCCGCTTTCCACCCAAATTTCGAGCTGCGTGCTCGCAAGTTCCACGCCCCATTCGTTAAGCAGATGGAGGGAGGGCCCGGTCGGCATGCCGCCGGTGGCGTTGTCTGCATAGACATACATGCGCAGCGTTTCCCACTCGGACATATTCTCCGGCAGCAGCGCAAACGGCAGTGCCTTTCCGGTCTCCGCTTCCGCGTCCTCGGCGTACAGCAGCACCTGGCCCCAGTTTTCGGGATCCTTCAGGTAGGCGACCTTTACCGCCGATTCCGCGCCGTCGGCAACATACTTGTCGTCGGTAATGCCGGCGGTCAGTGCAACGCTTTCGGTTTTCAGCAGGGTATCCAGCGCACTCTGCGGCGCTTTTTCAAAGCCGTCCATGTTGTAGGTTTCGGTCACCGTCTCGGTTTCCTCGGCGGAAGCCGGCACGGACAGAGGCAGCAGGCCCAAAAGAAGCATACCGGCGCTGACTGCCGCGAGCATTTTTTTGACGTTCATGTGATTACCCCTTTCTTTTTTTCATATCGGACCTCCGGTACCGCAGCGGCGGCCCGGCTGTCCGTGTTTCCCTTACCAGAACACCTCGCGGTAAGCCGACAGGTCGGCCATATAGATGTCGGCATTCTGAATGGTGGCCCCGGAGACGACCTTAAAGCCGATAAAATCGATCAGGTCGGCATTGTAATACTTGTCGTTGGGCGGATAGGCGTTGATCATCTCGGAGAAGGGCATCTCGATATAGCCCGTATACCCGCCGTCCGGCACGGCGTAATGGTACTCAAACATATCGCGGTAGCCATAGGTCCAGTTCCCGAAAATAAAGATCAGCTCATCGGGAACGCCGCCGCCCGCATCGGGTTTGATCTCCAGCCAGAGCCGCAGCCCGTCGTAATCGCTCAGCGGGTCGGGGCACGGATCAACCAGCGTGGCCTCCTTGCCGTCCTCAAGATGGAACAGCAGGACCTGTCCCCAGTTGTTGCCGTTGAAGCTCAGACGCATGCCCTGATCGGCCCCCTCCGGCAGATGGGCGGTATCGCTGTGATTTTCCACGGATGCCCCCGGCGTTTTCTCCGCGTCGGCCAGCCGGCCGTTGTCCGCTGCAAACAGTGCGGTCTGCGGGAGATATTCGTCCTCTTCTTCCTCACCGCCGCCGATCACACCGCCGCTGCCTGTCGTGGTGGCGGTCGTATCCTCCGTGGTGGTCGTATCCGCAGAGGTTGTGGTCGTGGTCGACGCGGTTGTGGTTGTGGTCGTGGTACTGCCGCTTTCGGTGCCGGACGAGGTGTCCGGCGAGCTGCCGCAGCCGGCCAGCAGCAGTGCCAGCGCCGCCGCCGCTGCGAGGCTTCGGACTAACGGTTTGTTCATACGTATCCTTCCTTTCCTGCTATAAAATCGGCACATCTGCCCTATTGGCTTTTCATCCGCCCCCCTCCTGCCGGGATAGCCCCGATTTCAGCCGGTAATCCCGCTGCGCTCGACGCTCTGCAAAAAGAACCGCTGCGCAAACATATATAAAACCAGCATAGGCAGCACGAACCAGAAGGCCCCTGCATACATAATCACCGTTTCCGCCAGGCCGTCTCCATACTGGGTGGTGGTCATCATGGAGGTAGCCAGCTGCCGCATGATGCTCAGTTTGGTGGAAAGGAACTGATTCTGCTGGAACAGGATGGCGGGGAAAAAGTAGTCGTTCCAGTTCCACACGATGCACATGATCACTTCCACCAAAAAGGCCGAAGCGGCGTTGGGCACCATAATCCGCGCAAATATGCGGAATTCCCCGGCGCCGTCGATGCGGGCGGCATCCTCCAGCTCCTTGGGGAGCCCTCTGAAAACCTGGGCGAAAAGCAGAATAAAAATCCCGGAGCGCAGCCCGCTGCCCAGCGCATTGAGCAGATAATACGGCACCTCGGTGTTGGTCAGGTTGATCGTAAGCGGGCTGCCGGTGAACAGCCCGACCAGGCTGCCGATGCCGAAAAAATCAAAATATTTCATCCGGAAAAACAGCGGGATAATGTAGGTCTGCATCGGCACCAGGAAGGTCAGCACGGCCATGCCGACGAGCAGCTTGTTCGCCCTGAGGTGATAGCGTCCGATCGCATAGCCGGCCATCGAGCAGGAGACGGTGGAGAATACGGTGCTGATGAGCACGATGCGCAGCGTGAATACCAATGAGGTGTCATAGTTGAGGGCATCAAATGCCAGCCGGAAGTTTTCAAGCGTCAGGCCGCTGGGGATCCAGACGATGCTTGGGTTATACATGTCCGCCTGCGGCCGGAGCGCGCGGGAAAGCATCACCAGCAGCGGAAACAGCAGCACATACGCCATGCCAATGAGAAAAGCCAGCCGGAACAGGATAAACGCACAGCGTCCGAGCTGCTCCCGGCGGCGATGCGCGACCGCAGGCCTGCCGGCTGTCTTGGGAACGAATCGGATTGCTTTCACAGGCCCCCTCCTATCTGTCGCGGATGACTTTGCGGAAGAACAGCGCCGCAATCAGCAGCAGCACCAGGATAATTGCCGCAAAATACAGGATCGCCGACGCCGACGCATAGCCGTACTTCACCTCCGAAAACCGGGTGACGATGCTTTTCATCACCTGATTGCTCATATCGGTAAAGCTGTCAACCATGGCATAAACGGTCACCAGTAAGCAGGTGGGAAGCAGTACCGGAAAGGTGATCTTCCAGAATGCATCCCACGTATTCGCGCCCTCAATCGAGGCAACCTCGAAATAGGTTTCGGGAATGCTCTGCAGGGCGCTGAGGAACAGCAGGATCGGCACACCGGTTTTCCAGCTCAAATCAAACACCTGTGAGGTGACGGTGGTGAAAAGGCTGATCAGGTCGTCGCTGAACTGCAGCCGGTAGAGCACCTCGCTGACCGCTTCCGTCTGGAAAGTAGAGGTGTCCGCACGCATAACGCTGCTGACAAAAACATCGTTTTGGATGATTTCGGTAACCACGCCGGAGGCGATAATAACCGGCAGGAAAAACAGGCTGCGCGCGAACATGCGTCCCCGGAATTTCCGGTTGAGCAGAAGGGCGACAAATACGGAGAAAAACAGGATGATGGGGATATCCACCGCAAGGCCCGAGATCTGTTCCAGAACGTTGCGGTTGAAATCGGCATCCTCAAACAGGATGTACCGGTAGTTCTCCCAGCCCAAGAACTGATAATCCAGCCCGGTATCGCCAATGCTTACCCGGTTGAAGGAGAATACGACCGACTGGATGAAGGGAATGAGGAAGAAGAACACAAGCCCGACCAGCCACGGCAGCAGGAACAGCCAGCCGACCCGTTTGATCCGGCGTTCAACCGACAGCCTGCGCCGGCCGCCGCTTAATTTTCCCATGCTTGACCATCCCTTTCCTGAAAGCTCCGGATCAGGCGCCCATATTCCCCTGATCGTCGCCGGATGCGACCACTGTGCCGTCACGTACCGCCAGATAATGCCTGGCGCCGACGGTCAGCCCGTCTGCCGTCACATCCTGCTGCCCGTGGTTGACATAGACCATAACACCGTTTTCATAGGCGGTGACGGTCAGCTCCCCTTCACGCCTGTAGCCGGTCATGCGGGCATCCCCCACCGCTTCGGACACTGCAGACAGCGCCCGGGCGTACTGTACTGCCGACGCCTTCCATGCGTCGTACGACAGGCTGTACTCGTGAATCAGATCCGTGCGAAGCAGCAGCGACGGATCCCCCGCGATGAAGGCAAACTGGAGCCCGCTCAGCGTTTCCACCTGTTGCAAAAACACATCCGCCGTGTCGCCGTTCATGTTCATCGGACGGGCGGTGTACGGCAGGCAGCCCCTGAGCACCATCTGGACAAACGGCACATCCTCATCAAACAGCAGATGACGGCTCGACTGCATCGGGATATCGGTCAGCTGTGCGGCGGCAGCGTAAAGATAGGCGTTGGGATCCGCCAGCAGCAGCCGGCGCCCCTGCGCCAGTTTCCCAAAGCCGGCCGCAAGCAGCGCCTTGGCCTCGTCCCGCTGAGCACCGCCGATACCGTAATCCCCGGCTAGGCTGCCGGCCGTGTCGGTAAAATACAGCCCATCTATCCCGCGGTCGTCCGCGGCCTCCGAAAGCGCTTCCAGCAGATCGGTATAGCGGCGTGGATTGACCAGATACCAGACCGGCTCCGACGCATCGGGGATATTGGTGTGAAAACCGATGGGCTGTATCTCGGCTGCACCGAGATTGACGTTTTTGCATACATCGAAAAACCGGGATACCCCATTGCCGGTTTTCTGCATACGGAAAACATCAGCGTGAAAATACAGCGCATCCCCGGCCGCCGCTGCGGCTTCGAGCAGCCGTGCGAGCTGCTTCTGCGAACCGGCAGCCGCCGCGGGCTTCAGGGTGGTTTCCACCCGGCCGGCAAAGGCATCGGCGCTGTATTGCCGGTATCCGGCGGAAAGGCTGGGAACGCCCGCCGCATGCAGCTCTTCGAGCATCCGCGCCGCATCATCAAAAGAGGTAAGGGTGTCGTGCCCCTCGTACTGAAATCCCAAAAAGCTCTTGGTACTGCTCACCCCGCCGGTCAATTCGACATGCAGGGCAGGCGGCCGGGTGCCCGCAGCACCGGTCGGAAGCCGCCGGCGGTAAACCGCCGCCATACCGGCGAGATCCGCCTGGTCGTCCGCCAGAAAGGTGTACCGGATCTGCAGGCGGGCGGCTCCGGTAACCTCCTCGGCGTTATACAGCACGTTGCGGGAACCGGTGTCGTTGCTCATCATATAAATGGTGGAGGACACCCGGTAGATGCCGGTCGCGTATACCGTATTGAAGGCGGTCTTCTGTCCGGAAACGGCAGCCTGCAGGACTGCACCGCCGTCCCCCGACTCTATCACCGCAGCGAAGGCCGCCGCTTCCTTCTGCATGCCGAACATCGGCAGCCGTATCTGTTCCTCGCGGGAGGACTCGATCGCAGTTCCCAAGGTAACATCGTCGCCGTAAACCATCTTTTCATACATCGGGACGGTGGTTTTTCCGTTGTTGAACCGGATAAGCGCCCCGCTTCCGTCGGGGATGAGCATAAACCCCTCATCCTGCGAACCGGCCAAGCCGAAATACGGCAGGAAGGACACCGTGTTGAGCAGATTGGTGCCGTCTTCCTCGATCTCGTCGTACAGCACCATGGCGTTGAGGCTGTCCTCTTCCAAAAGGTACGCTACCGGAATGGTGAAGCCAAGGTTAAAGGTGTAGTGCACCCGAAAACCGTTGTCCAGCCGGTAGATCCTGTAATCCCCTTTGTTCACGCTTGCGGCAAAGCTGTTGGCCTGCCGCACGTTGGCGTTTTCTTTTGTGGTGTAGGATACCAGCAGCTGCGATTTGATGTCCGTGCGGAAACTGCCGGCCGCGATCGGATCCTCGTAATCCGCCGGCGGATTAGAACCCCAGCGCATCCCGTTTTGCTTGTCGGTCACCTCGATGGCGCAGGTCGCCGGATCCAGCGTCAGGCGCAGGCGGCTGTTTTCCACCGCCAGCTCCTCCTCGCCGGTGACCAGCGTGCCGGCCTCCACCCGCTCCGCCGGCGCCGGGGCGGTTTGGTCCCCATCCGACGGCGCGCAGCCGGCAAGCAGCGCTGCTGCCGCCAGCACGGCAGCATACCGCAGGAAAGCAAGGCGCCGGACACCCTGTAATTTCATCGAACGTCCTCCTTCCGCACGCTTTCGGGGATCAAAAGCCCGCCTTTATACGGTACATCAGTTCATCGAATACGGTCTTGACAAAATCCGAAACCTGAATGGCCAGATTCGCCATCAAAAACAGCAAAAACAGTAAAATCAGGATCCCCACAATGGTGAAAAACAGGGCGACGACGTTGCGGCCGAAGGAATACTGATGAATCTCCTGCATGCCGAAGACCAAAAGCAGCAGCGTCCATCCGGCGCCGATTGCCGCGATATAGGTAAGGAATGTCCCCTCCTCCGCGGTCAGGAACTGCGAAAGGAGCAGCTGCAGCGCGATACCGCAGGTCATTGGGACAAGCGCATAGCAAACCCCGATCCACACCTCCCGCAGGCTTCCCTTGCCCTCGAAAAAGGTGGACAGCAGCCAGTTGACCAGGCTGAACACCGCTGCGACCGCCACGGTGGTGGCCAGCAGCACAAAGACGTTAAAGCTGCCGGGCTCATTGGTGTTGAAGATAAAGCCGCGGCTGGTGTAATCGAGGCAGGAAACCAGGAAAAAGGCTGCCATTATGCCGTTGGCCAGGGCCATGCTGCCCATGCCGTTATAGCGCATCTCCCGGAAACCGTCGATCGGATGCAGCAAAACCGTGGACAGATATTTTACCCGCGGCAGGCGCTGCGGCCGGCCGGCTGCCGGCGCCGTGCGCCTGCGGCGCAGCCGTACGGCCGCCAAAGCCAGAATTACCGCCGCGAGCACAGCAACGGCTGCAGTAAAGGCGTCGCGCATCCACAGCGCACGGTACCGGTCGTAGGCGAGGGAATATTCATCCCGGGAATAGCCCAGCTTGAAATACATCATCGCCTGCGGGTAGTCCTTCTGAATATAGGCGGCCTTGCCCAGGCCGTTATACGCATATTCGTAGTTCTGGCACAGCCGCAGCACTTCTTTCCACGGCTCCACCGATTCGGCAAACTGCCCGTTCTGATAAAGGCGGTCGGCCCTGCGCACCGCGGAACCGAAGGCGCTTTGTGTCCAAACCGTCACCGTACCGTAGGACGGGTCGCACACCAGCAGCCGGCTGCCGAAAGCCCGCACCGCACTCGGCCGGTCAAAGGTGCCGCTCTGTTCCCCCGTACCGCCGAACACATACAGCAGCTCCCCCTCCCGGCTGTACTGAAACAGCCGGTTCCACGTCTGATCAAGCGCCGTGATATAGCCCTCTTCATCCACCGCAACCGATACGAAGTTGGTGGTATACCACCGCCCGCGCAGCCGGCCGAGGTTGTAATCGCCGAACTTCCCCTCGCTCTGCAGGACATTGGTGCCAAGGGAATTGAGCTTGACCAGCCATTCAGCGCGGTCGGCGTTGCTCAGGCTGGTGGCATAAATAAAGCCGTCCTGGTCGATTGCCATGCCGCTGTATTCGGTGGGCAGGTAACGGCGGCTGTTGGCGATCTGCGTATCGGTCATAAAATTGCGCCAGAACATATCCAGCAGCAGCCCCGCATCCACCGTAACGCTTTTGCTGCCGAAAAAGGTGACGAACTCCCCTTCACGGGTGAGCTTGAAAATGCCGCGGTACTGGTTTTCCGCGAGTATGTACACCATGCCCAGCCTGTCGGTAATCACCTGACAGGGCAGGTAGTCGGAGGTATCGTCGATCAGATCGGTATCCGGCTTGCCGTATTCCTGTATCACCCTGCCCTGCTGGTCGGTGCGGAACACGATTTTTTTGCTGCGGTCCACCACCAGAAGGGTGTCGTCGGCATCCACCCACAGGCTTTTGAGCTCTGTGGTTTCGTACGGCTGCCCGTCCTTGGTAAAGGCAATCTCCCGCACCGGTGAAAAGTCTCCGTCGAGCACCACCACCTTGCCGCCCGCATCCAGCACATACAGCTCTCCGTCACGGCTGGCCACGTCCACCGGGGACGACCAGGGGTACGCTCCCCCGTCCAGCACCCGCTCAACGGTATAGGGATCCGGCACCTGCATAGCGTTGTCGCCGTGATCATATACATATGCCTTTCCGGTGCCCATAGCCGATGCCGGAGGGCCGATAAGGCAAAGGGAAAGGGTTATGCCGATAAGCAAGGCCATTTTTCTCATGATCCGCACCTTTTTCGTCGTGGGATTTCCAGCTGGTCAGCCCTTGATGCCGGAGTTTACCATGGTTTCCATCACTTTGCGCTGCGCAAGGATAAACAGCAGGATCGGCGGAATCATCAGCAGCATCGCCACCGCCGATCCCACCCCCGCGCGGGAAATGCCGGCGGTGGTGATCTGGGTCATCGCGGTGGGCAGGGGCTTGAGCGCCTCACTGTACACCACATTGCCGGCGGTGATGTTCCACACGCTCTGGAACTGAAAAATCACCATAGTCGCCAGCACCGGCTTGATGTTGGGCATCACCAGGCTCCACCAGATCCGGTATTCGCCCGCACCGTCCATCCGGCCGGATTCCAGCATTTCGCCGGGGATGGTTTCCAGATTCTGCATACACAGGAAAACTCCCATGGTATTGGCCAGTGACGGCAGAATCAGCGCGCCGTAGGTATCAATCAGGCCGATAAACGCCAGGATGACATACTGTACCACCCCCGTCACCGCAGCGGTGAACATCAGCGCGGTGGTGATAATGCTTCGGATCGCCCTGCGTCCGGCAAACCTGTGCTTGGCCAGCGGATAGGCCGCAAGCGAAGCAATCAGGATGTAGGTGACCGTGGACACCACGCTGACCATCACGGTATTGAACAGGTAGCGGTCGAAGGATATCCACAGGTTGGAAATCAGCTGTGACATCTGGGTAAAGTTTTCGAGAGTCGGGTTGATCACCATGAACCGCGGCGGGAACAGGAAGAATTCTTCGAGCGGCTTGAAGGCGGATACCACCGCATAAAGCAGCGGCAGGGCCATAAACATGCCGAGCCCCGCGAGGATCACCGCAAGGAGCGCGGTTGTCAGCGGCGATCTGTTAAGCCGTTTATGCCGCTTTGCCGGCCTCGGCCCAGTTCTCTTGCGCATACTGCCCCTCTGCCTCCCCATAAGCTAAGACTCAAATTTCAGCAAACGGAAAACCGCCTTTTTCGACAGGTAAACGAGCAGGAAAAGCACCACGGCAATCGCCGAGGCGTAACCCATCTCGTACCGCACCGTACCATAGTCGGTCATGTGGTTGACGATGGTCAGGGTGGAATACTGCACGCTCATATAGCCGCCGGAAAGCTCCTGGGTGATGGTGCCGACCGCAAAGGCACCGGAGATCTGCATCACCGCACCAAACAGCAGCATGGATTTCATATTGGGAATGAGAATATGCCATAATTCCTGAAAGCGGTTGCCGATGCCGTCGATGGCGCCCGCTTCGCACTGGGAGCGGTCGATGGACTGAAACCCGGCAATAAAAGCCAGAAAGCTCACCCCGAGCGACAGCCACAGCTGGATAATAATAATCACGCCGAGGTTATACGCCGGGTCGGTCAGCCAGAGAATCGGTTCGCTGATTATGCCGAGATTCATCAGCATGCCGTTGATAAAGCCATAGCTGTCGCCGCTGAAGAGATATTTCCATACGAAATACACATTGCCGGATACGCTCGGCGCATAAAATACCACCGTCATCAGCACCCGCAGCCTGCGGGGCAGCTCGTTGATTACCCAGGCAAACACGAACGCGAGAATATAGCTGACCGGTCCGGTAATAATGGCAAAAATCAGGGTGTTTTTCAGGGCAATCAGAAATACCCTGTCCTCGAGCAGCAGCCGCCGGTAGTTCACCAGGCCGACAAAGCCCGGCAGCTCCAGCATGTTGAAATCAGTGAAGCTCAGCAGCACCGCTGCGCCGATCGGCAGCAGGGTGAATACGAAAAAGACGGCGAGGAAGGGCAGCAGCATCGAATAGCTGATCAGGGTATCTCGCACCGGTGCGGTTTCCCGGCTGAACCGGCGGGTTTTCAGGGGTGTATCGCTCATGAAGCCATCCCCTTTCCTGACGGGCTGAACGAAAATTCCTCACGCTTGCGGGTAAGTTCCAAATTGATCTCCTCGTTCCAGTACAGCAGCTGCTCGCGCGGGATTTCGTAATCGATTACCGACGAAACGAACGCGTTGTAGATGGCGCGGGTGGTAAAATAGCTGCCGGGCAGCTGGGGCAGCACGGTACACGCTGCACGCTGCTCCTCGAGCAGGCTGAGCTGCCGGGTGCTCCAGGGCAGTTTTCGCATCGCTTCGATGTTGGCCGGAGTGTACCGGCCGCCGGCTCCGAGTACCGCTTCGATGTTGTTGCCGAATTGTTCCTGCACATCAGCCGATGCCCACCACCGCAGGAATTCCCACGCTGCCTGAGGCTCATCCGTCTGCGCATTGATAACCGATGCCGTGCCTGTCATAACCTGCGTATTGGATATCGTGCCGTCCTCCCGTCTGAAGCCGGGCAGCGTGGTCATCTCCCACAAGCCGTTGAGCTCCGGCGCCCCGACGGTGAGGTTGTTGTAGGTGGCATACGGCGCGATGCCAAGCGGGATCTCCCCGGTGCGGAACCGGTTCATAAAATCGTATTCCCGCGGGAAGCCGTAATCGCGGTAAAACTCCACCGCCGTCCGGAACGCCTCATAGGCGACCTGCGTATCCAGCGCGGCCGTCAGCTGGTCGTCGGTATACATCTGCCCGCCCATCTGGTACAGCAGCGTAATAAACGCGCTGCCCGAAACCGATGTGGCCATATCCGGCAGGTTTCCGACCGCAGCGGTCATATTGTTTTGCTGGAGAACCGGCAGCACATCGAACAGCAGGTCGTCCCATGTTTCGGGAACCGTCAGCCCCAGTTCCGCAAAAATATCGGTGCGGTAAAACAGCATGTTGAACACCTGGGTCTCCGGGAGCGCATAGTATCCCCCTTCATAGGCGTAAGCCTCCATGGTGCCCGGCTCAAACCAGCCGACCACCTCGTCGAACCCCTCGAACTGGCTCAAATCCAGCAGGGCATTGCGCATGGCGTAGTTGACCGGATCGCTTTCCGCGCGTCCGAGCGCCACGTCCGGTCCCTTGCCGGCAAGCATAGCCTCGATGATGCCGCCGGACACCAGCTCAACCGACACCCCGATCCCATGCTTGGGGGTAAAATCATTGTCGATCAGGCTTTTTAACAGCTGTGCCTGGTCGCGTCCGGAAAACACCCAGACGCGCAGCGAAACGTTTCCTTCCGCCGAAGACAGCGTGCCGTAATCCATCACGAAGGAGGCGATAAACCGGTTGAACCGGTGTTTAAGCTGGCTGACGAATCCCGCCTGTGCGGCCGGCACGGTGTCGCTCTGCCCCAGCACGGTGATACTGTCGAGCTGCAGCGGCTGCTCCCGGATTTTGTTCGCCCATGCCCCCAGCGTGCTGATATTGGAATTGAACCGGCTGAGTCTGGAGCCTTTGGTCAGGCTGGCAGGATGCTCGATCACATCCCGGATCTGCACCGCCAGCTGGTCAAGGCTGGACAGCTCACTGCTGCGCTGTACCCCGGTCAGTTCCTTAAACCGTGCTTCGAGCGCCTCAATCTCGCTGAGCAGTGCCGCGAAAGTTTCAAGCAGCCCGGGTACCTCCTGTTCGAGATTGTAATCCCTGTAGATATCCGGATACGGGCCGGTCACCATAATGATGCGGCGGTAGAGCTGGTTGAGTTCCAGGGTCAGCGATTCCAGCGCGCTGAGGATCTCGGCATATTTGCCGAGCACCACCTCCAGCGCAATTTCATTTTCGCCGGCTTTCAGGTAATACAGGTAGTCCCCCGCCTCCTTCGACTGCCAGCCGGTGGAGTAGCCAAATGCAATGGCCTGGGCCTGCCGGAACGGGATTTCCCCGTTGATATACAGGCAGCGGTGAGTATCCATGCCGTTATAATAATTCTGCAGGAAACGGAACGACAGGCGGTACCAGCCCTCCTGCGGGACATCAACCGTCCAGACGGCCGTATCATGTATGTAGCGCCAGTTGTTTCCGCTCAAGGTATTCAGCCGGATGGCATAGGGATCATAAGGGGTGGTCAGGGGGCTGGACATGTCGTTGGCGGCGACCATAAAGCGCGAAGAGGTCCAGGTTGTGTTCTCCGCCTCGATGACGATCTTTTCCCCGTCGTATACCGGTGCATCGCTGTATTTCGCCCGATATTCCTGGTAATCCGGCAGCTCCTCCGGCGCCTTCAGCGTCACCTCCTGAACCGACAAATCCGCTTCACTGCAATCAAAGGACAGGATGTGAACCCCGGCGCTCAGCCGGAACAGAAGCGCACCCTCGCTTTTGCCGGAAGGATCCTTGAGGGCGGTCTCCTGCCAGTCCCGCACCTCGGCAACCGGAGGGCGGATATCGTTTCCCGCGGCGTCCTGCTCCGGTGCATCACCGCTCCCCGTCTGCCAAAGGCGTGCAAGCGAGAGGCCGGCCGCCTCGTCAAACGGCGTCTCGCCGTCGATCTGTAAAGCAATAACCGCATCCACGCTTCCCGGCTGTGCAGCCATATAACGGATATGGATTTCATACCATCCGTCGGCCGGCACTTCGGCGCGGTAGGCAAGCCGGCCGCCTGCCTGTACGGTGAGGGCGTCGCCGGTGTATACCGTGTCACGGCTTTCCTGCTCGAGCCAGTCGTCTGCGCTCAGCTTCCGGTCCTCCTGAGCATAAGGGGTTTCACCCCATGCCGTCCGATAGGCGGTATAGCCGGAATCCCCGGACACCTTCGGCGGATCCGCCAGCACCGGCACAGCCGTTTCCTCTTCTGCATATACAGCGGGAGCCGCCTGCGCTAAAGCCAGCGCCGCAGCCATAACAACCGCCGCCGTCCGTTTGCCCCATTGCCGCATTGACCATCAGCCCCCTTCCCGTTTCCGCCCGCTTTCACACTCAGCGGAACATGTGATCCATCTCAAGGGATTTGCGATACTGCAAAGGTGATAGGCCGTATTTCTCTTTGAAAATTTTCATAAAATGACTCTGATTGACATAGCCGACCTTTCTGGATATCTCACGTACACTCATTTTGGAATAACGCAAAAGGCTTGCCGCCTGATTCAGCCGCAGCTCTACGATGTACGCGTTGGGCGTGGTATTGAAATAGCGGTTCATCAGCCGGCAAAGGTGTCCGTGACTGAAACCGGTCACCTCCAGCAGCGCCGGAAGGCCCTTTTCAATGTTGTCCGGCGTATTCATCAGGGCAAGCGCTTTTTCCAGCCACTGTTTGGTGGCATCCGTCCTGTCGAGCCCGGAATACAAAAACAGCTCGCAGACACGCATAAGCAGAAACCTCATCCGACGCTGCAGGCGCATATTGTTTTCCGGACTCAGGGAAAAGAAATACAAAAAGCTGTGCGCATCCAAAAGGCTTTGCAGGTTGCTGTCCATCAGCAGCAGATGCGGCGTCGGCCGGTTGATGTCCGTGAGTTCGCTGAGCCGGCAGCCGAGATAACGCTCCAGACGCCTGAACTCACTCTGCGAAATCGTGATGTTGATGATTTCAAACTCCTGGCCCTCCAGCTTGTAGAAGCCGTGGCAGTCATCCGGACGGATAAACACCAGATTGCCGCGGGTCAGGATTTCCTTCTTTCCGTTGATGATATGGCCTGTACTGCCGGAGGTCAGAAAAAAATATTCGAAAAAATCATGGTTGTGTATGTCGTAGTATTGCGACAGAGGGTTTTTGATTTTAAACGAAAAACCGATATCCTTGAGATGCGTGTCAAAATAATTTTCCATACGGAAGGTTTCCATAAGCGCATCCCTTCTGTGTAAATAATGAAAACTTGATTTCCGCGTGATAAAAGAAAAATGAAAAAACGTTTTTTCCTGTCCGGCAATATGGCAGACAGGAAAACGGCTTTGCGTAACAACACCCGTCGCGTTATGTGAATATGAATTATTTCGCCAAATAATTTTCGATTTTTTTTTGCGCTTTGCCGTTACATGCCCATTTTAAGCAGAAGCATTACGGTCGTCAACAAAAGCGGAACATATGGATAAAAAATAGTATTTATGTGAATTTAACGTGATTTTTATACGAAAAAAATAATGTTTTTTGCATATCTGCGGCAGCCGCTTCGGCCGTACTAAAACGAATATATGCTGTCTATATACGATGCCTCATTTTTCGGTAAACATGCAAAACCGTTTGAACGAGCGCTCGCCTCCCGTCCGTCTCCGGCCTTTTCCCCGCTCTGTCCCGCACCGAGGTGCTTGCAAGAAGAAAACCCGCATGGACATCTTGTCCATGCGGGTTTGTATGGATAAGGCGAAAGGCCGCCTGTAGGGCAGTCCTTCACAATAAAAAACGGCCGGCGACTCATTACGAATCGCCGACCGCAGGTCTGGAATACCTTGACAAAAAGATACCCGCCCGCGGTCGAGCCACACAATAAAAAACGGCCGGCGACTCATTACGAATCGCCGACCGCAGGTCTGTCTAAGGACTATAAAAAAGATATTTTTGCGTTTTCGGCGGGTGATTCCGAACGCTCACGCAGTTAACTGTTCCCGTACTTCAAGGCCGCCAATGAAGACTACCGATATTTCATCTTTGGATTCTACGACCACGTTTTCGATGATCTGCCGCACGATCTGGTCATCATACTCCATCGGGTGATTCTGCATCCCATCGAGGATCGTAAAGATTTGGTCGAGACGGGATTTTGCACTCTCCCGTTTCTGACGGGCATTGGCATACTGTTCGAGCTGCATTGTCAGTCTTTGCTTCTCATTCATCAGGCTGCCGAGTCGTTCTTCATCAAAGGCATCGGCGTTTTCAGCAGACACCGCTTTGAGCATTTGCTTGAATTCAGCATCGATCTCTGCAATTCGGATCTGTATGTCGAGGCTCTTGTCTTCCGTGGTTTCAGCTTCCAGCCCCATGCCGATATGCAGTTTTAAAGTCTGCAGTAGGGCATATATGCACCATCTCGCTTTCCTTTGTATATTCTTTGAAGCCGCCGTTTGAATAGGATGTGTGTCACCTCGCTGAATGTGGACTGGACAGCTTCCTCTAAAGAGGCAGCACCGCATTCCAGCCGGATGTCCAGCACCGGGCAGACGGAAACGGCGCAGCCGTTCTTTTTCTGATAGTAGAGACAGAGCCTGCAATCGCAGTCTGCTTTCGTGTATTGATATGGCTTTCTCTTTCTTCCTCCGCCTCGCTGGCGGTAACCCGGCGGCTGTTTCATGATTGCCTCCACGCTGTTGAGGGAGAGGGTATTGGTAAAGTATATTTTGATCTACTCCTTTTAGAAAAATGAAAAAAGCCCGGAGTCCTTTGCAAAACTCCGGGCAGCAAAAAAGGCAGATAGATTTTTTGCATCTATCTGCCTTCTGCGATTCTGTATTCAGTTGTACGAGAGTTTGACTCTATCCGCAAAGGGAAAAAGGCGATTTTACATCTATGATTTGGCACTTTGAAAAATCGCCTGATGAAACGGCGAAACCCCCGATAAAATCGGGGGTTTCTTAGGCTATATCTTTTTTATAGCCTCTTTTTGGCGGAGAGAGAGGGATTCGAACCCTCGAACGGGGTTAACCGTTACACGATTTCCAATCGTGCGCCTTAGGCCAGCTCAGCCATCTCTCCATTTTGTTGTTCTGCCGCTTCTACTGTAAAGCGCTAGATTATTATAGCGGCTCAAGCGCGAAAAATCAAGTCCAAAATACAATTTCTTTTACATTTTTTGCTCAGGAAGCTGCCTTTCCGTCCGGGTATGCAAAATCTCCTCCAAAAGGCGCCGGTACGCTTCATCCTGTTCCGGGCGGCGCCTGCTGCTGCCGCGCAGACGTCCGCCGCGCCGGCGGATGGTTTTCGCCATATGACGCGCCGCCAGCAAAGCATCCATATTTCCCTCGTGATACACAAAGCCGTCCTGATGAAGCGGCACGGCCCCTTTGGCCAGGCACATAGCGGCCAAACCGTAGTCCTGGGTCACCACAATATCCCCCGGCCGGACGCGGTTGACCAAAGCAAAATCCACACTGTCCGCACCGGTGGAAACCGTAACGGTCTGCGCGCCCTCCCGGGAAAACACGTGAGCGCTGTCGCACAGCAGGATAACCGGCACAGCATAGCGCCGTGCGGTTTCCAGCGTGATATCCACAACCGGACAGCCGTCCGCATCGATCAGAATCGTCAACTCCCCAGCACCTTCCCCACCGCGTCCTGAATCAGCAGATCGGCGCGCGCATCCAGCGGCGTCGCCGACCGGTTGATCACCACCAGATGCCTGCCGTGGAACACGTCGAGGAATCCGGCCGCCGGATACACAGAAAGGGACGTGCCGGCCACGATCAACAGGTCGGCAGCCTCAATCGCCTGCAACGCTCCCTGTACAACCTTTTGGTCGAGCGGCTCCTCATACAGCACCACATCGGGCTTGATCACGCCGCCGCATGGGCAGCGCGGGATCCCCTCGCTGTCCTGTATATAGGCGGCGTCGAAACGGCGGCCGCATTCCAGACAGGTGTTGCGGTGAATGGAGCCGTGCAGCTCCCACACCCGGCGGCTGCCCGCCTTCTGATGCAGTCCGTCTATATTTTGGGTGATCACCGCAGCGAGCCTTCCCTGCTGCTCCCAGTGCGCCAGGCAGCGATGCGCCGCGTTGGGCTGCGCATCCAGGCACAGCATCTTTTCCCGGTAAAAGGCAAAAAACGCCTCGGTATGCCGTACAAAAAACGAGTGGCTGAGGATGGTTTCCGGCGGATAGGCATATTTCTGACGGTACAGCCCGTCCTCGCTGCGGAAATCGGGAATGCCGCTTTCGGTGGATACGCCCGCGCCGCCGAAAAACACCGTATTCTCGCTCTCGTCAACCCAACGCATCAGGGTTTGCTGCGCCTGTGTCATTTCTTCACCCCTCCTGAACCGCGGCAGCGGCCTGGTCATTCGGCTCGGACCGGGTCAAAACCCGGATCCACCGGTAGCGGTTGACCTTCACCACCGCCACCAGGCATTTGAGCACCTGATCGCATTTCAAACAAATAAAGACAGCCACCGGCGGCCATTCCCATTGATACGCCGCCAGCAGGGAAAGCGGCAGCACCAGCCCCCACATGAAAATCAAATCATTGATCATGACAAACCGGGTATCCCCGCCGCCGCGCACCACGCCGGTGAGCACCGCCATCTGGTAAGCCGTGCCGCAGACCGTTACCGACAGCACCGTCATAAACTGCCGGGCCAGCTGCCGGATTTCCTCCGACACGTCGCCGTAAAGCAGCAAAACGAGATCCCGGCAGAAAAACAGCGCGAGCCCGGTAACGACCCAGCATCACGTTGTCCGCCAGATTCACGCTGAACAGGATCAGGTTCTGCAGGGCGATCACACCGGTCATCGAAAAAAAGGAGCGGTAAAAACCTTTCTCCCTTACCCATACACCCAAAACACACGCCGTCCCCTCTGTTGATGTCGCTTAGGATGAACAGGATGGCACAAAGACCGCCCCAGCCGGTACCGGACATCGTCCGGCGCCAGCCGGGGCCGAAAAATTACAGAATGCAGGAAGGAAGCGGAGCCTCTCGGTGTCGCGCGCCAACGGAGAGCTGCCAAGCCACGCTTTTCCCCTGTAATCGGTTCCATCCCCTCCGCTTACGGCAGCTT
Organism: uncultured Oscillospiraceae bacterium; assembly: GCA_900553255.1. Classification (GTDB taxonomy): domain Bacteria; phylum Bacillota; class Clostridia; order Oscillospirales; family Acutalibacteraceae; genus UMGS1591. The sequence continues at coordinate 2,920 of USCI01000026.1, read as the reverse complement.
TTCCAGAATGCCGGCGGCCAGCTCCCTGCCGATGGACAGGAGATCGGTTCCTTCAGGGAAATCGCGGAAGGCAACGGTGAACAGGTATCCCTTGCCGTAGACGAGCAGCTCCCCGGTCTGTTCGCTCCATTTGGCCGCTTCGCCCAGATTCGGGGCATCGGTCAGCTCACCGTATGCGGTGGTGATCGCATCAAAATCCTCACGCGTGCCCTCGGCCATATGGACATCGACAACCGACTTATCCTCCGCGGTAAAATGGATGTTGGTATCCTCGTCGTACAGCTGCGGCTCGCCAAAGGTCTTGCCGGTCGCCGCCTCCACATCCTCTCTGGAAATCAGCGTTTTAAGCTCGACCTCCAAAACAGGGGGCAGCGTAGCCGTCGTTGTGGGCGCCGATGAGCCGTCCGAAGAAGACGGTTCGGCACCGCCGGCACAGCCGGCCGCCGCCACAAGCAGGACGCCCGCGCCGAGCGCCGCCAAACTCCGTACCATCCTTTTTCTGTCCATCGCCGTTGACCTTCCTTTCTTATCCCGTTCGGAAACATGCCGGCCGCTGCGAAAAGTGCAGTTGCACCGCGCCGGCGCCTCCCGTACAGTATAGCACGTGCAGAGGTTTTTGCCAATCGAATGGAGGCACTGCATAATCCGCAGTGCCTCCGAAGCGGTTTATTTTTCGTGCGAGAGGCGTTCCTCATCCGGATTTTCATCAACGCCGTCATCATCCACACCATGCGCAATCATGCCGGCGTCCGGTGTTTTCGGCTCCGGCAGGATCAGATTGAGCAGGATGCCCGCCAGAATCCCCAGGCCGATGCCGCTGACGCTGAAAATGGGAGCGCCGATCACCGCGCCGCCGATTGCCAGCACCAGCATAACCGCCGCGATGCAGAGGTTGCGGTTCTGGGTAAAGTCGACGTGGTTTTCCACCAGTGTGCGCAGGCCCACCGAGGAGATCATGCCGTACAGCACAATGCACGCCCCGCCGAGCACACAGGTCGGCACGGTTTCCACCACGCCGATCGCCTTGCCGAAAAAGCTGATGACGATCGCGATCAGCGCCGCCACACGCAGCGACGCCGGATTGTAGTTGCCGGTGGCGGCGAGGACAGCGGTGTTTTCGGAATAGGTGGTGTTCGCCGGTCCGCCGACCAGGCCGGCGGCAACGGTAGCGAGGCCGTCGCCGAGCATGGTCCGGTGCAGACCGGGATTCTTCGTGAAGTTGCGGCCGACCACCGAACCGCTGGCATACACGTCGCCCACGTGCTCCACACAGGTGACAATCGCAATCGGTGCGATCATGGCTATGGCACCCAGATCAAATTCGGGAAGGACAAAATTCGGAATGGCAAACCAGCCGCGCGCCAGCCCCTTGCCCTGCTCGGCAAGCCCCTCGAAATTCATCAGCTCGACCGGCGCGATACCGGTTTTGGTCAGAACCAGCGTCACGATATATCCGGTCGCCAGAGCGATGACAATCGAGGACATCTTGACCATACCCTTGCCGTAGCTCGACAGGATAATCGCCAGCAGGCAAACCAGCAGAGCAATCCCCCAGCTCCAGTAATAAGCCGGCGAATACAGCTCAATGCCATTGCCCTGGATATTGTTGATGGCGGAGCCGGCCAGGTTCAGGCCAATAATGGCAATCCCCACGCCGCGCACCACGGGCGGAAACAGCCGGTCGATAAAGCGGCTGCCGAACAGGCGGATCAGCAGAGCCAGCACCACATAAAATAAGCCGGCCACGATGATGCCGCCGAGCGCTTTGGGAATATTGTCCGCCTGCGTCGCCGGATCTTTGCCGATCACCTCCTGCAGCGCCGCAATAAAGGCAAAGGAGCTTCCCAGAAAGGTCGGCATACGTCCGCCGGTGCAAAGATGAAAGATGATGGTGCCGAGTCCGGCCGCAAACAGCGCCACGCCAACATCCATGCCGGTCAGCAGCGGCACCAGGATGGTTGCGCAGGACATCGCGAAGGCATGCTGAAGCCCCAGGAGCATCAGCTTTCCGGCGCCTACCTTGGGATATTCCTTGGAGCCCGGAAAAATTGCCTGGTTGATTCTTGAAAAAACGTTCATGTTCTTCCTCCCTCTTCCATTTTTAACCCCATTGTTAAAAATCTACCCTGTTTTGCGGACATTGTCAAGACAAAATCGGTTGATTTCGACGAAAAAATACCGTGTTTTGCCCGCTATATTCTTGTGTAAAATAAGCCTGTTCTTTTTTCCTGGTTTATGCTATGATAGAAATGATTCTTTCTGAAAGGATACCCGGGAGGATATCATGATCCATGACGCCTTTTCCGCCGGAGTCGAGCCGGGAGGTCTGTACTCCGGTGACGAAATCAAAGTGTTGATTTGTTATCTGCTCATGCACGTCAGCGAACCGCTCAACCGCGATATTGTCTCCGATGTGGTGGTGGGCGGCGGTATGGCCAACTATTTTGAAACCGGTGCCGGCCTCGAGGAGCTGATTGCCCTGCATAATGTCGAAGAAGAGGAAGACGGCACGCTGCGGCTGACGGCGACCGGCAGGCAGGCGGCGGAAGCCCTTACCGCGCGCATTCCCCTGTCCCTGCGCGAGCGCTCGGTGTCCAATGCCCATCGGCTTCTGGCCCGCCGCCGGCGCGAGCGGGAAAATCCGGTCACCATTGAACGGTATGCGGAAGGCTGTATGGTTACCTGCACGATCAACGATGCCGGTATGCCGCTGATGTCTTTGAAGCTGTGGGTGGCGGATAATGCGCAGGCCAAGCTGGTGAAAGAACGTTTTATCGACGACCCCTCGGCTTTGTACAAAATGGTGCTGGATCATCTCACCGTATCCGGTGAAGAAAATATCTGAAAGCAAAACCCCTGCCGCTGTGTGAACCGCGCCAGAAAAAACGGACAATAGACAAATCCCCCCTGATGTAGGAAA
>USCI01000025.1 GCA_900553255.1 uncultured Oscillospiraceae bacterium | reverse complement strand
ATCTTTTTTCGCCACCACCATCCTTTTTGCGGCTTGACTTCTAATAGTTAATCTTCCGAAAAGAAAAATGACCTTTGGTGAATATTGAATCAGCCCGTCGGAAAGGCAGCCGGCAAGTTCAAGCAAAGCGTAGGCTTTTTTCACAGCTAGACCTTTTCGACAGGCTGATTGAGTTGTTTTTTTACGATGTTTACTTAATGACCTCGCCCATCGTACCGGGCACGGCGCAGGCGGCGTTGGATTCGTCGGTATCGATGTGCATCGCGAGCGCGAAATCGTCCCGCACGCGGATGACCACATCGCCGAAGGTCAGCGCGCGGCCGTTGGAATCGATGCGCACGCTCACCGTCTGGCCGTCGTTCACGCCGAACGCCTCCGCGTCCGCGGGGGTCATGTGGATGTGGCGCTTGGCGGCGATGACGCCTTCCTTCAGTTCGATCTCGCCCTTCGGGCCGACCAGCTTGCAGGCGCCGGAGCCGGCGATGTCGCCGGATTCACGGATGGGGGCGTCCACGCCGATCGAGCGGGCATCGGTCAGCGACAGCTCGACCTGGGTGGCCTTGCGGACCGGGCCGAGGATGGTCACGCCGGACAGGGTCTTTTTGCTGCCGACGACGTCGACGCGCTCGACGCAGGCGAACTGGCCGGGCTGGGAGAGATCCTTTTTCGGGGTGAGCTGATAGCCCTCACCGAAAAGGGTTTCGAGATCCTTCTGCGAAAGATGCAGATGGCGCGCGGAGGTTTCCACCAGGACTTGGTTGCTCATGTTTTTCGTTCCTTTCTGGATCGGCGGTAAGGCCGCCGTCAAAAAATGCAAAAGTCCTTTGTTATTGTACCTCGTCCGGATTGTTTTTTCAAGGGGAATTATGCTATACTACAACAAAGCCCCGCTGCGGCGGGAACAGGAGGATGACCGGATGGATACGGCAAAATGGACGGCGCTCGAGGAAAAATGCAGGGGCTGCACGGCGTGTGCGCTCGCCGCTACGCGGCATAACGTGGTGTTTGGGGTGGGCAACCCGCAGGCGGAGGTGCTGTTTGTGGGGGAAGGCCCCGGCGAAAACGAGGATCTGCAGGGCGAGCCGTTCGTCGGCCGCGGCGGCCAGCTGCTGGATAAAATGCTCGCCGCGGTGGGCCTGACCCGCCGGGAGAATATTTATATCGCCAACATCGTCAAATGCCGGCCGCCGAAAAACCGCGACCCGCTGCCGGAGGAGCAGGAGGCGTGCATCGCCCACCTGCGGGAACAGGTTTCGCTCATCCGGCCGAAAATCATCGTCTGCCTCGGCCGCATCGCTGCCTGCCGCCTGATCGACCCGGATTTCAAGGTCACCCGGCAGCACGGGCAGTTCGTGACCAAGCACGGCGTGCTGATGATGGGCACCTTCCATCCGGCGGCGCTTTTGCGCAATCCGGCACAGAAACCGGACGGGTTTGCGGATTTTCTGGCGCTGCGGGATAAAATAGGGGAAGTGTGCGAAAACACCCGCCTGGTTTACCCGGAATAAGGCGGCGGATCAAAAATGCGGGCCGCCGTTTGCGGCCCGCAGCTATTTTCCGTAAGCGGCTGCGCCGTTTCAGCGGCCGCGCCGTCCGGTGGGCGGATGCACCGGGATGACCTTGCGGAATACCGCAAGATGGCGCTTGCTGAGCACCTTGTCGAGGTGCAGGCTGCCGAAAAACCAGCGCTCATACTGTACCTTGTCCTCGATCTGGTTGAGATAGATGTTGACCCCGTCGAGCCGGGCGTTCGGCCCGCCCGAGTAGGCGCAGGCTTTGCCGGACGGCTCGTGGGTGAGGATGTAGTCCACCCGGTTGCCGTGGTCTTCGAGGTTTTTCAGCCCGTACAGCATCTCTTCTTCAGAGGGCATTTCCTCCTCCCACCAGGTGTCGGTTCCGGTGCGCAGGGAGGGGTCGGCGGTTTCGCCGCCGCCGAAGACGAAATACGACTCGTTTTCGATCTCGTAGATTTCGCCCCGCAGCAGATGCCGGATGTTGGCACGCACTTCCTGCACCCGGCCGCCGTTCCATTCGGTGACCGGATAGTCGCGCAGCAGGTCGAAATTTTCGTGGGTGCCGTCGAGGAACAGGATGGTGTACGGCAGCTGCGTGAGTTTTTTGAGCACCTTCTGCTCCGCGCGCCCGCCGCTCCAGAGAAATCCGAAATCGCCGCAGACAATCAGGGTGTCCCCTTTTTTGAGCGGGCGCATTTCCGGTGCGGAAAACCGGGAGAAATCGGCGTGCATATCGCCGGTGATATAGACCATGACGTGGATCAGCCCTTTCCAGCGGAGATGTTTGTGACAACGCGGGGAAAATATGGTATAATGGCGTCAAAAGCGGAAATCCGTCTGCCGGCAGCAGGGCAGTACCGAAGCCCCTGCTTGCTATTATACCAGAACATGGAGGATTGTCTATGCCAAAAAAAGGGGTTGTGTCGATTTTTCTGTCTCTGGCGGTGCTGCTGTCGCTGTGTGTGACGCCGCTGTCGGCGTCGGCGGCATACGCCCTGCCGGACACGGTGGCGCTGAGCGCCAACGCGGCCTATGTGGTCAGCCTGGGCGCCCTGCCGGAAGAGGACGTGGTGCTGTATGAGAAAAACGCCGAAGCTACCCAGCAGCCGGCGGCGCTTGTGCGTCTGATGGCCGGTGCGCTGGCTTTTGAGATGATCGAGGAGCAGGGGCTGGATTTGGAAAACGACACCGGCACCTACACGATGGCCTGCTGGCAGGACATCACCGGCACCGGGCTGGGCGTGATGAATATGGAAATCGAGGAGACCTGGACCTTGAAGGATCTGGTCACCGCGACGCTGATCCTCGGCGCGGCGGACGCCTGCGTAACCCTCGCGGCGCGGCTGGCGGGCAGCCATCAGGCCTTTGTGCAGAAGATGAACGAGAAGGCCGCGGAACTCGGCTGCGTGAACACCTCGTTTGCCAATGTCACCGGTCTCAACGCGCAGAACCAGTATACCTGTGCTGCGGATATGTATCGGATCGCACGCTATGCGATGGATTTCCCGCTGCTCGTGGAGTATTCCCGGCAGACGCTGTATACCGTCAATCCGGTCAGCGGCGGTTCGCCGCGCACCATGCCCAACACCAACGATATGCTGCGCTCGTCGACCGACAGCTATTATTCGCCGATGGTGTTCGGCAAGGCCGGCGCGGCGGATCTGGACGACCGGTCGATGGTTTCGGTCGCGCGGGACAGCGGCTATGAATACCTGGTGGTGGTGATGGGCAGCTCCGGCGCCGCCGGGGACGAGCCGGCCGTCGCGCATTACCGGGATACCTACCGCCTGTTCAAATGGGCGTTCAATAATTTTTCCTACCAGACGCTGCTGAGCAAGAACGAGCCGGTCGCACAGCTGAAGGTCAATCTCGCGTGGGATACCGACACGGTATCGCTGATCCCGGAACGGGAGCTGGCCACCGTGGTGGTCAACGGCCTGGAGAGCAGCGCGGTGCGGCAGGTGGTCACCCTCGAGCAGGAGACGGTGGACGCGCCGGTGGAAAAGGGCAAGGTCTACGGCAAGGTGGAAATCTTCATCAATATGGACCAGAAGATCGGGGAGGTCAACCTGATTGCCGCCGATTCGGTGGAGGCGAGCCAGCTGCTGGTGTTCTGGGAGCAGGTGAAGAGCTTTCTGACCTCGCCTTGGTTCTGGGGCGGGCTGATTGTGCTCGCGGTGCTGCTCATCGGCTATATCATCCTCAATGTGGTGCATAACCAGCGCCGCAAGCGCCGCCGGATGAAGCGGGTCAAGCGCTACCGGTAAGCAAAACGCCATCCCCGGTTTTCCGGGGATGGCGCGGTTCTGTTCTGTGGTGAAGGCGCAGGGCGGGGGGCTTCAGTATCCGGCCTCACCGGAAAGGGAGCCGTCGTTTTCCACCCAGTCCTGCACATACAGGGCGGTGAAGTCGGTCAGGGAATTGCGCACCACCACGCGGGAGATGCCGGCATTGATGATCATGCGCTTGCACATCGAGCAGGAGTTGGCATCGTGGACGATCTCGCCGGTTTTGGCGTCCTTGCCCACGAGATAAAGGGTGGAGCCGATCATTTCGCTGCGCGCTGCATTAATGATGGCGTTGGCCTCGGCATGCACCGAACGGCACAGCTCATAGCGCTCGCCGCGGGGGATGTTCATCTTTTCGCGCAGGCAGAAGCCGAGGTCGCTGCAGTTTTTGCGGCCGCGCGGCGCGCCGGTATAGCCGGTGGACAGGATCTGGTCGTTTTTGACGATAATGGCGCCGAAATTGCGCCGGATACAGGTGCCGCGGCCGGCGACGGCCTGGGCGATGTCGAGGTAGTAGTTTTCTTTGTCGCGCCGTACCATGTGGAACATCCTCCCTTGCAGATTGTGTATTTGGTATAAGCATACCGCATTTTTTGCGGCAATGCAATGGGTTGCGGCAAAATTCGCCGTTTTGCCGCGTTATGGAAAAATTGCTTGGGCGCCGGACGGCGCTTCGGAAAGGAAAGGGACTATGAAGCCGGAAATTGACCGGGAAAAGCTGATTGAGGCCGCGCGCGCCGCGCGGGCAAACGCCTACTGTCCGTATTCGGGGTTTGCGGTGGGCGCCGCGCTGCTTGCGGACAGCGGCAGGGTATATGCCGGCGCCAACTGTGAGAGCGCCTCCTACGGTGCGGCGATCTGCGCGGAGCGCGCGGCACTGACGGCGGCGGTCACCGCCGGGGAACGCCGCTTTGCGGCGCTGGCGGTTGCCGCGGGGGACAGCCCGACCCCGCCGTGCGGCATCTGCCGGCAGCTGCTTGCCGAGTTTGGGGATATGACGGTGCTTTGTACCTCCGCCGCAGGCGGGGATGTCCGGGAATATGCCCTGTCCGCGCTGCTGCCGGAGGCGTTCACCGGCGCCCTGCTGCCGGAAACCGGTTCAGATTGAGGTGTCTTATGACGGAAGAAAACCGATTGACCGATATACGCACCGTGCGTGAGCTGCTCAGCCGGCACGGTTTTCATTTTTCCAAGGCGATGGGGCAGAATTTCCTTATCAACCCCACCGTGTGTCCGCGTATGGCGGAGGCCTGCGGCGCGTCGCCGGAAACCGGTGTGCTGGAAATCGGCCCCGGCATCGGGGTGCTGACCCGGGAGCTTGCGGCGCTCGCCGGCCGGGTGGTTGCGGTGGAGCTGGACGAGCGGCTGCTGCCGGTGCTCCGGGAGACGCTCGCCGGCCGGGAAAATACCGAGGTGGTGCAGGGGGATATTCTCAAGCTCCCGCTCGCCGCGCTGCTGGAGGAAAAATTCACCCGGCCGGACGGCGCCCGTATGCCGGTGGCGGTGTGTGCGAACCTGCCGTATTACATCACCTCGCCGATCATCATGCTGCTGCTGGAGAGCCGGCTGCCGTTCACGTCGCTGACCGTTATGGTGCAGAAGGAGGCGGCCGACCGGTTGTGTGCGGCACCCGGTACGCGGGAATGCGGGGCGGTGTCCCTCGCGGTGCAGTATTATGCCCGGGCCGAGAAGCTGTTCGGCGTATCCCGCGGCAGCTTTATGCCCGCGCCGAACGTGGACAGCGCGGTGATCCGGCTGACGTTGCACGGGCAGCCGCCCTGTACCTGCCGGGACGAGGCGCAGCTGTTCCGGGTGATCCGCACCGCGTTCGGCCAGCGGCGCAAAACGCTGGCTAATGCGCTCGCGGGTGTATATACTAAAGAGAAAGCCGCCGCCGCGATCGAAGCGGCGGGACTGCCCGCGTCGGCGCGGGCGGAGCAGCTGACCCTGGAGCAGTTTGCCCGCCTGGCGGATCAGCTGGCGGAATAAAAGCGGCTTGACGGAAGGGAGGACGGCCTGTGCGCTGGGATTTGTTTGCCATATTGATGCTGGTGCCGTGGGCGGCGACCTTTTTGGGTTCGCTGGCCGCGGTAAAGGTGCCGATCAACACACCGCGGCGGCAGGGCGGCCTGCTGGGCTTTGCGGCGGGGGTTATGGTGGCGGCGGCGGTGTGGTCGCTGACGCTGCCGGCGTTTGAGGCCGCAGAACCCGGGTATAAAGGCGCGCTGGTGGTCACAGCGGGGTTTCTGCTCGGCTGTGCGGGGATGCTGCTGCTGGATAAGCTGGTGCCGCACCAGCATATGGATGAGGATAAGCCGGAGGGTCACGCAAGCCATATTTCCCGGCCGATGCTGCTGGTGCTTGCCGTCGCGCTGCACAATATCCCGGAGGGCATGGCGCTCGGCGTGGTGATCGCGGCGGCGATGCAGGATGCGGGCATGAGCTGGACCGCCGCGCTGGTGTTCGGCCTGGGCCTGGCGCTGCAGAATTTCCCGGAGGGCATGGCGGTGGTGCTGCCGCTGCGGCAGGCCGGCCGCAGCGCCAAAAGCTGCACCTGGCTCGGCTTCCTGGCGAGCCTTGCGGAGCCTGCGGCAGCGCTGCTCGCGCTCGGGATGACCTCCGCGCTTATGGCGGCGGGCAGCGTGGTGATGCCCATCCTGCTCGGCATGGCGGCAGGAGCGATGGTGTTTATCACGGTCGAGGAGCTGATCCCGGAATCCCAGGCGGGGGATCACGGCCATGCCGCGACCTACGGCTTTCTGGCCGGCTTCTGGATCATGGCGCTGCTGGGCGTGCTCGGCGGATAGCACGAGATACGCTGGGCGTACTCGGCGAGTTTCCCTCGCCGCGCGTACACGGTGCGCGGCGTTCCGCCCGAAGGCGGAACCGGGAAACGTCGCGGATGGGAGCGCCAGCTCCGGTCTTTGGCAGGACGCGGCGAGATACGCTGCGCGTACTCGCAGGACGGCTTCGCGAAACTTACTTGCTTCTAGGGGGCAGGAACCGAATGGAAAAAATTGTGGGACCCAATGGCCTGCGCATTCTGCTGTATCCGATTGAGGGCGCGCATTCGGCCTCGGTCGGGGTGTGGGTATACGCCGGCTCGCGGTATGAAAATACGGACAAACAGGGCATATCCCATTTTGTGGAGCATATGCTGTTTAAGGGAACCGAAACGCGCACCGCCCGGCAGATTTCCGAGGAGATGGACAACCTCGGCGGCGGGATGAACGCCTATACCACCAAGGAATACACCCGCTTTTATGCGCAGACGCTGCCGGAAAATGCGGTCGGTGCGCTGGAGCTGATCGGGGATATGCTGCTCCATTCCCGGATGGACGCGCATGAGACCGAGCTTGAGCGCCGGGTGATTCTCGATGAAATGGCGATGTATGAGGATGAGGGCGAGGATCTGGCGCATGAGCTGCTGTGCGCAGGGGTGTGGCCGGATTCGCCGCTCGGCCGTCCGATCATTGGCACGAAGGAAACGGTTGCGGCCATCCGGCCGGACGACCTGCTCGCGTATGTGCGGGAAAATTATACGCCCGAACGCCTGGTGGTGGTGGTCGCCGGCTGCTTTGACCGCGCCGCGGTGCTTGATGCGGCGCAGCGGCTGTGGGACCGCTGCCCGCGCGGCACAGGGATTCCCGCGGCGGATACGCCGGCGTTTACCCCCGGCGTCTTTCTCCGCCGCAAAAAATTCGAGCAGCTCAGCCTCGAATGGGCGGTACCCGGCCTGGCGCTCGGGGATGAGGGCCGCTATGCGCTGATGCTGTTCAATTTCCTGCTCGGCGGCGGTGCGTCTTCGCGGCTGTTCCAGCGGGTGCGCGAGCAGCTCGGGCTGGGGTATTCGATTTACAGCACCCATTACGCCAGCCGCGGCGCCGGCCTGATGACCGTCGGCGCCTCCATGACCCCCGCGAATCAGCAGCCGGTGCTCGACGAGGTGCGCCGCTGTCTTGAGGAGCTGGCGGACGGCGCCGGCGAGGAGGAGTTCCGGCGCGCGAAGGTGCAGGTCAAAGCCTCCTTTATCCTCGGGCTGGAAACGGTTGCCGCGCAGGCGTCCTATATCGGGCGCAGCGAGCTGATGGAAAACCGCGTCCCGTCGGTCGACGAGGAAATCGCCCGCATCGACGCCGTAACCCCGGACGAGGTGAACGCGCTGGCGGAAAGGCTGCTGACGGGCGGCGTGCAGGCGCTCTCCGGAGCGGGCCCGGTGGCGGCGAAAAAGGTTTACATTCCGTATATTTCCGCAAGAATATAACGAAAATCGCCGAAAAACCGCGGATGTTTCGGGAAAAGGGCGGCCGGTGGACGATGGGTAAGCGCCTTCCAGGATGGCTGTTGATAGCGATAATGGTTTACAAATCGTATATTTCGACAGAATAATAACAAAAAGAACCGAAAAAACACCGTTTGGTCTGCGGAAAAAGGTGGCGGACTGCGTAGGAATATGCTATACTGGGGAAAATGCCCGGACGGCCGGGGGGCCGCCGGAGGGATAAACGGGGAGTAAACGGCATGACGGACGATAAAAAGCGGATTGTGGTCAAGGTGGGTACCTCGACCCTTACATATGAAAACGGGAAAATGAACCTGCGCCGGATCGAGGCGCTGTGCAAGGTGCTCAGCGACCTGCAGAACGCGGGGCATCAGATCGTGCTGGTCACCTCCGGCGCCATCGGCGTCGGCGTGGGCAAGCTGGGGCTGCGGGAGAAGCCGAAGGAGACCCGCGGCAAGCAGGCGGCGGCAGCGGTCGGCCAGTGCGAGCTGATGTTCATGTACGATAAGCTGTTCGGGGAGTATAACCATACGGTGGCGCAGGTGCTGCTGACCCGCCGGGTGGTGGAGAACGAGCACTCCAAGCAGAACGTGGTCAACACCATCGATACGCTGCTGGAGATGGGGGTCATCCCGGTGGTCAATGAGAACGACACGGTGGCCATCGATGAGCTGGTCGGCGCGAACTACGGGGACAACGATACGCTGTCGGCGATCGTGGCCACGCTGGTGCATGCGGACCTGCTGATCCTGCTGACCGATATCGACGGGCTGTATGATGCAGACCCGCATAAGAACCCGCAGGCGAAGCGGATAAAGCTTCTGACCGCGGTGGACGACGACGTGCTTGCGCTTGCGGGCGGCGCCGGCTCCAAGCGGGGCACCGGCGGCATGCGCACCAAGCTGCAGGCCGCACAGCTGACTTTGCAGGCGCATATCCCGCTGGTGATCATGCAGGGGGATAAACCGGAGAGAATTTATGCGCTGCTCGAGGGGGAGCCGGTCGGCACCCGGATCGACGCGGATGCGGAAAGGGCGGATTGAGATGGAAACACTGGAAAACATCGGCCGGCGCGCGAAAGCGGCGGCGAGGCAGATGGCGGTTGCCGGCACGGCGTGCAAGAACCGGGCGCTCGAGGCGATGGCCGCATCGCTCGAAGCGCATACGGCGGAGATTCTCGCGGCCAACGCCGCAGATCTGGAGGCTGCGGTTGCCGCCGGTATGAGTGTATCGCTGCAGGACCGCCTGCGGCTGACCGCCGAGCGGATCGCCGGGATGGCGGCCGGGGTTCGGGAGATTATCACCCTGACCGACCCGGTGGGCGAGGTGATGGAAGGCAGCCGTCGTCCGAATGGGCTGCAGATTCTGAAAACGCGGGTGCCGCTCGGCGTGGTGGGTATCATCTATGAGGCGCGCCCGAACGTCACGTCGGATGCGGCGGCGCTGTGCCTGAAGGCGGGCAACGCCGTTATTCTGCGCGGCGGCAAGGAAGCGATCCGTTCCAACCTCGCGCTGGCCGCCGCCCTGCGTCAGGCGCTGCCGGAGGCGGGGCTGCCGGAGGATGCGGTGCAGCTGCTCGAGGACACCTCCCGTGAGACCGCGGCGGAAATGATGCGGCTCAACGCCTATATCGACGTGCTGATCCCGCGCGGCGGTGCGGGTCTGATCAACGCGGTGGTGCAGCAGTCCACCGTCCCGGTCATCCAGACCGGCGTGGGCAACTGTCATGTGTATGTCGACCGGTCGGCGGATATCGCGATGGCGGCGGCGATCACGGTCAACGCCAAGGCGTCCCGCCCCTCGGTATGCAATGCCGCGGAAACCCTGCTGATCCATAAGGACATTGCGCAGGAAGCGCTGCCGGTCATCGCGGACGCGCTCGCGGAAAAGAAGGTGCGCCTGCGCTGCTGTGAGCGGGCGGCGGCGATCCTCGCGGGCCGTGCGGTGGAGCCGGCGGAAGAGGCAGACTGGGAAACCGAATATCTCGATTATATCCTGGCGGTGCGGGTGGTGGATTCGCTTGAAGAAGCGATGGCCCATATCGCGCGCTACGGCACCGGCCACAGCGAATGCATCGTCACCGACAGCCAATCGGCCGCGGCGCGTTTTACCGCCGGGGTGGATGCGGCTGCGGTGTACGTCAATGCCTCCACCCGCTTCACCGACGGCGGGGAGTTCGGTATGGGGGCGGAGATCGGCATTTCCACCCAGAAGCTGCATGCGCGCGGCCCGATGGGGGTGCGGGAGCTGACCACCTGTAAGTATGTGATTACCGGCAGCGGGCAGATCCGCTGAACAGGCCGTTTCAACCGGTGAGCACGCCGCGCGGCGGCAGGAAAGGAAGGATCATACCCATGAGCGAATGGAAAAAGGTCGAGCAGCCGCTCACGCCGGAGGAACCGGCATCCGGGCCGGATGTGACGCCTGAGGAGCAAGCGCCGGATGCGGCTGTGCAGGAGGAGCTGGCCGAAGTGACGCAGCCGGAACCGGAGCGAGACGGGGAGAATACATATGTCCCGTCTGCGCGGTATACCGCCGGCGGTGCGCGCCGGGGCCGGAACAAGCTGGCGGCGCCGGTGGGGCTGATCGTACTGCTGCTTGCCCTGACCGGTGTGGTGGCGCTGATAGTCGGCGTGGTGAATATGGTGCAGGGGCGCCAGGAGACGGCGGCGGAGGAACTGCGCGCCGAAATGGAGGATTTTCTCGAGCCGGTTTTGGTGTATGATCTGCCGTCCTTTTCCAGCGTGTCGGAGGCCGGCAGCAATTCGCTGCTCAGCGATGACCTGCTGCTTTCGGCCATTTGGCCGATCACCCGGCGGGAAGTGGTGCGGCAGCAGCAGGCGCAGATTGCGGGCGAGAGCTATACCAGCCCGTATCCGGTGGACGATCTCGGCCGGATGATGGTGCCGGTGTCGGAGGTGGATGCGTCCTATGCCGCGCTTTTCGGTGCGGATGCGATCCCGCAGCATCATACCATCGGCGATAACGAGGAGAACGCCTATGCAGCGTATCTGTATGACCCGGATGCGGCCTGCTATCATGTCCCGGCGTATTTCCAGTCCTCCCAGTATGAGACGTTTCTGGATACCATCCGGCGTAAGGGCGATACCATAACGGTGCGGGTCGGTTATGTGGAGGCGATCAGCATTGGGATCGACGATAAGGGGGATCCGCTTCCGCTGACGGCGGATATGGCAGACCACTTTGCCCTTTTCACGGTGGAAAAAACCGAGGATGGCTACCGCCTGGTATCGGTGGAGCAGGAAGAGTAAAAAAGAGCGCCCCGGCGGGGCGCTCTTTTGGAATCGGGCCGAAAAGAAGAAGCGGGCAGAAGCTGTCTGCGGAGCGATGAGAAAAGAGGAGTGCCGTGCCGGTTCGGAAAAAAGTATGGTCGCAGACGCCTGCCTGGATCAAAGGCCTGTATGTGGCGGCTGCTGTGGTATGGGCGGCGGTTTTGGCTCTGGTTGCCTGGCAGAAGCTGTCAGTGGATCCCGAAATTCTGGAATACAATGTGCAGCATCGGCTGGGCGGAAACGGTGGGGAAGCTTCGTCACAGGAGGCTGTGCCGGAATTTGTGCTGGAATCGGCTGCGGCGACAACGGGGAATATCGACTGCCTGCCGCCGGAATCGACCGCGCAGGAGCATGCGGCTGTTTGCGCGGCGTATGAAACGACGCAGACGCGCACAGTTGCCATTGATGGCGAAGGCTGGATTCAGTACACGGATACGGCGGTCGATGTGCAGAACAGGCCTGCGGATACCGGGCAGGCGGTGGAGATGGCGGAGGCTTTTCTGCGCGTGGGAGGTCTTCTGCCGGAAAGGGGATATACCCGTACGCTTTCCCGTGTGCAGGTGAAGGAGGAGGACTGTGTCGTCCGCTTTATTCCGGTGTATAAAGGCGTGCCGGTGCTGACGGAGGATTATGGCGCACAGCTGGTTGTCGCGCAGAACGGCGTGGCGGAAATGACCTGCCGCTGGCCGGTATTTGCCGACAGTGCCATTCTAGAACCCAGGGAAGACCGGCTGGAAGCGCAGAGGGCTTATCTGGACTATATTGCCGGACAAGGGCGAACGCCGGGCGCGAAGGTGGTGTGCCGCCGGGTATACTGGTGCGGGAAAGATAGCCGGTCGGGTCAGGCGGCATGGATGTTTGGTGAAGGGGAGCTGTTTAACCACAGCGTAGTCATCGACAGCCGTACGATGGAAATCCTGTCGGCATTCTGAGCCGCGAAGTTGCCGATGAACGCACCGGCTGGTTGTGTCCGGGCAGCGGCTTCGGTTATTTTCTTACTTTTTGGGGATAACCCCTTGACAAATGCCGCCGGGTTTACTATAATAATGACCGCGCCGCTGGAAATCATCCGGAGCGGCAGGAAAAAAGGACGTTTAGCTCAGCTGGTAGAGCATTCGCTTGACGTGCGAAGGGTCAGCGGTTCGAGTCCGTTAACGTCCACCAAAATCGCGTTACGCCCTTTAGGGCGGGCGCGATTTTTTATGTATAGCAAAGGACCCATGGCGTTGCTCTTCCGAAATGCTGTCAAGCATTTCATAAGCGGGTTGCGTAAGCAAACCGCCAGGGTCAAGCGGTTCGAGTCCGTTAACGTCCAGACCTGCGGTCCGCAATTCGTGATGAGTTGCTGGCCGCTTTTTCGTTGTACAGCTCGACCATCAACGGCATCTTATCTGCACCGTCCTTTCAGACCTGCGGTCAGCAATTCGCGATGAGTTGCTGGCCGCTTTTTCGTTGTACAGCTCGACCATCAGCGGCATCTTATCTGCACCGTCCTTTCAGACCTGCGGTCGGAAATCCGCGATGAGTTGTCGGCAACTTTTTTCACTGGGCAGCTCGTCTAAGTTCGGCATGTCTTTATGCTTCCGTAAAAAAACAAAAGGTGCCATCCTGAAAATGGATGACACCTTTTTGTTTTACGATTCAATCCTCCATGCGGATCAGGTTGCTGACATAGGGACGCTTACCGGAAAGCACTTCATCGTAAAAATTTTGCTTCCAGTCGATATAGGCAACACTGTCCTCCAGTTCCTGAATAGAGCTGCGCAGCGCTTTTTGCTTTTTCTCCAGCATTTCTTTCCTTTGGGGGATCGTAGACTGCCCCTGAAGGCATAAATCCAGATACGCTTTCATTTCCTGGATGCTCATCCCGCATTTTTTCAGGCAAACGAGGTCTTTGATCCATTTCAGGTCTCGTTCGTCAAAGATCCGGCGGTTGTTTTTATCCCGCTTGACGTTAGGGATCAGGCCTTCGTTGCATTAAAACTTTAAAGCCTGATAGGTTATATCGGTTTCCCGACAGACTTCCATCATGGTATACAGCATATAAGCCTCCTTATGGATCATCCCCTTTACCGCTCACGGGGGCAGCGGATTTTCCCGGACGATTCAGACGATTCAGCAGCTGCAGCCCGGAGCTGCCGTCATCGAGGATGGCCTCTCCATCTCCCGGAACAGAGTGTCTGACGCGCAGGGGGATGTAGCCGAATGGGTTGCGGGGCTGAACCGGTAATCTGCCGTTACTAAAGCGCTTTAAGGCAGCAAGGGTACCATTTTAACGAAGCCTGCCTTCTGTTGAGGCAGTCTTTTTTCAAAAGGAGAATCGTAATGAAACCAAAAATGATTATCAAAATCAGCATGGATTTTGTTATGACGATGTTACTCCTGCTGCTGATGGCGAAGCAGCTTACAGGAGAGGCCGCCCATGAATGGATGGGGGTGGGAGTGTTTATCCTCTGGATCGTTCATCATATTTTGAATTTTAAGTGGTATGGCCATATATTCAAAGGGAAATATCCCCCCTTTCGCGCCGTGCAGGCTGCCGTGAATCTGCTGCTTCTGCTCACCATGCTTGGAACCATGGTGAGCGCCATCATTCTCTCCAGAGAGGTTTTCGCCTTTCTGCCCATATCAGGCGGGATCGCCTTGGCGCGCCCTATGCACATTTTGTGTTCCTTCTGGGGATTTGTTCTGATGTCTTTGCATTTGGGCCTGCACTGGAACAGGATCCTCGGCATGATACGGAAAGCGTCCGGACCGATCCCGTCCAAACCTCTGAAAATAGCGCTTCGCCTTGCGGGTGCAGCGGTTGCTGTTTATGGGCTTTATGCCTTTGTAAAGAACCAGTTTCTCGCCTATATGTTCCTGACTTCTACGTTTGTATTCTTTGATTTTGAACGCCCGTATCTCTTGTTTTTTTACAGAGTATCTTGCCATTATGGGCCTGTTTGTGTTCCTGGCCCATTACGGAGCGAAAAGCTTGCAAAAGGCGGCTGGAAAAAGGAGGACGGCTTCCCAAAATGAAAAATAGAGGAATTTTCCGGTTTCCTGCTCTGCTTGTGGCAGCTTCCTTATGCCTTGCGGGCTGCGAGGCCTCACAGGAGGTATCCAATCGAGGACATTCTGCCGGACTCTTTGCCATGGGTACGTATATGAACCTGACCGCTTATGGGGACCAGGCAGAATCCGCATTGGATGAGGCGGAAAACCGTGTCATAGAATGGGAGGCCCTGTGGTCTGCCACAGATGAAAACAGCGAGATTTACGCAGTAAATCACAGCCGAGGGGATGCAGTGCCTCTCAGCCCGGAAACAGAGGAACTGCTTCAGTTTGCACTGGAAATGGCCGGTCAGACCGGCGGGGCGCTTGACCCCACCATTTATCCTCTTGTCAAAGCATGGGGCTTTATCAATCAGGAATATCATGTTCCGTCCGAAAGCGAGATCGAGGAGCTGCTCCCCCTCACTGGCTATGAGAAGGTAGTTCTGGAGAATCATACGGTTACGCTGCCGGAAGGAATGCAGCTTGACCTTGGTGCGGTCGGAAAGGGATATACAGGGGAACGGCTTGCGGATTATCTTAAGGGACAAGGCATTACCTCGGCGCTGCTGGATATTGGAGGCAATATCCAAATGGTAGGAGGAAAACCGGACGGGACAAGGTGGCGGCTGGGAATCAAAAATCCCTTTGGCGAAGGGAGCTTCGGCGTTCTAGAGGCGGAGGATTCTGCTGTTGTAACATCCGGCGGATATGAACGCAATTTTACAGATGAAGACGGAACGACCTATTGGCATATTCTCGATCCCGCTACCGGTCGGCCTGCCGACAGCGGCTTGGCTTCTGTAACGATTATTGCGGATAGCGGTGTGTTGGCGGATGCCCTTTCGACCGCTATATTTGTTATGGGTTTGGAGGAGGGCAGCGAATACTGGAGAACCCATGGCGGTTTTGATATGCTGCTCATGGCACAGGATGGTGAAATTTATTTGACAGAAGGTATTGAAGATGATTTTACTTTGGAGGACGCATTTTCCGACAGAGAAATCCAGGTAATTCAAGAATGTATTTTCCCTGCCGGCTGACCATGATCTTCTTCGGCGCGTGCCTGCTCGGCGACGGCATTCTGGATATTGTGGCGCTGCTGATGACCCGCTGACCCGGTTCATGCACGGGCGCGGCGGGGACGCCCGCTTTGCCGCTATAGCTTTTTCCCCGGCGCGGTATCGTCGGACGGCGTGTCCGGACGATGCCGCGCCGTTCGTATGTCTGCGGCCAGATAGGCGGCGATGCCGCTGAGAAGGAGAACCGCGCCGGCGATCCAGTACACCCGGAGCAGACGGCTTGTCGTGCCGTAGATTTCCAGTACCCCCTGCATAAGGCTGCCCACAGTCAGGGAAGCGATGCTGGAGTGGTATAAATTCCGGGATACCCTGCCGGGCAGCCGGCGGGCATACAGGGCCAGAACGGAAAAAGGGACCGCGCCGCCGGCCAGGGGGAAGCCGAAGGCGTAGAGCATGAAAGGGGAAAAAACCTCATGGCTGAAGTGCTCATAGACGGCGCCGAACAGCGCGCAGAGCACGGCCAGCAGCAGGTAGGCAAGGCTGGTCCGGGCCATTCGGCGGCGGCCGTCAGTAGCCGATGTACACAATGTCGCTCACACTCCTTTCCTGAATGCGGCTGCCGTTGGTGGTGGGGTTGTTGATAACCTTGCCGTTGAAAACCATCGTGGAAGAGCCGCCGCCGTCCAGATTATAGGCCGTGACAGCGCCCAGGTCGGACAAAAACTCCGCCAGCTGGACCAGGGAAAGCCCCTCGCTTTCCTCCGTGCGGCCGTCCGAGACCACAAATACATAATGGAGGTCATCGATGATGCCGATGGCTGTCCTGGGGTTGCTCGCCTTGGCCTTGCCGACCTCCTCGCCTTCCGAAACGGCTATCGCGCCGTCGGCGATCAGCGCCGGCCCGAAGGAGAGCACCTGTACGGCGCCGTCCTCCAGCAGTTCCTCTGCCGTTATGTCGTCCTCGCAGACAATGCCCAGGGAACCGTCCGCATAGATCACCAGATCCTCCTGCCCGCGGGAGGCGGTGCTGCGGTACAGCACGCCGTTGCGGATGACATATCCGCTGGAGCGGGCGCCGTAGTAATCCCCGTTGATAGCCAGAAGGGCGCCCGCGGCGGCGGCCGTCTCGGAGGTTTTGGCGGTGACATTGCGGCCGTAGGCATTTTGGGCGAAGGCGGTTTTCAGGTATTCGGGGGAGGACAGGGTGATGTCCGCCGCATATACGGTGGTATCGTGTATGCGGTATTCGGTGATGGCAATGGTTATGTTCCCATCGATGTAGGTGTTGGGCGAAACCTCCGCGTCTGCGGCGGAACTGTCCGTTTTTTCCGGGCTGCTTTCCGGCGGGGACACGGCGTATACCCGGGAGATGACAAAGGTATCCAGCAGCAGATACAGGGTGAACGCTGTTAATAGAAGACTGTACAGGACAGCCCACCAGTGTCGCCTGATTCCCATTTCCGCTTACTCCTTTCCGCTTGTCAGGATGGCCGGCCGCCGTAAAGGACGGCTTTCTGTACCCGTTGTACCATGCCAAGCTGAAATAAAGGTGAAAAAATGAGCGCCTGAACAACGGCCGGCAGGCGCTCTGGCTTCATGGTGCCTTATTCTGCGCGGTCAAAGGTGAAATTGCCGCTGGTCAGCTTGACATGGTAGCTGCGGCCGGTTTCGTCGCTTTTGTAGACATAGCGGCCGCTTTTGTCGTTGATCGGGGACAGCAGGTCGAAGCTGCTGCGGATATCGCCGGAGGTCTTGCTGGATTCGAGCACAAAACCGTCGTTGTCCGGGATGGTGACCCCCACGTCGCCGGAGGTGACGTTGACGTCGAGCGTATCCGGCACAAGGGAGGAATCGAGCGTGATTTTGCCGGAGGTGCATTTGGCGGTGATGCCGGAGAAGGCGCCGGACAGGGAGAGACGGCCGGAGGTGGTGCCGGCATCGAGCGCGCGGGCGGCGACGCCGGTGCCGGTCAGCTGTCCGCTGGTGAGCTTGGCGGTCAGGCTGTCCGCCTGCAGGGCATCGACCCGCAGGTCGCCGCTGGTCAGTTCAAAGCGCTGGCTGGCGGCGTTAATGCCGGTGACGCTTCCTTCACCGCTGGACATTTTCAGCTGAAAGGCTTCGTACTCCTTTTCCGGCAGCTGCAGCGTGAGGGTGGAGCTGCGGGAGCCGAAGCCGAAGAAAAAGAAGCCGATGCCGGTCTGCTGCTTGATCCTCAGCACCCCGCCGTCGGTGGTGCAGAGCATGGGATCGACGTCGTAGCGCGAGGTCTCGGTGGCGTGGAAGCTCCCATCGGCGGATCTGGTCACCTCCACCCGGCCGGCGCGCCAGTCGATCTGTACGTCCCGGATACCGGAGGCATCGCGGGAAACCGAAGTAATCATATGCTCCTCTCCTTTACGGAAAAATGATGGGAAGGACAGGCCGCCGTTGATGCCGAGCACCAGCAGCACGGTGAAAGCTGCCGCGGCCAGCGAGGCGATAACGATGCGCACAATCTGTCCCGTTTTATTTGTCATACGATAATCCGACCTTTCTGCAGGCGGCGGTGACCGCAGCCCTCCATACATTTACTCATGCCGGCTCAGCGCGAAAACGGCGCGGACGATCTGGTCGACGGCGGCGCCGACTAGGAAGATGATCCAGGTCACATGCCAGGCGAAGGTGGCAAAGCTGACGATGAAATAGACTGCGAGTATCGCCAGCCACAGGGCGCTGGTGACCGCCCGCTGGGCATGGGATTCCTTGCGTTCCTTGTGCTGCTTCCACTCGTGGAATTCCTCCACCATCGTGTCGTCCATCTTCTGATAGCGCGGACGGGACATGAAGTTGAAGATCAGCAGGCCGGTCGCCACCGCGCAGATGGCCAGCAGGGGCACCACGGCCAGATCCTCGTTGAAGCCCATTTCCTCGGCGAGGATCACCGGGATGACGCTGAGGATGTACAGCACCACCGCGATGCTGACCAGGACGGCGCTGCGGCGGCGGTAGCGCTGCTGTTCCGCCTGGATATACGGCGGGGTCTGGTCGGAAAGGTCCGCAAACATCTCGCTGACGTCGCCCACCCCGGCAACCGCAGCGTTGTAGGCATCGTTCGGCGCCATGCCGGAGGCGACCAGGTCGTTGTATTTGTCGTTGAGGTTGGCGGCGATTTCCTCCTGAAGCTCCATAGCCTTTTTCGTGCGCGGCGCGTCCTCAAAAAGCTCGCGCACATACTCCTGAATGCGTTCGTTCATGTTGACACAACCCTTCTGTGTAAAATGGTTTGTTCAGCGGGCTCCCGGCCTCGGCTGCAGGCGGATCAGGCTGTCGATGAGCGCCTTGGCGTTGTCCCAGTCCTGCAGGTATTGCTGATAGGCGCGCCGTCCCGGTTCGGTAATGGAATAATACCGCCGTCTGGCGCCGGTATTTTCGTCTCCCCAGTAGGAAACGATCAGCCCGGCGGCCTCGAGCCGGCGGAACGCGGTGTACAGGGTGGCCTCCTTGAGCTCATACTGGTTGCCGGTGATGCTTTGTATGGATTTGTTGATTTCGTAGCCGTAGGTGTCGCCGGACAGCAGGTGCGCAAGGATGATGGCGTCGGTGTGCCCGCGGATGATATCGGAAGCAATCGACATGGGCGTCCCTCCTTCCGCTTTAGTATCTCACGATCGCAAATATAAAATATCACAATATACCTCGCCTGTCAAGGTATATATGAAAACAACAGAAAAATTCTTTTGAGGAAAAGGAAAACACCGTGGAGAGCGCCGGCAGGATTCTGGCCATTCCCAATAAAAACACCTTTTGACGCAGGATGCGCTTTTACGAAATAACAGGGAAAAAAGACTTGAAAAGCATCGGGGTATCGCTTATAATAAAAAACGTATTTATGAAATATGCCTGCAGGTGTGCTTTCATTGTGCCATATGCGGTGCGGCCGTGCTTCGGCAGGCCGGCGCCCGGACGGCGGAAAAAACGAAAGCGGCGGGTGCCTGTCCTGCAGGGAAGGGCTTTGAGTGAACCCGGCGGGAGACCGCCGTGCGGAACAAGATGTAGGGGGAAGATGGTATGAAGATGAAAAAATGGCTGGCCCTGCTGGCGGCGGCTGCATTGCTGACGGTGCCGCTGTCCGGCTGCTCGGACAATGGGAGCGGCGATGAAATCCTGATCGGCGGGATTGCCCCGCTGACCGGCGATAACGCCCAGTACGGAAACGCGGTCAACAACGCCGTGCTCATGGCGGTGGATGAAATCAACGAAAACGGCGGTATCCTCGGAAAGAAAATCAAGTATCTGCCCGAGGACGACCGCGGCAACGTGACGGACGCGACGACGGCGTATACCAAGCTGGTCAGTGACGGCGTTGTCGCCATTGTCGGTGCGGTGACCTCTGCGCCCTCCAAGGCGGTGGCGCAGGCGGCTAATAGCGACGGGATGCCGGTCATCACGGCGTCCGGCACCGATGCGGAAATTACGCAGGCGGGCAAATACGCCTACCGCACCTGCTTTATCGATCCGTACCAGGGCAGCCTGATGGCTTCCTATGCGTCGAAAAAGCTGGGAGCCAAGACCGTTGCGATCCTGTATGACAGCGGCGACTCCTATTCCACCGGTATCGCGGACGCCTTTGAGGAGACCGCGGTTGAGCTGGGGATGACGGTGACCAATAAAGAGGGCTACGCGACCGGCAATACCGATTTCAATGCGCAGCTGACCAAGATCAAGGCCTCCAATCCGGATGCGATCCTGCTGCCGGTGTATTATAAGGACGTGGCGCTGATTCTCCGGCAGGCGCAGCAGCAGGGGATCACCTCGCAATTCCTCGGCGGCGACGGCTGGGACGGCGTGCTGCCGCAGCTCAACGGCGACACCAGTGTCAACGACCTGCTGGCCAAGTCGTATTTCTGCAGCCAGTATTCGGCGGTGTCCGATGATCCGGAGCTGCAGGCATTCCTGAGTGAATACAAGGAGAGGTTCGGCATCGAGCCGACCATGTTCGCGGTGCTCGGGTATGATACGATGCATATTCTCGCCGACGCGATCGAGCGGGCCGGCTCCACCGACGCTGATGCAATCATTCAGGCGCTCAGCGAGACGAATTATGCCGGTTTGACCGGGACCACCGTCTTTGACGAGAACCGCAATCCGGTTCGTGAAGCGTTTATCACCACCTTTGAAAACGGCGCGTACAAAGTGGTGGAGCAGTACCAGGCATAAGGCGCGCGGGCTGAAAACCGCATAAGCAATCGAAAAAAAGGGCGCATACCGCCCTTTTTTTTCGGATTACACCGCGGTCCTATCACACAAAGGAAGTGGGGGGGCAGGCATGGATTTTATTACGCAGCTGTTGAACGGCCTCGGCCTCGGGAGCATTTACGCTCTGATCGCTCTGGGCTACAGCATGGTTTACGGTATCGTGCAGCTGATCAACTTTGCCCACGGAGACATCATCATGGTGGGCGGCTATGTCATTTATCTGGTCTTGGCGATGGCGGGGATGCCGCTGTGGCTGGCGGTGCTCGCCCCGGTAGTGGTCTGCGCACTGGCGGGCGTGCTGATTGAGCGGCTGGCCTATCAGCGTCTGCTCACGCACAATGCGGAGCGGATTTCCCTGCTGATTACCGCGCTTGGCGTGAGTATTTTTCTGCAGAACCTGTTTATGCTGCTGTTCCGGTCGGACGCCAAAACCATGCCGGAGATGTTCGGCGCCGGCGCTCTGGAATTCGGCGGCCTGTCGGTGACGTCCTCGACGTTGATCAATATCGCCGTTTCGGTGGTCATGATGATCGCTCTCCAGCTCCTGGTGGGCAAAACCAAGATCGGCAAGGCGATGCAGGCGACTTCCGAGGATGCCGGCGCAGCAAAGCTGATGGGCATCAACACGACGAATATCATCATGATTACCTTTGCCGTCGGTTCGGCGCTGGCAGCGGTCGGCGCCGTGCTGTACTGCAACACCTATCCGCAGATCAGCCCGACGATGGGCAATCTGCTTGGCCTGAAGGCATTTGTGGCGGCGGTGCTCGGCGGGATCGGCTCGATTCCGGGTGCGATGCTCGGCGGTTATCTGCTCGGCGTGATGGAACAGCTGACCAAGGCGTATATCACCACGCAGGTTACCGACGCGGTGGTGTTTGCCATCCTGATCGTGGTGTTGCTGGTTCGTCCGGCCGGCCTGATGGGAAAAAAGCGAAAGGAGAAGGTGTAGGTCATGGGAAAACGGAAAAAGAAGACCGGGCTGTACTATCTGATCAATACCGTATTGACCGCGCTTCTCTTTGTGCTGCTGTTAATCCTTATCTCCACCGGGGTGCTGGACGGCTATTGGACAGGGATTGTCGTGCTGGTATGCATTAACGTGATCCTTGCGGTCAGCCTGAACCTGGTCACCGGCATCCTCGGCCAGCTGGTGCTCGGCCATGCGGGCTTTATGCTGGTGGGCGCGTATGCGGCGGCAAATTTCACCAAGGCTGTGGTGAATAACGGCAATATGTCCCTGCAGATGGCGCTGCCGATTGCCATGCTGCTCGGCGGCGCGGTGGCGGCGGTGTTCGGCGTGGTCATCGGCATCCCGGCGCTGCGCCTGCGCGGCGACTATCTGGCGATTATCACCCTTGGTTTTGGGGAGATCATCCGTGTGATGGCGAACGCGGAGTTCCTCCGCCCGATCACGAATGGTGCGATGGGGCTCGGAGGCATCCGCACCTTCAGCAAGACAAGAGAACCGGCAGCGATGTTTATCTTCGCCTTTGTGGTGATGGCGCTGGCCATTTTTATCAGCTATACCTTCGGCCGTTCGCGGCATGGGCGCTCGGTCATTGCCATCCGCGAGGACGAGATTGCGGCGGAATCCATGGGTGTCAATACCACGTACTATAAGCTGTTTGCCTTTGTGCTGGCGGCGTTTATTGCGGGCGTGGCGGGAGCGCTGTATGCCCACCATATCGGAGTGATCGATCCCTCCAAATTTGACTTCAACCGTTCGGTGGAGATCCTCATCATGGTGGTGCTCGGCGGTATGGGGTCGATTTCCGGCTCGGTAATTTCGGCGACGGTGCTGACCATCCTGCCGGAGGTGCTGCGCAGCTTCTCGAATTACCGGATGCTGGTCTATTCGATCATCCTCATCTGTGTGATGCTGTTCCGTCCGTCGGGTCTGCTCGGCCGGTATGAGATTTCGCTGCCCGGCCTGGTGGATAAGCTGTTCCACCGTAAGGGCAGGACGAAAACGACAGGGGAGGTGTGACCGATGCCGTTGCTGGAAACCAAGGACCTCGGCATACAGTTCGGCGGCCTGCGTGCGCTCGACGACGTGTACCTGACGGTGGATGAGCGGGAGATCATCGGTCTCATCGGTCCCAACGGCGCGGGCAAAACGACGGTGTTCAACCTGCTGACCGGGGTGTATGCGCCCACCAAGGGAGCCATCCGCTTCTGCGGCAAAAGCATCATCGGCAAGAAGCCTTACCAGATCAACCGCCTGGGCATCGCGCGCACCTTCCAGAATATCCGGCTGTTCAAGCATATGTCGGTGCTGGATAACATCAAGGTGGCAATGAACCAGAATATGCATTATACGGTGATCGAGAGCATGTTCCGGCTGCCGCGCTACTGGAAAGAGGAAGCGCGGGTGACCGAAAAGGCGAAGGAACTGCTGCGCATTTTCGAAATGGAGGATACCGCCGACCAGATGGCGGCGAATCTGCCGTACGGCCAGCAGCGCAAGCTGGAAATTCTGCGTGCGATTGCCTCGGAACCGAAAATCCTGCTGCTCGACGAGCCGGCCGCCGGCATGAACCCGACCGAAACGCGGGAGCTGATGGAAACCATCCGGCGGATCCGGGATATGTTCGGCGTGGGCATCCTGCTCATCGAGCATGATATGGCGCTGGTCATGGGCGTCTGCGAACGGATTTATGTGCTGGATTACGGCACGCTGATCGCCTCCGGTACGCCGGAGGAAATCCGGTCGGACGAGCGGGTCATCAAAGCCTATCTTGGCGGCTGAGGAGGGTGCTGTATGCTGAACGTAACCGATATCAACGTGTATTATGGCGCCATCCACGCGCTCAAGGGCCTGTCCTTCCATGTGGAGGAGGGGGAAATTGTCTCGCTCATCGGCGCCAACGGCGCGGGCAAAACCACCGCCATGCATACCGTGTCCGGTCTTCTGCGCTCGAAAACCGGCGACATCACCTTTCTGGGCAGCAGCATTGCGAAAACCGAGCCGCATAAGATCGTGCGGCAGGGCCTTGCGCAGGTGCCGGAAGGCCGCCGGGTGTTTGCGAGCATGACCGTGCAGGAAAATCTGGAGATGGGAGCGTTTATCCGCAAGGGCGCCGGTATTGCGGAGGATCTGGAAAAGGTATTCACCCGTTTTCCCCGCCTGAAGGAGCGGCGCAAGCAGCTCGCCGGCACCCTGTCCGGCGGTGAACAGCAGATGCTGGCGATCGGCCGTGCGCTGATGTCCCGGCCGAAGATGCTGCTGCTGGACGAGCCGTCGATGGGACTGTCCCCGATTCTGGTGCAGGAGATTTTTGACTGTATCACCGAGGTCAACCGGGACGGAACGACGGTGCTGCTGGTGGAGCAGAATGCGAAGATGGCGCTGTCGATTTCCCGGCGTGCCTATGTGCTGGAGACCGGCACGCTGTTTATGGAGGGCGACGCGGCCGACCTGCTCAATAACGAGGAGATCCGCCGGGCCTACCTCGGCGCCTGAGACACAGGCCGGGCAGAACGGTTCCGGCAGCGGAAGGGGAAAGGCATGCCTTTGCGGTGCGGCAGCATGGCGCCCGGCCGCGCGCCGAAGGTTATCGGCTTTGCCGCACAGGGCCTGCCCTACCTGGCAATACCACGCAGCCGGCAGGTTCTGCCGGCTGCGTTTTCACGTGGTGCCGGTGCCGGCCGGATCATCAAGAGGAAAGGCGATTGACTAGTCATGGAACCAGGACGTTTGAACCGTTTTGCGCAGGGCTTCCGTTATGGGCTGCCGATCATGCTCGGCTATTTTCCGGTGTCCTTTGCGTTTGCGGTCTCGGCGGTGGCCAGCGGCCTGCCGTGGCCGCTGGTGGTGCTGATCTCGATGAGCAATTTCACCTCCGCCGGCCAGCAGGCCGGTGCCGGCCTGCTGATCCGCCACGCGCCGCTGCCGGAGATCGGCGTAACGGTGTTCATCATCAATATCCGCTATATGCTCATGTCGCTGTCGCTGTCCCAAAAACTCGGCAAAATGCCGCTGTTCAAGCG
The DNA here is from genome assembly GCA_900553255.1 of uncultured Oscillospiraceae bacterium. GTDB lineage: Bacteria > Bacillota > Clostridia > Oscillospirales > Acutalibacteraceae > UMGS1591. Next base: position 5,072 of record USCI01000025.1, on the reverse strand, counting down.
GCTGCTGATTGCCAATGGCGTGACCGATGAGATCTTTTTCCTTGCCATGCGCAAGGACGGCACCCTGTCTGGATGGTTCCTGACCGGCCTCGCCGCCGGCCCGTATGGGGGCTGGGTGCTGGGGACGCTTGCCGGTGCACTCGCCGGCGCGGTGCTGCCCGCATCGCTGTCGAGCGCGCTGGGAATTGCGCTTTATGCGATGTTCATCGCGATCATCACCCCGGCGGCGCGGGATTCGCATCCGATCGCGGCGGTGGCGCTGATCGCGATCGGCCTGTCCTGCCTGTTCCGGTACCTGCCGGGGCTGCGCCTGATCCCGTCCGGCTGGGCGCTGATCCTCTGCGCCATCCTCGCGGCGGTGTTCGGCGCGTTGCGCTTCCCGGTGGAAGCCTCCGGAGAGGAGGCAGCCGTATGAGCGATATGGTCTACTGGGTGCTCGGCGTGCTGGTGATGGCGGTGGTGACCTATATCCCGCGCGCGCTGCCGCTGACCCTGATGCGCCGGCAGGTGCAGAACCGGTTTGTGCAGTCGGTGCTGTTTTATATGCCGTATGCGGTGCTGGGCGCGATGATTTTCCCGTCGGTGCTCGACGCGACCGCAACCCCCTGGTCGGCACTCGCCGGTGTAGCGGTGGCACTGGTGCTGTCGTGGCTGCGGCTGTCGCTGCTGCCGGTCGCGCTGGCCTCTACCGCAACGGTGTTTGCGGTGGAATGGCTGATGAAAATACCGTTTGCCAATTAAAAAGCCGTCCCCGCCGCAGCGGGGACGGCTCAGCGTGTCGAAAAACTGGTTGGCAGATAGCAGGTTGCCCAAATGCGGCGTGATACGCCGCATCGGGAAACCCCTTGATAGGGTTTCCCACGACGCAACAGCCCACCGGGCTGTTGCGTCTCCCTTCCTGATCCTTATGAAAGCAAAGGATTTCGCGTCCTGCGGGACGCGCCAAGGGCTCCGCCCCTTGACCCCGCCGCCTTTTCGAAAAAGGCGGGCGAAAACTTTTTGTGCATTATTTTTTGCGAAACGACTTTTTTGACAGTCTGAGCCGTCCCCGCAGCGGGGACGGCTTTTGCGAGACGGTCTATGGCTGCTCGACGGTCACACAGCCAATGGGGTGTGCAGGCATTGCATCGTGTTCGGCCCGGAATACCGGAAACAGAGAATTTATATTTTCGCCGGCCTTTTGTAAAAGGCCGCGGGGTACGGGGCAGCGCCCCGTATATGTATCCTTACGCCAGACCGGAAAACCAGTTGCCGATGGCTTCAAGAACGCCCAGGTGCTCGAGCAGGATCTTGACTCCGATGCCGATGAGCACGATACCGCCGATAATTTCGGCTTTGCGGCCGAGCAGCGCGCCGGTGCGGCAGCCGATGATGACGCCGATGATACAGATGAGAAAGGTTACCAGCGCGATCACACCGCAGCAGATCAGATACCCGAGCGGCAGACCCAGTACGCCGGTGGCCGGCATTACGGCGAGGGAAGCGCCGACAGCGAGAGCGTCGATGCTTGTGGCGATGGACATCACGAACAGGTTTTTCCATTCGCAGGGATCGCCCTTCGGATGTTCCTGCGGCTGTCCGCGTTCCCGCCATACCTCAAAAAGCATCTTACCGCCGATGAAAGCCAGCAGCACAAAGGCCAGCCAGTGATCGATGGCCTGGATTTTGTCGGCAAAGGTGCGGGCGATGGTGTAGCCGATGAGCGGCATGAGTCCCTGGAAGAGGCCAAAGCTGCCGGCCATTTTGAGGATGGGGGTTGCCCGGATATGGCAGATCACCATACCGCTGGAGACGCACACGGCAAAGGCATCCATGGCGAGACTCGCCGAGAGCAGGAGCAGCGTGATTATATCCATGAAAACGACGCATCCTTTCGCGCGGGTGTTGAAGGTATACTGTGCAGCAGAAAAAAATATTATATCGCAGGCGTGCGTGCTTGTCAATGCGGCAGGGGTCAAACCCAACTGTTGAAGGCCGGCCGCTCGGTGTGGTAAAATGAAATCGGTAAAAACGACGCAGTTGGCTGCTGCGCCGGACGAAAGGGAGCCTCATCCGCTTTTCCACAGGAGACGACCGCAGCCGATTACCCAAAAAGAAGGGATACCGGCCGCCGTTCCGACATAAGATTGTATTGCTTTTGGCAGAAAAATATGTAATAATCAAAAGAAACGCTGAGACTACGGCAAAAAAGGAGGACAGGAACGTGGGTATTGAAGTAAAGGAATTCGGGTGCCTGCCGGATGGCTGTATTGTGCGGCGGTATGATCTTTGTGGTGCGGGCGGCCTGGAGGTGACGGTGCTCAATTACGGTGCCACGCTGCAGGCGGTGCGGTTCGGCGGCCGGGATGTGATCCTGGGCTTTGATACGCTGGACGACTACCGGGAGAATAACCATTCCTATCAGGGGGCGACGATCGGCCGCTATGCCAACCGGATTGCGGACGGGCGCTTTACCCTGGATGGGAAAACGTATACGCTCGGTCTGAACGAGCATGATGTGGAGCATCTGCACGGCGGCTTCAGCGGTTTTGACCGCAAGCTGTGGGCGGCGCAGGTGCTCAGTGACGGCGGCGAGCCGTCGGTGCGGTTTACCTGCACCGCCGAGGACGGGGAGGAAGGCTATCCCGGCCGGCTGGAAACGGCGGTGACCTTCACGGTGACGGCGGCGAATGCGCTGACCATCCGGTACGAGGCGCGCACCGATGCGCCCACCGTTCTGAATCTGACCAACCACGCGTATTTCAATCTCAACGGCTTTGACGGCCCGGATGTCCGCGATACGGAGCTGCAGATTGAGGCGGACCGGTATATGCCGGTGGATGACAAGCTGATCCCGACAGGCGAGCTTGCGCCGGTGGAGGGGACGCCGTTCGATTTCCGCGCGGCGAAGGCGATCGGCCGGGATTTTTCGCCTGAGCTGCAGGGCTATGACCATAACTTTGTACTGTGCGGGGAAGGCTTCCGCCGGGCGCTGACGGCGGTTTCGCCGCGTACCGGCATCCGGATGGAATGCTGGACCGACCAGCCGGGGGTGCAGCTGTATACGGCGGGTGCGCTCGAGGAGAAAACCGGAAAGGGCGGGAAGCCGATGGGGCATTTCCAGGCGTTCTGTGCGGAGACGCAGCATTTTCCGGACACCCCGAACCATCCGGAATACCCGTCTGCCGTGCTGCGCCCGGGCGAGGTGTTCCGCTCGGTGACGGAATACCGGTTCAGCCGGTAAGGAGAACCTTATGGAAAAGAAGCTGCTCGAAGAGTTTTGGATGCTCGGGATAGAGGAACTGAAAACGGTCACACAGCTGCATGAGCTCAAGGGGGATTTTATCAATCTGGAGTGCCGCCTGCCCAATGGGCGGACGGCGAAGCTGCTGGACGATGAAAAGCGGTATTACGGGGCGGAGGTCTGCCGGCAGGGCAGTGAGCGCTGCTATGGGCTTGCGGCCGACGAGGGACAGCTTGTGGTGTATGAATACGGAAACGGCGGCGCGGACGCAGAGCTGGTTGTCTGGAAGCGCCGCGGGTAAAGGGGCTGCATGGGCGGGCTGCAAGGGGAGCGCTTTGCGGCCCGCCTTTAGCTTTTTTGCCATTTGTCCGCATCCGGGGGCCCGGATTATTATGGGCGATGATGATTGACAAAAACCGCCCCGGAATTCTATAATATTTCCATCGTCATTTCCGCACCCCATTGGAGAAAGGAATGGTCAAGCATGCCGAAATTTACCGCCGAAGACATCATCCGCATCGTCGAGGAGGAAAACGTACGGTTTATCCGCCTGCAGTTCACCGATATATTTGGGTCGTTCAAAAACATTGCGATCACGGCGAGCCAGCTGGAAAAGGCGCTGAATAACAAATGCATGTTTGACGGCTCCTCGATCGAGGGCTTTGTGCGCATCGAGGAATCGGATATGTACCTGTATCCGGATCTCGACACCTTTACGATCTTCCCGTGGTATGGCGAGGAATGCCGGGTGGCGCGCCTGATCTGCGACGTGTATAAGCCGGACGGCACCCCGTTTGAGGGGGATCCGCGCGGCCTGCTCAAGAAGGTGCTGCGGCAGGCGGAGGAGATGGGCTTTTCGTCCTTCAACGTCGGGCCGGAGTGCGAATTTTTCCTGTTTGCCAACGATGAGAACGGCCACCCGACCACCAAGACGCAGGATCGCGGCGCCTATTTCGAGCTTGGACCGACCGACCTCGGGGAGAGCGCGCGGCGGGATATGTGCCTGACGCTGGAGGATATGGGTTTTGAGATCGAGGCGTCCCACCACGAGGTGGCGAACGGCCAGCACGAAATCGACTTCAAATACGACAACGCGCTGTCGGCGGCGGATAATATCGTCACCTTCAAGCTGGTGGTCAAGACCATTGCACATGACCATAATCTGTATGCGACCTTCATGCCCAAGCCGATTTACGGCGTGGCGGGCAGCGGCATGCATGTGAACATGTCGCTGATGAAGGACGGGAAAAACGCGTTTTATGACCCGGACGACGCACTCGGGCTGAGCGAGACCGCATACAGCTTTATTGCGGGCATCCTCGAGCACGTCCGCGGCATGGCGGCGGTGACCAACCCGCTGGTCAACTCGTATAAGCGGCTGGTTTCGGGGTATGAGGCGCCGGTGTATATCGCCTGGTCGGCGAGCAACCGCAGTCCGCTGGTGCGCGTGCCGGCCTCCCGCGGGGTGGGGACGCGCATCGAGCTGCGCAACCCGGATCCGTCCGCGAATCCGTATCTGACCCTGGCGCTGTGCCTGGCGGCCGGACTGGACGGCATCCGCCGCGGTCTGCGTCCGCCCTGCTCGACCGACGGGAATATTTTTGAGCTGACCGAGGACGAGCGCGAGGAGCGGGGAATCGAGCAGCTGCCGACCAACCTCAAGGAAGCGGTGCGGGCGATGAAGCGGGATCCGCTCGTGCGCGAGACGCTCGGTGAGCATATTTTTGAAAAATATGTCACCCATAAGACCGAAGAATGGGATGAGTATAAGATCCGCATCACCAAATGGGAACTTGACCGCTATCTTGAGCGGTATTGATCGGAATAAGAAAAACCGGGCCGGGGGCTG
>USCI01000024.1 GCA_900553255.1 uncultured Oscillospiraceae bacterium | reverse complement strand
GCTTCAAATCTGGGATATAGTAATCTCCGACAAGGATATAATCAATTCCGTTTTCTGTTATTCTTGGTTTCAATTCGCTCATATTTTTAATCTCCTCATTCTGGCTTATTTTTTGCAAGTCTGACTCTCCAGAAATATTGGTAAATCATTGGTAAAATTGAGAATGAAACATAAGAACTACTATTTATAGAAGTATTTAAGACGATTTGAGACTTTTTATTCTGAACAGTAAATCCTGCCGTGGCACACGAACAGGATTTTTGTCATCGGTCCGTTCCTTTCCCGGCTATTCCTGCGCCACGCCGCAGTCTGCCGTTGGGATAATCAGCCTGCCGCCGTCCGCTACCGCGGTGATTTCACCATCCGCCGTATCGTAGTGCCCCGCCTCCAGCCGCAGGACATAGGCGAAGCCGTTGTAAGTGAGCGTCAGACTCTGTCCGCACGCCTGTGCGGACAGATGGGCGGCGGTGCCAGTCATCGTCAGACACAGTGGCCCGGCGGACCCGGCGCAGCCGTCGACACCCATCTCGATATGCGTTTCGGAGCAGAGAATACGCAGGATACCTCCGCCCTCAAGTCTTACATCGACCCGCAGGGTATCCGGTGGCAGAGGGGTCGCCTCTACCCCCAGACATACTGCCGGCTGCCCACCGAGGGTAAACCGTCCGCCGGCGCGGGTTCCCCGGGAGCAGAAGCGATAACCATCCACCACGGGGAGAGTGTCGTATATCGCGCTGTGGGTAAGCACCGGCGTTTCCCGGTAGCGTTCAGGATACTCCTGGTCGAAAAGATGGAGATCCCGCAGCAGCAGGCGGCCGGACTCCCAAAGCAGGTTGATCCGGTAATACCGGCTTGCGTACCAAACCGTGCCGGCGCCGCGCGAACTCCAATCGGTACGAAAGACCTGGGAGACCGCAGGAGTGAGGGGAAAGCTCCGGCGCATCCACGCGCCGGTTTCGCCCAGTGTCTCCACCCGCAGCTTACCGCGGGACTTCAGTTCGCGCAGGCGGGTATACTGCCAATCCAGTCCCTTTTCCATCGCGGGCCAGCCGAAGGAATTTTCCTGTCCGGTCTGGGCATACGCAAAGCCCAGCGCATCCCCGCGGAAGTTTTCCGCAAAATACCAATCGACCCATTGCGGACTGCCGCCGCCCTCCCGGCATACCGGCTCCAGCGTAATGACCGGCTGCCAGTCCGCCGGCTCGCCGTCCGCGGAAAGGCCGGCGTCGTACTGGTGGATGGGATCGCTGCCCAGCATACGGAAAACCGGGACCGGAATCTGCCGGTCTGCGGTCTGCGCCGGGCATAGCGTATTGTTCCGGGAGGGATAATAGCCCTGGCTGTAGTAACCGCCCCACAGGGTGTAGCCGTCGGTACCGCACTGGTCACGACAGATGGCGGCGGCTTGGATGCCGTACTTCTCGTACAGGTAGTCGAGCGTCACACAATCGAGTATCCATGCGCCCATCGAATGGGGATAGTACCCGAATGCGGCGTGAAATCTCCGCATATAGACGTCGACGAGTATCCGGCGCTGCTCAGGCGTGTAGCCGATCGACATACCGACATCCGCATGGTAGTCCCAGGCCCACCGGCCCCGCCAGGGGAGTCCGGCCTCCCGGGTCATCGGTTCCACGATCTCGAACCAGCCGCCGATCTCAAACTCCTCCGCGCCCTGCCGCAACGCCGCCAGCAGCGTGGGATCCTCCATCGCGTCGTATACGATCAGAAAGGTGCCCGGCAGGCCCTCCCGCCGCATACGCTCCATGTTGCGGCGCACCGGCAGGACGAGATCCTGTGGCTCGCGCGGTTCCACGCCGCGGACGATATGCACAATATTCACAATGTTTTCGGTAGACAAAGCGATCACCGTTCCTTTCCCGCCGTCAAAACGGCCACCGGTGGAAAACCTGTTTTACTCCTTGTTTTCTTCTGCATTGAGCAGAGCCTCGTAGCGGTGATACAGGTAGACCGGAATCGCGGACCAGCCGTGACACAGGCTGCCGGCGCCGCCGAAATCCGCCTCTCCCTTTTCGGTCTCCCAGAATGAAGTGGCGCCCTGCCGGAGCATGGCGCCCCAACGCGCCTCCACATCCCGGCGCACAAATTGGGCCTGCCCGGGATCCTGCAGCAGAGCCTCATAACGGTAATACTGGCTGGACAGGGTCAGCGGGACGGCGCGGGGATCCTCCCCGCGAAGCAGCGGCAGCAGCCCGGTATACGCTTCCCTTGGGCAAGCACCACACCACACCGCCATGGCGGCGGACAGCTGGCTCGGCACCCGCAGCCCGGCATGGTCGGCGAAGGTGTAATACAGCCGCTCATCGCCGCGGTAAAAGACCCGGTGGATCGCCCGGTTGACTTGGTCAGCCTCACGCTGCCATTCCTCCGCTTCTCGCGGCTCTCCAACGAGTCTCCAGCTGCGCGCCGTAGCCTGCGCCGCCGCAGAGTACGCGGCATTCAGCGGCAGATCCCACGACATGGGCAGCGGCGTGCGGCGGTCGATTTCCCCGCCGTCCAGTCCAGGCGCCCATTCATAAAAGTTCCAGTACGGCGGCTCGGTGAAATTCCCGATCAGCCCGTTTTCTCCCCTGCGGGAGCGGAACAGCCGCAGCAAGCCGAGCGCTGTACCCGAAAGCTCCCGGAAAAAGGCGATATCGCCGCTGTGTTCGGTATATTCACTGAGCGCTGTGACGAACTGCAGCGAAAACATGGGGATAGTAACACCGGTGACACCGGGCGAACACAGCTCCAGCAGCCCATCCGATCGCATCCCCTGCGCGAGCAGGCGCAAACTCGCCCGGGCAAACGCGTGCCCTTCAAAGCAGCCGAACCCGGAAAGCATCTGCAGCCGGGCATCCTGCGCATACAGCGCCTGTTCGCGCCAAGGGGTATCCTCGTAATGCTCATGCATACACAGCAGCAGGGTGCGCACCCCGGTTTCATAGATCTCGGCAGCCAGAGGATTCGGGAAGGCGGGCGGGCGGCGGCGCACTGCCGGGTAAAGCGTCGGACGCAGGCCGGCCGCATGCAGCACGGCGGCTTTGCTGCGGATGTACACCTCCAGGTAGCGGCAGCCCAGCCGCTTGAACCAGTGGGTAAAGCTCCGTCTGCCGGGTACGGCTCGGTATGCGGCGGCAAAATGGCGAGGGGGCATATAGGCACGCACGCGCCCGTCTGCCAAATGCTCACCGAAGCCCACCAGCACCTCGGCCGACTCCGGCGTTTCGATATCGAGATACAGCAATCCGGCCGTCTCCCGGCCAAGATCGAGCCGCCAGCATCGCCCGTCCGCGCCCTGGGGCGAAGTCTGCCAGCGAGCCTGCTGAATCTGCCGGCCCAGCTCGGCGTCCGCCGCATCGGCACAAAAAAAGCCCTGCCGCAGCACGCGTGCCGCGGTCGGAGGGAAAATCTGCAACCGCTCAACCGGCCGCGGATACAGATTTTGGGGAGACGTCCGGATCTCTGGCGGCGCGAAGCCGGCCGCCTCCCGCTGCCGCCACCCGTCGTCCCCGGCTGCGTCGTAGCCAAAAGAAAACGACAGCTGTCCGCTGAATTTCACCACCGGCCCGCTACGGTATTCACGATCCGGCCGGCACAGCGTGTCCGGGCCGCTTGCCGCAACGGTCTGCCCGTCCTGCTCGATCCGGAACAGCACCCCCGGCCGCCCGGGATAATATGTCGAAGAGGCCTCTACCTGACAGTATCCCTGTACGCACAGCCGGTTGTCCCCCGGCTGCACCAGAGACGTGATATCCAGACAGTCGCACACCTTATAGTCGGGAAAATCCGGATACTGGCCGCAGCCGGCGAACCGGCCGTTCACCCAGACGGCATACTGGCTGTCCGCACTGATGTACAGAGACACGCACGCGCCCGGCCGTACCGAGAACGTGTGTACAAAATCCGCATACAGGTTAACGCCTGTGTGCCCCGCCGGCCAGACCCAGACCGGGCACGTTTGCAAAATTTCCATCACTATCCTCCTGACCTGTTTCCGTACGGACAGGATAGCACAAAACCGGCTGCGGCGCAAGGTGCGGCGCGCACTCAGACGGGGTGCCTGCGCAGCTCGCCGAGCAGTTCGTCATACCTCACCCTGGCCATCGCCACACGCTTATCCGCCGCACCATATGAGATGTACAGCCAGCCCTCGTGGATATACGCCCCCTGCGGGAACACCACGTTGTTCACGTCACCCTCACATTCGTATTCGGTTTCCGGCTCCAGCAGCGGGTACGGCAGTCTCGCCTTAATCCGCGCCGGGTTCTCCAAATCCAGCAGCGCCGCCCCCGCTCGGTAGCAGAATGGTTCGCGGTCCCTTCCCACCCCGTGATAAAGCAGAAGCCATCCCTCTTGGGTCTTTATCGGCGGCACGCTCCCGCCCACCTTCGCCGATTCCCACGCTTCCACTCCGGTCAGCACTACCCGCTCGTGCACCTTTTCCCCGTAATGCGCCCAGCATTCCTCGTCGAACATATCCTCCACCGTATCGAAAAAGTCCATCTCGATATCCGGCTCGATCCGATGGATATACACGATTTTTCCGCCCACACGCTCCGGCAGGATGAACGCGTCCTTGTCCCACTGCCGCGTCGGGATCACGCCCAGCTTCTCATAGCTCTCAAAATCCCGTGTCCTCGCTACCCCTACACGGCACACCTCGCCGTCAAACGCCGAGTAGAACACATAATACACCCCTTCAAACGGCACGATCCGCGGATCCTCACATCCCCCCGCTTCCCACCGCGTCTCCGGGATGATCACCGCTTTGCTCCGTCTGTCCTCCAGTACCCGTCCCTGCAGATCCAGCCGCGCATAGCAGATCTCGTTCTTCTCGTACCTCAGGCTCTTTCCGTCCCCACGGTCCGCCACCTCCGCTCGCCGGTACAGCATATGCACCGTTTCTCCCTGCTTCACCATCCCTGCATTGAACACCGCTTCCGTCTCCCTCGCCGGTTGCAGCACCATGCCCAGTCGCTCCACTGTCATCTGAAAAAGCCTCTCCTTCGTTCAGCGAGCCGCAGCGCTGTGCACTGCGGCCCGTTCTTCGGTTTTTACGGATCGATGCGGATCCTGTATGTGCGTAGTTCGAAAGGATGCAGGCACCCTTCGATAACCGCCCCGGAGTTTTCCTCCTCCAGCGGCTCTTCAAGCGGGCTGCATACCGTCCACGAACGCACGGCAAACTCGGAGGTCAGCCGAAAGGCGGTCTGCGCGCCGCGGCATTCGTGCATACGGACAATCAGCGTCCCGTCGTCCTCGCAGCGCTTGACCGCATCCACCTCGACGCCTGGCGTATCGCAGCACACAATCCGCCTGTCGTCCCGGAGCCTGATCCCCCGTTCCGCCTCCAGCGGCCGGTTGAGCGCAGCACTTTCCTCAATCGTATCGCCCTCGGTCACATTCCCTGCGTGCGGCAGCAGGGCATAGGTAAATTCATGGCTTCCCCTGTCGGCCTGGGGATTGGGATAGGTGCTGCTCTTGAGCAGCGACAGCTTCATCACGTTGTCCCGGATGCTGTAGCCGTATTTACAGTCGTTGAGCAGGCTCACCCCGTATCGGCTGTCGGACAGATCGGCCCATTTGTGCCCCACCACTTCAAACCGGGCGTAATCCCAGCTGGTATTGAAATGGGTTGGCCGCTCGACGTGACCGAACTGGATATCGTAGGTGGCCCTTGTGCTGCGTACGGTGGTGTCGAAGGACACCTTGAGCAGCCGGTGATCCGCATGCCAATCCACCGACGTGCGGAAATCAATCCGCCGGCTGTGAGCATACACGATCATATCCTGAATGATGAGCGAGCGGCTGTATACGTAGGTGAACCGGATAACGGCATACAGCGGACCGTTTTCGGTCAGCGAGACGGAGCGTGCGGAAAGCACCTCCTTTTTCTGGATATGGAACAAATCGATATCCCAGGCGTCAAAATTCAGCGGCTTGTCCTCATACACCTCGAGCACGTTGGCCAGGCCGTTGTGTGGGACCACCTCACGGCGGTTCTGCTTATCGTAAAGGCGGTCAAGCTGACCGTCTGCATTCCAGGACAGAAGGTAAAATGGGGTTTCGAGCCGGCGTCCCGCCATATCCGCCCGGAAAGGAGAGCTGTCCGCCGTTCTCTTCGTCTTTTTAAAGGTCAGCGTCTGCACCGAAAGCGCAGGGAGCGTGGCGAGTACCTGGTAACCGCCGGCCGTTTTCTGCGCGGGCAGAAGGTTTCCGGCGGCGTCGGCAAAAACGCCGTCAGCCTCCTCATCCACCCGGAGCAGTCCGGTCTGGGCAAACGCGGCGGGGTTGACAGCCAGTACGGCATCCGCATCCGGCTCGCCCAGCCGGTCGAGTGCCTGCGCCCGCAGACGGTCAAGCTGTGCATCCGCCTGCTGATACTCCTTACGGCTGTCCTCGTATACCTCGGCGATGGAGGAGCCGGGGATGATGTCGTGAAACTGGTTGCGCAGGACGGTTTCCCACACGCCGTACAGTTCACGCTGTGGATAACCGCCGCCGGCGAGCAGGGCAAGCGTACACAGCCACTCGGCCTCAGCCAGACGGTTTTCCATGCGGCGGTTCCATTTCTTGTTGGCCGCCTGACTGGTATAGGTGCCCCGATGGTATTCCAGATAGAGCTCTCCGTCCCAGACGGGGACATAGCCATCGGTCTGTGCCGTATCCTGGTGAATCTTTTCGAAGAAATCACCGGCGCGGTCGTTGACTACATGCGGAAGACCGGGCAGTTCATCCATCACCCGGCGCATCCGCAGCATGTCGCGGGTAACCCCGCCGCCGCCGTCGCCGTAGCCGTAGGCGATGAGAATATCCCGGGTGATGTCCTTATTGCGGAACTTCTTCCAGCTTCCCAGCACCGTTCTGGGACTGACCAAGCCGTTATAGGTAGAAAACCGGCAATCGAAATCATGCCCGACCTCGGGCGTGGTGATAAAATAGGTCAGTACCTCGGTTCCGTCGATGCCGCGCCAGCGGAACAAATCGTTGGGCATGGAGTTGTACTGATTCCAGCTGATCTTGGTGGTCATGAAGGTCTTGAGACCACACTGCCGCATGATCTGAGGCAGCGCCCAGCTGTATCCAAACACATCCGGCAGCCAGAGGTAGGTGCATGTGCAGCCGAACTCCTCACGGAGGAAGCGGATGCCATGGAGGAACTGCCGAACCAGCGATTCGCCGGAGCTTATGTTGCAGTCTGCCTCCAGCCACATACCGCCGTCGGCCTCCCAGCGTCCCTCGCGGATGCGTTCCCGGATACGGGCGTAAAGCTCGGGACAGTCGGTCTTAAGATACCGGTACAGCTGGGGCTGGGACTGGAGAAAAATGTAGTCGTCGAATTCGTCCATCAGCCGCAGCACAGTGGAAAAGGAGCGAATCCCCTTTTCGCGGGTATGCTTGAGGCGCCATAGCCAGGCGACGTCGATATGGGTGTGACCGACGCAGTGTACCGTAATGTCGCTGAGCTTGGGGTGCTTTGCCAGCGCCTCCCGCAGGCAACTCAGCGCATCGCCGACCGTGTCGTAAAACCGATCCTCGTCCCAGTTGATGCACAGCAGCGCCCGGTCCATGGAACGGATAAGCGTCTGGCGGTCAGTGCTTTCCTCGGGCATCAGCCGCACCGCCTCACAGATCACACGGGCATACTGGTATAGTTCGTCGGTATCGGTATGCAGGTAACCCAGTTGAGCGCAGCGGATCATGTGGATCTGTTCCTGAGGAGCACCTCCGCCTTCCAGACCGCTCCACAGCATGAAGGTGAGCTCAGCCTGCCGGCCGGCCAGACGATCCAGGCACACATCGGGATGGTTGGCGTCGACACCCTGATAGGGGTGTCCGTCCACATACAGCAGCGCCTCAAACCCGGACGTGTTCCCGTGTCCGGTGCGGCCGAAATCAAAGCGTCCGTACACCCGGTGTCCCGGTCTGGGCGGCGGGACGTCAGCCCGCTTGCGCAGCCAAAGATACTGATCCCGGCCCACAAAATAATCGCCCTGACGCACGACCGATTCCCGACCGTCTTCGAGCTCCGGCGGGATACCGGTATGCACCGCGTCGGAATCCAGCGGATCATCGTGCGCGATCATGGGCAGGAGGCTGACCATATCGCGATACCGAAAAGTCTCCAGCTCCTCCGCCCTTTTTTCCAATTTATCCACCGTCAAAAACATGGATTCTTCCAACCCTTAACGCCCCCGTCTCAAACGGAATTTTCTGCTTCCCCGGGCGGGAGCCCTTGCGGCCTCCCGTCCGGGGAAGCAGGCACCTGAGCGGTGCCTGCCGCATGATTATGCTTATGCTTTTTTCCTGGAGCGGATCCCGGCCGCCAGACCAAGACCGCATACTGCCAGACTTGCCACAGCAATCGGCAACAGCGGGAAGTTCACGCCGGTTGCCGCGCCGCCGGCAATGCCGCCCACCCGGACGTTATCCACCTTGATGATGACCTCCTCCTCGTTTTCCGCCGAGAAGGACGCGTCGTCGCACAGCAGATGGAACACACGGATCGCGGACAGATCAGGATCGCCGTCGGTAGTATACCCCTTGGAAAGGTCGATCTCAAACGAGTTCCACCCCGCCTTGACCCCGCTGAGGTCAAGCGTCCAGTTGAAATAGTCGTCGTACCCACGGCTGTCGCTCGTCAGACGAACCGACATGGTCGCCCGCTGCCGAAGCAGCTCGGGATCGCTGACCCATAGGTCGAATTTGAGCGTGCTGCCGCGCGAGAGATCGAGCGGATCGGTGAGGATAAACCGCATGGAATTTGCCCGCAGCGACTGATCCTTGAGCACCTGACCGATCGAAGCCTTGCCCTCGGTTTTGTTGTCGGTATCGACCCAGACGCCGGCCGGATTCCACGTTCCGCCGACCGCAAGCGCCTCACAGTCGGAGATATAGAGGCTGTCCTGATCCGGACGGGAGGGCTGATCCTCGTCCTTGGGGTACTCGATCACCGTTTTCGCGGTGGCATACAGGTTCTTGAACGCCATCTTGACATCGATGGCGGGGCTGAACGTGCTACCCTCGACATACAGACGCATACCGGTCATATTGGTGCTGTCCCAGTTGTCCTCGGGCATGCCGTCTTCGAGAGCAATCTTGATATGGTTCCAGCCGTTATGGGTGACCTGGTCGGTGAAGTCGAGACGCAGCGCGGGAACAAACTCCTGGTCGCCGCTGAGCAGCCGGAGCTTAAGACCGACAACGCCCTCCTGACCGATAACGGCCTGCAGATTCTCGATATAGAAGTCGAATTCCACATAATCGGCCGCCGAGATATCGACCGGCGAGGCAAGATACTGCAGCACGCGCATATCCGGATGATCGGCGCCATAGCCCTCACGCAGGATAAAGGATCCACCGTACAGCAGGAAGCGCTCGTTTTCCATCTCGGTGAGAGAATAGACGGGATCGTCGATATCCACCGCTTTGATATTCGCGAGCTTGAACGTCACCTCACACTCGCCGAGCTCATCGGGCGGATAATAGCCGAGATCGGTGTTGTCGAGGGGGAAGGTCGCCAGCAGCAGGCGGCTGACCTCGGTGAGGTTGACATGAGACCCGCTCAGATCGAGAACCACCGTGTTCCAACCCTGCTGGAGATCAAAATCCTTGAGCGGGAAGGTTTCGGTCTGATAGCCGTCCTCGCCCTTGGTTCCGCTCTTGAGGATGAGATAGGTATGATTTTTCCAGATGCTGTTGTAGCGATCGATATTATCGATATAGACGTCCACGCTCAGGGCGTTGTAGCTGCTGATATCGCGATAATCGGCGACCTGCGCGTGACGGAGGATGATATTGTTTTCCCAACCGGAAGGCGCATTGGGATTGCGGTAGAAGGTTTTAGAAACGGCGTTGAAGTCGCCTGACGTATCGAGGTCACCGCGTTCGATCTCGGCGGCGACGCCCTCAAACACCGTAAGCGTATCCGTCTTTTGGGTAGTGGAGATGGGTTCGGAACCGAACACCGTGGTCTTGTTGCCAGCCGCATCGGAGGCGGTAACGGCAAAGTAGTATTCGGTGTTGGACTCCAGCCCGCGCACGGTAGCGGAATGGATGTTTTTGCCGGTGGCGAAGGGAGTCGCGGCGGCAAGATTCTCCGCGGTGATCGGGCTTTCGGAATAATATGCGGTATACGTGATCTCCGGCTTCATGCTCACATCGTCCCGAGCGGGAGACCAGCCGATGGTGATGCCTTTTTCCTCCTGGCGCTCAGCGGAGATCGCGCTGTCAAAAGCAGGCGCCTGGGTATCACCGGAAAGATCGGCGTTGGTGGCGCAGAAGTTGGCCATGACGAGGCGTGCGCCCTCGGGCGCGGCAGCGGCCTCGGTGTAGAACAGCAGGAAGGTCACCGCAGACATATCGGTGATATTGCCGTTTTCATACCGGACCATCCCGTCCACAGGAATACGCACATGATTCCAGCCGTCGGCGTAGAGATAATCGGTGTAGATATAGTGAGCGCGGAAATCCCACTGGCTCGGGCCGGAGCTGAGTGAAAATCCCTGATTGGTGGTAGAGGCGATTGCCGCGTAATTATCCACATACACGTCGAATTCGAGGTACTCGGCCTTCGAAATATCCACAGGGCTGCCGGTCATATCCTTGAGGTAGATCATATCCTTGAGGACGTCGTTTTCAAAGCCCTCCCGGTCGATCATCACCACAACGTTTGCCGGCGGCGCGGGTACGTCGTCCGCGGGATCGGGCTCTGGATCGGCGGTAACGCACAGATTGGCGAACGCAAACTTCATCCCGTCGGCAGCGCCGGATGCGTCGCCGGAGATTTCAAACATGTAGTTTTTCAAGCCGGTGAAATCAGCCTGGCCGCCGTCGCGTTCGTTCATGTCGCTCCATGCAAATTTGACGTGGTTCCAGCCGGACTTCGTAATCTGCTCCTCAATCTGGATAACCGAACGGCTTGCCCCCCAGTTTTCCCCGGAGCTGATACCGAACATGATCGCTCCCATGCCGGCCTCCTTTGCCAGCGCGTAGTCCTCCACATAGAAGTCGAATTCGATATACTCGCCCTTGGTGGCATCCATCGGGGTAAACCCGTTCATATTGAACGCATAAATGCTGTGGGCGTTGAAATCCGAGCCCATGACCCAGCCGAAGTTATCTGCATCCGGGGCGGAGGCGACCACACGCTCCGGGGGTGCCGGAACCGTGTCCTCAGGGGTCTCGGGCTCATCCGGAACGATTGTCTCTTCCATGGTGGCCCAGACGTTCTTTATGCGCAGCCGGGCGTCGGACACCCTGCCCTCCGAAAAGAACGCCAGGGCGGCGACGCTGCCCGCATCGAAGGCGGTGGTATTGCCGGGATTATACCCGTCCGAAATTGGCACCTTCACATGATTCCAGCCGTCACCGGTGAGTAGGTCGCGATAGTGGAAAGCCAACCGGCCATCCCATAGACCGTTTGAGCTGATCCAGAACTGCTGATTGGTGTTGGGATCCGTAAACGCGGCATAGTTCTCGATATACACATCGAATTCAATATACCTAGCCTCAGAGAGATCCAGCGCGGGATCAAACGACACATCCCAAAGCTTGTCAAGAAGATCTGTCTTGTCGAAGCCCTCGGTGCTGAGCTCGATCGCGGTTTCCGGCACCCAGTCGGTGACGCAAATGTTGCGCAGCGAAATCTGAACATCCTTGGCGGCGCCGGCAGGGCCCTCACCGATATCGAGCATGTAGTGGCGGATGGAAGAAGCGTCCATCCCCTCACCGACCAAGTAGTCGTCGAGATCGATCTTCACGTGGTTCCAGCCGGTTTGGGTGATCTGACTGGTGATGTCGTACTGGTTGCGGCCCACCCAGCGGCTTTCGCCGGAGGCCAGGCAGAAGCGCATATAGCTCCAGCCATTGGCTTTGAGCAGCTCGAGGTCGGACACGTACACGTCCAGCTCCACGAACCGCGCGGCGGACGCATCCACGGGGCCGAAGTTCTCCTTGGCGAACCGGTCACGCGCCCAGTTCAGATTGTCGCCCACCCAGTCGGTAGCATCCGGCATTGTCGCCAGAACACCGACAGGCGGTGCGGGAACGTCGTCGACGGTATTCTCCGCGAGGGCGCCGATGACGCCTAGCGAAGCCACTACCGACAGGCAGAGGGCCAGCGTACAGAAAAGGGAAATCGTGCGTCTTTTCCATGTCTTGACTGCCATTTCAAAACCTCCTGATTCTGTGATTGAACAGTAAAGTGCCGCCATTATCTGAAAGGGCCGGCTGGCCCTTGCGGATACGAGGAATCAACCCACCAGACCGCTGGTTTCGATGCCCTGAATGATCTTGCGCTGGAGCAGCACATAGATCAGCAGCAGCGGAATGATGGTAAGCAGTGCGGCCGTGTTGGCCAGCACATACTGATAATACATCTGGCTGTTGTCGCCGGAGCCGGTGCACATGGTCAAAATAAGATTAGGGAGCATGGGCTGCCCACCCATGAGCAGACCGGTATAAAAGGTATCGGTCCACTGCCAGGCAAACGACAGGACGAAAACGACCACCATCATAGTGCGTGCCATGGGAAGGATGATGCGGAAAAAGGTATAAAACGGGCCGGCGCCGTCCACATAGGCGGCCTCGACGAGTTCACCGGGTATGCTTTTGTAATACTGGCGCATGAGGATGATGAACATGCCCGCCCGAAACCCGAGTCCGGTAGCGGACAGGATCACCATCGGCCAGATGGTGTTGGTCAGCTGAAGCGCCTCGCCGCGAACGGCCTCGATGATGCCGAAGACGTCAAAGAAGCGGAAAGTGGAAAAGAGAGGAAGGGAAATGGTCTGGATCGGTGTCATCATGGTGAGGACGACCAACACGGCGATCAGACGGCTGCCGGGGAAACGGAACCGTGCCAGGCCGTAGCCGATGAGCGCGGAGGACGCGGTGGCACAGCAGGCGACCACGACGGCATAGAGGACCGTGTTAAACGCCGCAGCGGAGAAATTGTCCATCCCCAGAGCGGTGCGGTAATTATCGAGGGTCCAGTCGCGCGGGACCAGGGAGACCATAGGGTCGTACAGATCCTGCTCAGACATGAACGAGGCCATGATTTTGAACAGGAAGGGATAAAGGATCACATACGCAAAGCCCAGCAGCATGATAAACAGGATCAGCTTGATGAGCGTGCCGCGGATACCCGCCAGCAGCTTCTGCCGGCGCCGGGCGCCGACAAGGCTTTTTTTAGCGGGGCGGCTGTCAGCCTGTACCATTGAAATGACCAGCCTTTCCTGAGACGGGCGACCGTACGCCGGAAAGCGAGCGGAGTGACCGTCCAAAATAATCCGAATCGGCGCCCGTCACCTGGTTCGTTGATAATGGGCGGAGATTTTCACAACGATAAGCACGGCGGCGCCCAGGATAAGCGCGACGGCGGCAAAGTACATCCAGGACATCGCGGCGGCGCGGCCGTATTGGCCATTGGAGAACGCGACGCCGTTGACAAAACTCATCAGCCCGGTATTGTCGCGGGTCAAGCTTTCGATGACGGTATAGACGACGTTGACGAGCAGCATGGGGCTGACCATCGGCAGGGTGATTTTCCAGAAGGTTTCCCAGGCGGTCGCACCCTCGACGCTGGCGGACTCGTAAACGGAGGTGGGGATGGACTGGATACCGGCGAGGAAAATAAGAATCTGCACGCCAGAACGATTGATGATGTCCATGATCCCGGAAGCCGCGGAGGAGACGGTGTCGATGAGGGTGGGACTGAAGTTGAGCTGCTGAAGGAACACCGAAATATCCCCGATGGCGGTAAGGCTGCCCAGAGCGGTGGAAGTGTCGCTTTCCACCGCCGCGCTGTTCATCGCGGTCATCACGAAATTCCCGGTATCCATCTTGCTGAGCAGACCGGTAGACACGATAACAGGGAGGAAAAAGATGGCGCGGAAGGCCGTTCTACCCCATACCTTCTTATTGAGGATGACCGCGACAAACAGAGAAAAGACGAGAATAAGGGGAATGGACGTGATCAGGCTGCGGAGATCCGAAAGGGCGATCTGCAAATAGCTGGGATCCACCCGCAGCGCGTAATAAAAATTGTCCCAGCCGTTGAAGGTGAGCTGCAGGCCGTCCCGGAGACTGACGTCGGAGAAGGCGAACTGCAAGCCGGAAATCATCATCCTGACAAAGAGGACGACAAATCCGATAAGAAAGGGAGCGACAAACACAAGCCCGATCCACTGGTTGTCCCTGTGCCCGGACAATGCGCGTCCGCCGGACGCGCGGTCTTTTTTGAGGGTAAACATGAGCGTCCTCTCCTTTCTCCGGTCAATCCACCGCCAGATAGCCCCGGGCGGGCACGACGATTTCGCCGGCCGAATAGGGTTCGTTGTTATAGTTGACATAAATGGATACGCCGTTGTCGTATGCGGTGCAGGCGACGCCGTCGGCAACCAGGCGGTGAGCGATCATGGGGCTGCCCTCAACGGGCGCAAGCGCCTCGGCCACATAGCGGTACTGCTCGAGCACCTTTTCCTTGAGCACCTCGAAGCTGACGGCATAATAATAGCTGTAATCGGTTTTCTTGAGACGTTCGATATGATCGCCCGCCAGCACGAAGCCAGGTGATGTGCGGCTCTCGATGCAGCGCAGCAGCGTCGTCTCGGCATCCTCGTTGAGATTGACCGGCGCGGACTGGCAGGAAACCGCACCGCTGACAGCCAGCTGATAAAAGGGTACCGAAGCGGACTCGCCGAGATAGTTGGAGCATTCTGTGGGCACGTCCCGGATCAGCGACGCGTAGGGCAGCACATAGGCGTTGCCGCCGTCAAAGCTGAGCGAAAACTCGTCTTCGAGTCCGGCGAGCAGGCCGGTGATGGTCTGCATGGACTGCCCGCGGTTGGACGGATGGGCGGAGGCGAAATCGGAATTGAGATACTCCCCCATGGTGCTGAGAGACAGGGCGGGATGATCGTACTCGCGGTAGTTTTTGAGGAACCCCTCGAGATAACCGGCATAGCGGCTCGGCGACACGGCGTACTGCAGCTCGCCGTACTGCTGGGTATCCGGCTCAAAGCGGGCGATACCCGCATATTCCTTATCGAGCATACGTGCCGCGTCGCCGGAGGGCGAGAAGCCGTCAAACCAGCCGTCCCGAGCCACGAAGAGGAAGTCCAGATCCGGGAACAGCGGAATCCCCTGCTCGCCGGTCCAGTCGAGGAGGGAGCGGAACCCCGTCTTTCCCCCCAGCGCACCGGATAGCCTGAGCCGGTCAGCGATCCCGGCGTCCAGTCCGTCCTCCCTCCATCCGGTCAGCGAAAGGAAGAGGTTATCCACCCCGTTGTCCCGGAAATATGCGGCGATCTCCGCGCTGCGCTCGTAGGTGGTAAAGGCAGCGTCCGCCTGATAGGAAAAGCCCAGAAAATCCTTGGAATACAAGGCCGTGCCGAGGGTTTCCAGCCCAAAATGCAGGTGGTTGGCCTCCTCGCGTGCGTCCATCCCCCGTGCGGTAAGATACGCGCGGTAGATGGCGGCCATGGAGCTGTAATCGGCCTGGTCACCAGCCAGCGCATAATAGCGAACCGTCAGATCATTGGTGGTGACATTGCCGTCGTAAATATAGATTTTTTTGGCCGAGTTGAGCGAACTGACCTTGGTATCGACCGTAACAAATTCCTCGCTCGTCCAGCAAAAAGTGGGATAAACGGTATAATACGAGCTGTTGGGCTCACCGAGCTTGGCGGTAATTTCGACGGCATCGTCACCGCTTTCAATGATAGCGAAGCTGGCGGTGTGGTCGTTGCGGACGATGCCGAAAACCGGCATGCGGTAGGCTTCACCCTCGCGGTCGCTGACCGTCTGCTGTATGGCGGCATCGAGTCCGTAAACCTGACCCGACAGAATACGGCGTCGGTTCTCGTCCTGGCCGTTGATATCGATGAGGGCACCGGAGCCGTCGGGGATGAACAGATAGCCGTCACCGTCCTCGCTTGGGCCGTCCGCGGCAAAGAATTCCAGCAGCCGGATGGACAGCAGGGCAAAATGCTCTCGATCGTACTGCACGGAATCGTTCGGGATGGTAACGGTGAGGCCTTCTTCGGTCAGGACGTACTCGACCGCGAGGCGAAAATTCGGCACATAGGTTTCCTCTACCTCGCCGCCAAGCGCCTGCAGATCCGCCTCATACTGTTCGAGGGTATAGCCTGCGTCGGTCAGATAGCTTTCGACATCGTCCTTTTCGCGCTCGGACAGCTCGATGCTGATATACAGATCCTGGGTTTCCAGCACGGGATACAGGCCAAGCAGCCGCTCGCGTTCGGACTCGTCGGTGATATCGGCGAGGGCATATCGCTTGTAAAACAGCTCCATGCGGCGCTTGGCGCGATCAGGCATCTGTGCGGTAAGCGTTTCAAACCGTTCCACGGTCATCGCCTCGGGAACAATCCTCTCGGTCTGCTCCCGGCCGATCGACAGCTCGACGCGCAACCCGTTTTCGTACGGCAGAATACGGTACTGCCCAAGCTCGGCACAGTCGGCGGAGGACCAGAGATCCGCCTTGACGTTGTAGGTGTCGACGTAAGTCAGAACCACCTGAGATTCGAGATTTTTTTCGATATTCCCGGTTGCGTAGAGATCTTCGGAGGCGTTATAGGGGTTGCTGAGCAGCACGCCGCCGTTTTCGACGTCCTGGAGCGCAACGGCGAGGGTATCGGGATCATAAAGCAGGCGGAAACGGTCGTTTTCCGCGGCCGGCGTCATCGCCGCAAGCATCTCCTGCGCGCTGCCGAAGGAAAACGCGACCTCTTTTTCCGTACCCTCGACAGGCTGTCCGGGTTCTCCGGAAAGACCGGAAACCGAGGGGACGGTTTCCTGCGCCGCCTGCGGCATCGGCACAAGTGCCCCAAGCCCGGTCAGCAGAGCGGTGGTCAGAAGAAGGCACATCGCTTTTCGGATAAACATATCAGGGAATCCTCCTTTCTGTCGGCCGGCGCCCGTTCAGGAACGGAAGGTGATTTCTTTGACGACGTTGTCCACCAGTGCCACCATACGGCCGGTAAGACTGAAAAAGATCATCAGCAGGAACAGGATCAGCCCGATCCCCACAATGGTGAGGGCGGTGACAAGGATGTTCTTGCCGAAGGAATAGTCGTGAATGGTCATGGTGCCGAAGAAGACCAGAGCAAGGGACCAAACGGTACCGATACCGGAGAAGAAGGCAAGCAGCGGCAGTTCCTCCTGCACAAGGAAATGGCTCAGCAGCGAGGCAGGCACCATAAAGAGGATCATGGGGACGAGGGCATAGCAGCAGGCGATATAGATATCGCGCATACTGCCCTTGCCGTCCATAAGGGAGGTCAGACACCAGTTGGCCGCGCACCACAGAGCGACAGGCAGCAGGAGATTGAGCAGGCTGCTGATCAGGGAAGGCGGGGACTCGACGGATTTTTCGAGATAGCACGCGCCAAGATATTTGAGGAGGTAGGCGCCGCACGCGACCGCCAGAATCAGCGACGCAGCGCGTAGGCTGCCGCGTTTTTCGCGCTTGAGCTCATAGAAGCCGTCAAAGGGGTGGAACATGGTATAAAAGCCATACATGAGCTCGGAACGGAAGGTACCGGTGCGTCCCTGCACCAACATGCGCTGGTTATACCTGCGGGCAAAGGCGAAAAACTTGACCACCAGAACCACCAAGACGCCGGCCGCCAGAAGCAGCACAATACCGACCTTGCCGAGGATCTCCTGCCGGTAAAGCTTATACGCCCTGGAATAGTAGGACTTGTTGTTGATGAGGCGAAAATAGTCCATCGCCTCCTGATAATCGCCCTGCTCGAGCAGGGTTTTGCCAATGCCCAAATACGCCATATCAAAATTATTGTTGAGACCGAGCACCTCGTTCCACTTGGCCACCGCCTTATCGAACTCGCGGTTCTCCTGATACCCGATGACCTCGTCGATCATACCGGCATACTCGGTTTTCTCGAGGACGGTGACGGAGCCATCGGCGGAATCAAGCGCCAGCATGCGGTCGCCGAGGAAGGCGACCGAGGCAAGCTGGGTATAGAGACCGAGCGCTTCGCCGGTGCCGCCGAAAGCGTAGAGCAGATTGCCGTAGGAATCATAGGTAAACACCTTGCTGTCCTTGGTATCCACAAGCGCATACATGTTGTTGTCCAGCAGCGCGACCTCGCCGATCTGGGAAGGCTCAACGGTATCGGCACCGGCATAGGCGTCGAAGCTGATATCGCCGACAGGCGGGAAAAAGCCGTTGCGGCGGAGCACATCGGTGCCGGAGGGATTGATCTTTTTAATCGGCGCATAGGAGCTGTCGGTGCTGCGGGACCACACTGCGGAATAGAGGCTGTAGCGGTCGATCTCAGCGGAGGTGACGTAAACGAACCCCTTGTCGTCGATGGTGAGATTGCTGTACTCGACGGGGACAAAGCTGCTGGTGCGGGCGATCTGCTCATCGGTCATGAACATGCGCCAGAACAGCTCGGCCATATTGGGCGTAACACGCTGTGCGCCGAGAAAGCCCTCAAAGCTGCCGTCGGCGTCGAGGGCGATCACGCCCATGTTGGAGTTTTGGGAGACCACATAAATACGGCCGGAACCGTCTACCGCCACTGCCTTGGGATTGTATTTGAAGTTTTCCGGCAGGATGTCGGCAGGCGGCGCGTCGATGGTACGGGAGTAGGTGAGATCGGAGTTAAAGACGACGAGGCGCGCATTGGCCGTATCGGCGACGTACAGTTCGCCGGTATCGGCGACAAACACGCCCTGGGGCTGGTTAAAGCCGTCCTGCCCGCCGTCGGCATTGACAAAAGAATCGACCGTCTGGAGGAAGTCCAGCTGCTCGTCGAGGACGACGATGCGGTTGTTTTCCTTATCGGCGATAAACACGCGGCCGGAATCGGCGTCCGCCAGGATATCGGCGGGCTTGTTCAGCGCGCCTGCCTCGCCAAAGGCGGACAGCTCATACAGCGGGATATAGGCGTTGGGGGATATCTGCGCTTTGCCCTCATAGGAATAGGTATAAGTCTCGTAGGCGGCGGCAGCCGCCGGCAGGACCGAACAGGCACCCGCCAGCACGAGCAGAAAGGCCGTGCCGACAGCCCGTTTCAACCCGGTATGTATACTCATTGTGCACAACCAAGCCTTTCCAAAAAACTCGGGACTCCCCTATGGATCAGTCCTTCATGCCGGAGGTAGCCACCGTTTCGACGATATTGCTCTGGGATACGACGAAGATGGCAACGGGCACCACCATCATGACGACGGCAGCGGCGGCGGCGGTCCCGGAGCGGGCGATACCGCTCGAAACGATCTGGGACAGGGCGTAATTAAGGGGCTTGAGCTGCTCGCTCTGTACCAGCACCGTATTTCCGGTGTTCCACAACCCCTGGAAGGAGAAGATGATGAGGGTAAGCCACGCGGGTTTGACCAGCGGCATGACGATACGCCAGAAGATACGCACCTCGCCGGCGCCGTCGATATGGGCGGACTCCAGGATGGCGTCCGGTATGTTGGTTTCCATAAACTGCTTCATGAGGTACAGCCCGAGGGAAGAGCAGAACGCAGGAAGGATAAACGCACCGTAGCCGTTGACCAGATGGAGCTTGGTCATGATCAGAAAGCTGGGCACACCGGTGACCGCGGTAGAAAACATGAGCGAGAGCACGATACATTTGAAGACGAATTCTCGGCCGGGGAAATCATGCTTGGCGAGCGCGTACGCGCACAGGGAGGACAGCAGCAGATGACCGCCGGTACCGACGACCGAAATGAACAGCGTGTTGAACAGGTAACGGGTGAACGGAACCCAGCTGTCCCCCATCAGGCTGAGCAGATCCTTAAAATTCTTGGCGGTAGGGTTCTGGACAAAGAACCGGGGAGGATAAATCCACAGCTCATCCAGCGGTTTGAGGGCGCTGGAAACGGAGTAGATCATCGGCAGGATCATAAAAACGCCGAACACGCCCAGAAACAGAAAAATGAGGAAATTGCCCCCGCGCGAGCGGTTGAGATAGAGTTTTTTGTGCCGGCCGCGCAGCCGTCTGGACAGCGCGGATCGAGCGGTAGCCATAGAGCGTGCCCTCCTTTCTATTCGCCGACGTGGGAAATGAGGCGTTTGGCCAGCAGGTTTGCGCCGACCATCAGGACGAACAGGACCACCGCGATAGCGGAGGCATACCCCATTTCAAAACGGATGCTGCCGTAGTCGGTGAGATGGTTCATGACGGTATGCGCGGCATAATCGGTGGTGGGGTACCCGCACAGAGAGGTGATGAGCGGGCCGACGCCGAACGCACCGGTGATGCTCATCACGGCGCTGAACACCATCTGAGGCCTCATCATGGGGAGTGTAATGAACCAAAGCTCCTGCCAGCGGTTGCGGATGCCGTCGATCGCACCGGCTTCGTAATAGGACTTGTCAACGCCCTGGAACGCCGCGATCATGGAAAGGAATCCGGTGCCGAGGCTGATCCAGAGGGAAACCACGATGACGATGGGCAGGATATAACGGGTATCCTGGAGCCACTGAACGGGCTGCTGGATGAGGCCGAGCTTGGTAAGCAGGCTGTTGATGTAGCCGTAATCGTCACCGCTGAACATGACGCTCCAGATGAGGTAAACGTTGCCGGAAATGGACGGCGCGTAAAAGACCAGGGTGACAAGCGCGCGGAGCTTGGGTGTGAGTTCGTTGATGAACCAGGCGCACACGATGCTGAGGATATAGCCGCCCGGCCCAAGCACAACCGCCAGAATGATGGTATTCTGGAGCCCCTTGAGGAAAACGCTGTCCTTGAAGAACAGGCGCACATAATTGTCGAGGCCGACGAATTCGGGCGCTTCCAAGATGTTGAAGGAGGTAAAGCTGAGCACCACGGAGATCAGCACAGGCAAAACGGTAAACACAAAAAAGAGGAGGACATACGGGAGGATAAAAGCATACGAGATTCTGCTTTTGCACATGCGGCGCCAGGTGTATTTCAAGCCGCCCTTTGCTTTCAATGCCATCCGCCTCCTTATTGGATACCGAATTCCTCACGCTTGCGCGTGAGCTCATCGTTAAATTCGTTGATATACTCTGCAATAACCTCCACAGGATTTTCGGCCATCGTCTGGGCACCGGAGCCGTTGTATACCCGGTTAAAGGCAAAGGTGATGATCCGTGACAGGTAATAGCCGCCGGGCACCTCAGGGACGGCCCGCACGTTATCGAGCTGAGCGAGCAGATTGGTATACTCGTCACGGCTCCAGGTCATCCTGGTGAGCGCCTCCAGGTTGGCGGTAGGCTGCTTGGCGGCCGGGCCAAGGACACTTTCCATGTTGACAGCAAATTCGCTCTGCACATCGGCAGACATCCACCATTTGAGGAACTCCCAGGCCAGCTGGGTGTCGCCACCGGAACGGATGATCATCGCATTGGTACCGGTACCGACCGAGAGGCTCTCGCCCGCTTCTCTTCCCGGCACGGGAACCATCCGCCACATCCCGCGGATCTCGGGCGCAAAGGCAGTGAGCTGATTATACATACTGTAATCCTGAATCCCACAGGGCATTTCTCCGGAACGGAATCGGTTGGCGAAATCAAAGGTAACCGGAAGGTCGTATAGGGTAAACAGCTCGGTGAGCTCAAGGAAAGCGTTAAGGCCCTCGTTGGAGCCGAGGTTGGTGGAGGCTCCCTCGTCGCTGTACAGCTCACCGCCGTTCTGATACAGCAACAGGGCATACATATTGGCATCGTGCGGGATGCCCATGGTAAGATTTTTCCTCTGCAGGAGCGGGATAAGCTCGATCAGCTCCTCCCAGGATCCGGGCACGGTCAGCCCAAGCTCGTCAAAGATATCGGTGCGATAGAAGAACATATAGAAAGTAAAGGTTTCGGGAAGGGCGTAAA
Source organism: uncultured Oscillospiraceae bacterium (assembly GCA_900553255.1). Lineage (GTDB taxonomy): Bacteria > Bacillota > Clostridia > Oscillospirales > Acutalibacteraceae > UMGS1591. The sequence continues at coordinate 8,066 of USCI01000024.1, read as the reverse complement.
CGCGTCCGTCGAAGGCATACGGCTCGATGGCGGCAGGATGGAAACGGGCCGCGACCTCCTCAAAATCGGGGAACTGGGTGAGATCGACGTTGGCGTTGCGAATGGCATAATTGATCGGTTCGCTGACCGCGTTGCTCAACGCCACATCGGGAGCAAGCCCCGCGAGGACAGACTGAAGCAGGGTTCCCGAAGCCACCAGTTCCAACGTGACCCGTGCGTCGTTCTGCGCGGCGAAGGAGGTATCGATGAGCTGCCGGAGGATCTCCGCCTGATCGCGCCCGGTCTGCACCCAAACTTTCAGCTCACGGGAGAGTCCCTCGCCATCGGCGGTCTGGCCGATGGAGCTGTAATCGAGGAAAAAGGTAGCAATAAAGCTCTTGACGCCAAACACCAGGCTCTCCCAAACGCCTGCGCCGGCCTCAGGCAGCGGATCTCCTGCCGGCAGAAGGTAAAACCGGTCGAGCTGAAGGGGCTGTTCGCTGGCGGTGAGCAGCCAGGAACCGAGGGAACCGAGGTTGGATTTGAATTGTTCGAGATATTTGGCAATGGAGGCGGGCTCGGTATACATGCGATCGAGCTGAAAAATGATCTTTTTGATAATAGAGGTATAGCTGCCATTGGTACCGGCCTCACGGTCAATGACGTCGGCCGCCTGCTGGAGGGCGTCGCGCTGCTCGCCGAGCGCGGCGATCTCCTCGGGGATGAGGCTTTCAAAATGATAGTCGCGGTAGCGGTCCGGCGAGGTGCCGGTGACCATGATAATCCTGCGGTAAATGGCGTTCATTTCATTGAGGGAATCCTCGACCTGTCCAACCATCTCGGCCACATCGCCCATGACGGCTTCGAGGGTAAGGGTGTGATCGCCTTCGCTGAGATAGAAGCGGAAGCTGCCGTTCTCATCGCCGAACGCACCGACCTGCCAGTCGGATGAGTAATGGAATCGCAGTCCTTCCGCCTCACGGAAAGGCACATTGCCGTCAAGCAGCAACCGGCGGCTGGTAAAAATGCCGTCGAGCACGTCCTGCCGGAACCGCACGGCGATGGTATACATACCCGCCGTTTCCACATGGAACGACCAAGTGATGGCGTCGCCGACCTGCTTCCAGTTGTCCCCGCCCACCGTGTTGAGCTTGAGGGCAGCGGGGTCCTGTGGAGAAGTAGCAGCCGAGGAATGATCCGCCGTGGGCACAATGGTCTGTGAAGTCTTGTACAGCAGCTTTTCGGCCTCCCACACGATCGGCTCGGCCTGAGCGCGGGTATGTCCCTGTGCCTCATGGCGTGCCAGGTAATCCGCATAGCTTTCGGTAGCGGAGCCCTGAGCGATGGTGATTGCGGCAACCGCCAGGGAGCCGCGTGACCCGGTCAGCCGGAGCGTATGCGAGCCGGCGGTGAGTGCAAACCGGAACGGTTCCTGCAGATAACCGGATGCATCTGTCAGCCGGTGATCCGACCACAAAAACACCTCGGTCACATCCGGCTTAATATCGTTGCCGGCGACATTCTGCCGGAACTCCTGTTCCTGGGTGTAGGTGCGCTTGAAGCTCAGCAACGCTACTTCCTTGAACGGCACCTGTCCGTCGATGGCAAAATCCGCCTCGACATCGCCGCCCGCGGATTCGCCGGGCATATAGCGGATTTCGATCTCATACAGCCCGTCTTGGGGCACCTCAATCGTCCACTCGGCATATCCGTCATCGGGGATCACCGTACAGCTTTCGCCGGTACCCCTGTAATCCGTTTCCACCGCCGTATTTTCGGAACGTGCGGAGGGAACGCCCCCATCAGCGCGATAGTCCGCCTTTGCCGGAGGAAACGAGGCGTTCGCGGCCGCATAGGCAGCATAAGATCCGGTCGCAACCGTTTCCCCGGCAGCCTGCAGCGTTTCACCCGCCGACTCTTCCGCCGCCAGCGGCACCGCCGGTCCGGAAAGGAGCAGGCCAACCGCCATGAGCAATGAAAAGGCGCTTCGCCAAAGCGTTCTTCTGTTCGTCATAGCCGAATTCCACCTTCTGTTCTGCATCGTCGCCGCGCACTTTCAAACCCGCCTACACTTTGCTATATCATAGAATAGCATATTGCCGACACTATGTCAACGGGAAAATAGCAAAACAGTTTGGTGAATTTTACTTTTATGGCTAAATCTGCTTTATTTTATTTATAGTAAATAGGCATATCTTATACTGTTATGGTGCGTCGTTTGATTCTTTGCGATATTTTTGATTTTTTGTATTGACACACCTTGTATCTTTTGCTATACTCAAGTTGAACGCATAAACAAAATCAAGCGGGCTTTTGGTCATTAAATTTGTGGCAATTTATACGGGCATCTGAAGGTCGGCGTGGCAAAACCGGGCTTTCGACCGTGAGACGTCCGTCAGAAATGGAGGAATTGACTTGAAAAAAGCATTCGCGCTCCTGCTGTCCATGCTGATGATGGCAGGCGGTCTAACCGCCTGCAAGGGCGACCCGGGTGTTTCCTCGCCCGTATCCGGCTCAGCCGTGTCCGATTCATCCGGCACATCTTCGGGCACGCCTGGCGGAGACAGCTCCGGCAGCCCGGATGACCCGGATAACCCGGACGTCAGCGGCACGCCGTCCACCCCGGGCAATCCCGATAATCCGGACACCCCCGACACACCAAACAATCCGTCGGCAAAAAACCCGCTGGAAGGCGTAAACCTCGGCGGAGCCACTATTGAGATCTACACCCACAGTGCGGAAGGCATATTCAACCGCAAAACCGGCACGACGCTGTACGGCGATGCGTGTGCGGAGCGGCTGTCGGAGCTGGAAGACAAGCTCAACTGCAAGGTGAACATCACGGTGAAAACGGTGGATGAGATGCAGCTGCTGGCCTTCAACACCATCGCTTCGGGCAAGGCGTTTGCCCACATCATCGAGGTGCCGGTCTACAAGTCGTTTTCGTACATAGCCTCGGACCTGGTGACCGATCTGAAGACGGTATCGACGGTGGATCTCACCCAAAGCTATCTGAACGCCGGCGACGTGGTGAACGCCTCCACGCTGGGACGCGGCACGTGGTTTGTCGGAACCGAGGACATGTATGCGACCACCGTGATGGGATATTTTTTCAACAAGCGCATCCTGGAGGAATGCCGGCTGGAGAATCCGTATGATCTGGTCAAAAACAACCAGTGGACGATTCAGAAGCTGCGGGATATGGCGAAGGCCGCAACGCAGGACAAGGACGGAAGACCGGGCATGAGCACGGCGGACCAGTACGGCATTCTGCAGACGAGCTATTCGGCGGATGCGACGGAAGCCCTGCTTGCGGCGGTGAACGCACAGATGCTCAAGTCGGACGGCAAAGGCGGCGTCATCTACAACATGGACAGCAGCGAAGTGATCAATGCGATCAACCTGTCGAATCAGGTGTTTGTGAAGGACGGCACGGCTTATGCGACCTCGAGTAACGACGAGGAGCTGTATAACCTCTTTATGTCGGGGCACGGTCTGTTCCTCGGCACCACGGCCAGTACGGCAAAATACATCATGGACATGGACGACGACTTCGGCTTTGTTCCGTTCCCCCGTGGGGACAGCGCCTCTTCAATCTCCGGAGCAACGAACTGGAACTCGAGCACCCTGATGATCCCCGCCGGGCTTTCGGATACCGAGCTGGCCAACGCCGGCAGCTTCCTGCAGGCGTTCTGCTACCTGGCCTCGGACACGGCGGACGTGATGTACGACGAGTATTCTGCGCGGTATTTCCGTGACGACGAGTCGAGCGAGATGCTGGACATGATGGCGAATAACAACAAGCTGGCCATAGCGACCATTCTTGGTTCGACGGCGAACTGGACGATTCACGAGGGCACGTATAAGGTATTGTATTACTGTGTACCTGGTGATCAGTCAGCCGAACAGCTCGTGCAGGAAACCAAGAGCGCGACGGTTGCCGCGCTGGAAGAACAGATGGAACAGATCCGCTGAAAAATCTCAGCCGTCAATAGGAGGTTGTTATGGAGGAGCTTAGTTTAACCGGTCGGAAAAACTGGTTGTGGGGTGTCAACGGGCACAACCGGAATTATCCGGCGTATCCGGAATCCCGGCTGGAAGACCAGATCCGGCTTGCCGCGGGGCTTGGCGTCGGCCTGTACCGTATCAACTGCACGCCGCAGAGCATAGGGGATTTTCTGTATCTCGACCGGGTTGTGGAACTGTGTGAAGCTTATAAGCTGAAGGTTTTCCTGGTATGCTTCGACCATGGGCTGTGGAACTTTGCGGCGCCCGCGGAGCTGCAGGATGCAGCGCGGCGGATCGCGGCGCGATACCGCGGCCGCATCGCGATGTATCAGCTGTCCAACGAGCAGGACATACCTGCGCTGGACCTGGATCGGCTCAAGGATCCGTTAGGAGACGTGCCGGAACACTACAGCCCCCGGAAATACGCCGCAATCCGGGATTGTCTGCGCTTTATCTCCGCCGGTATTCGGGAAGGGGATCCGGACGCCAAAACCGTCATCAACATTTCGTGGCGGCACACAGGGCTGCTGACGATGCTGGCCGCGGACGGTCTGGAATGGGATATCAGCGGCCTAGACTGGTATTACGACCTTGCCGATCACGGTGGGAACAACCTTGCGGACACTCTTGAGAAGCTGTGCGCCCTGCCCGCGCCAGAGGTAATCGTGGCCGAGGCCAACGCCTGGGAGGGGGATTACCGCTTCACCGAGCAGGAGCAGGCGGAGTATATCCGCCGCGCGATGGAGTATTACTACCGCTACCCGAATGACAAACTTATCGGCTTTGTGCTGTATGAGCTACTGGACGAACCGGACAAGGAAGGCGGCGAAGGGCATTTCGGCCTGGTGGTCAATGACCCCCACGGCTGCACAGGGCGGGTCAAGCCCGCGTACCGGATGGTTGCCTCCCTGCTGGGAGGAAAGGAGGAGTCCAAATGATGCGCAAAACCCTTACCCGGCTTTTCACCGTCGCGCTGACCCTGTTGCTGTGGGCGGGGGCCATTCTGCCGGCGGCAGCCGCGGCCGACCCGGCCGTGAGCGGCCGCAGCGATTTCCTGTGGGGCGTCAACGGTCACAACCGCGGCTATGCCGCCTATCCGGAACGCACACTGGAGGAGCAGATCCGGCTGGCCGCCGAACTAGGGGTGAAGCTCTACCGATTTAACTTCAACCCAGGCACCATGGACGACTTGAATTACCTGGACGAGGTGGTAAAGCTGGTCGATGCCTACGGGATGGAGATGATGCTGGTGATGGACTCAGCGGCCGGCTATGAAAACGGCGGCGAGGTTCTCAAGAGCCGGTTCCGCATGGTAGCCGAGCGCTACAACGGTCAGTCCGGCCACGGCCGCATCCGGTATATTCAGGTGTTTAATGAAATGGACGTCCAACTGATGCATAACCGCTGGCCGAACGGCGGCGAAGGTGACGGGTCTACGTCGCGCGACTATTACGAAAGCGATCTGAAAAAGTGGACGGAATACTTTCGGATCGCCATCGAAGGCATTCGCGAGGGCTGCGCCGACACCAAGGCAGTGATCAATTTCAGCTACCGCCACACCTACATGCTGGAATACTTCCGGGACAACGGCCTGGAATGGGATATTATCGGGCTGGACTGGTACAGCAACATGGGCGATATCAGCGGTATTCTGAACACCCTGCTGACCAAGTTCGACCAGGACATCATCATCTGTGAAACCAACCTGTGGCCCACAGCGGACAACGACTATGATACCAACACCGCTTATCTGTCTGACCTGATGAAGCAGGTCTACCGCTACAACGACCGCATCAAGGGACTGATTATATATGAGCTGCTGGACGAAATGCGGTATGAGTACGATCACGGTTCATTCAACGGCGAATCGCATTTCGGGCTGGTGCACTGCGACAAGGACGGCAACATCGGCGCGGTTAAACCCGCCTATACGGCGGTGCAGAAACTGCTTGGCGGCGGCCCGGTAACGCCGGATTACCCGGACGAACCGGACAATCCCACCGCAACGACGACCCAAACACCGACCACCGCCACTGCGGACACCACCGTGTCCGACACAACCGCCCCGTCGGCTCCGACCTCCGAATCGACAAATCCGGCCACAGACAACGGAAACGACACGACGGACACATCCTCGCCCGAATCGGCTGTACCAACTCAAGCGCCTGGCGGTGAGGAAAGCGATGTGCCGACGGATACCGACGCGGGAAGCGGGCTTTGGTGGCTGTTTATCGTGATTCCGGTCGCGGTATTGGTGGTGGGCTGCGGCATCGTGCTGCTTCTGCACTTCCGATTCGGGCGGTTGAACCGTCTGTTCGAGCGGCTGACGGGCAAAAAGAAATAGCCTCACCCATTGACTTTTTCGCCTCGCATGATATACTTTTCACCACTTGCTGCCGTACAAATCTCCGTGCCGCAGAATCTATGCGGTTTATCTGCAAAAGGGCATTGGGGTGCGGCATATTGTTCGGTTTTCCAAAAGCGCTTACGCCCAAAAGAATGCAGAAAAGAGAAAATGTGCCGCCTTTGTGTCCGGTGTGCTGCGACCCGACTGCCTGTGGAGGGCACAGGATCTGTTCCATTTCATGAAAAAGAAGGTGTTGGCCATCAATAACGCTTACCAGCCGCTGTATCAGAATATATATAATGATATTAAGGAAAAGATTGAGACGGGAGAGCTGGCGGAAGGCGATCGGATTGCCACCGAGTTTGAAATCATGCAGCAGTATTCAGTCAGCCGGATCACCGTATCCCGAGCTCTTCAGGAACTGGCGCAGCACGGCTATATCAAACGATTCCGGAGCAAAGGCACGTTTGTGGCAGGCGGCGGAGATGAGCCGGCGGACGTGGGTTCACCATCAACTCCCTATTCCTTTCACTCAACGGTGGCGCTGGTGATCCCCTTTTCCTCCGATACCATCCCTCCCCTGCTGTCGTCCATGCAGCAGCTCGCACAGGAAAACCACCTGATGCTCTCGATTTTCAACTCGGACCGCGACTGCCAGAAAGAGCGAAAGATTCTTGAACAGCTTTTGGAGACGGATATCGCCGGTGTCATATCCTATCCGATCGAAAGCTTTGAGAATATCCCCCTGTATTCGCAGTTTCTTTTCCGGGGCATTCCGCTTCTGTCGATTGATAAGAAGCTGCCCGGCCTGGACGTCCCGTATATCAAGACCGACAGCTACCAGGCCATGTACAACATGGTGCAGTACCTGATCGACAAAGGGCACCGGCGAATCGCGTATTACTGCCATACGCTCAACGATGAAAACGAGAACCTGCGGTTCCGGGGCTACCTGAAAGCGCTGCTGGACAACGGCATTACACCGAACAACGCGTATTTTGTGGAGCTGGAAAAGTCCGCGAACGCGAAAATCATGCTTCCGGAAAACAATCCTGTACAGCATGGCCGTGTAAGTCAGCAGCTGCAGGAGCTGATGAAGCTGGAGGAGCCTCCTACAGCGCTGGCGTGCGCATACGACCTGCTGGCCGCCTACGTGGAGCAGCAGGCGAGCGCGTGCGGGATTGTCATCCCGGACCAGCTGTCCATTACGGGTTTCGACAATCTTCAGCTGTGCAACCACCTGCAGGTTCCCCTGACCAGTGCCGCACAGGATTACCAAAAAATCAGTCAGACCGCCATGCAGGTCCTGCTCAATCTGCGAAGCGGGAAATCGGTGGAACCGGCTTACCTTTTTCCCGCCCCGATTATCGAGCGTCAGTCGGTCAAAGCCATCCGCGGGGAGGAATCGTCCGCAGATAGGACTGCGGCGGGAACGCCGGCCGTCACCAAAACCGCTACATCCTTCTGAGCCGGTTTGCCGCAGGCAGCGCCTGTGTCCCCTGCTTATCACACCGGGAGGCCTCTGTACATCCGTGCAGGGGCCTCCCGGTTTGAACCGGACCAGAAAAAACGGATAATGGACAAAACGCCCCCTGAGTAGGAAAATAAACCTATACAGGGGGCGATCATATGTCCAAGAACAAATACACACATCTGCAAGCGTTAGAGGGAGAAATCCTGGCTATGCGGGAGATGGGATTGACACGGCAAGAGATAGCAGAGCGGCTTGGAT
>USCI01000023.1 GCA_900553255.1 uncultured Oscillospiraceae bacterium | reverse complement strand
TCAGCGTCCCCGGCTACCGGCAGAAGCTGATCCGCCGGCTCCTCGGAAAAGACTACCTGCCGCCCGTGAATCGGCAGTCGGACGGGCGGAGCAAATCGGCCGGTGAAGATTTTCTCATCGGCATCGACTGCCATATCAAGCGGTTTGAAAGCATCTCCGCAACGAAGGAGGGAACCACCGCACATATCATCCTGCTATCGACCCAGGCTGCCGCCGTGCAGCAGGTTCTGAAGGGACGCAGCGCCGTCCTGCACCCGATCACTGCGCAGCTCGCAGAACAGATCCTCGGCCTGCCGCCGCAGCTTCCCGAACCGGATTGCTCGCCTTTTCAGACCGGGAAAGGAAGAGTTTTGTATGCCCCGACTTTCGGACAAGCTCCGAAAACTAGAGGACAGGGCGGAGACCGTCTGGATTCGGGTTAAGCCAAAGCTGCCCCGATACGCGGCGCTTACCGCTGCCGTCCTCTATCTTTACGGTATGTTCCTCCGCATCCTCGCCGGAGAAGCATTCACCTGGGAACCGGCGCCAAACCTCCGCGCCGTTTTTACCCCTCGCGGCCTGGGGATCACCTTGGGTGCGGTCATCCTTTACTGCCTGTTCACCAAAAAGGGCGTTTCCCTGCTGTCCGGCCGGAAGTCGGTGCTGGACAAGGAACGGGGGCTGGAAATCCTGCCGGAAGGCACGCATGGCACCTCCGGCTGGATGGACAAAAAGGACATGGCGAAAGTCCTGGAGCTCGGCCGGCTGGATACCATGACTGCCACCCTGTTCGGCCGACTGGACAGCGGCGAGTATGTCGGTATGAAGGATTTGCCCGGCATGTCGAAAAACTTCATGGTATACGGCGCTCCCGGCACCGGGAAATCCCGCGGGGTCATTATGCCCTTCATCCTGAACGCTGCCCGGCGCGGGGAGAGTATGGTCATCTGCGACAGCAAGGCGGAGTTTTTCGAGATGTATTCCGAATACCTCCGGGATCAGGGATATTTTGTCCGCAGCTATAACCTGCTGGATCTGGAGGCGTCGGACGGCTGGAACTGCCTGATGGATTCCTCCAGGGACATTAACCTGGTGCAGCATATTGCGGAAATCATTATCCGTAACACCTCCGCCGATTCGGAACGCGAAGATTTCTGGTCGAAAGCGGAGAAAAACCTGCTTATGGCGCTGATCCACCTTGTCCAGAGCATGACCTGTCCGGGGACAGATAAGCTGCTCCCGCCGGAAGAACGCAGTCTGGGCACCATATACCGACTGCTGGCCTCTACCTCGGTCAACGAACTGGACGCCCGGTTCCGGGCGCTGCCGTCAGGTCATCCGGCCCTGACGCCTTATGGCATCTTCCGTCAGGCCCCCCACAACATCTGGGGCAACATCATGATCGGTCTGGGCTCACGATTGAATGTTTTTCAAAACAAACTGGCGGACTGCATCACCAAGTACAGCGAAATCGACCTGGAGGAACCCGGCCGGCGCAAATGCGCCTATTTCTGCATCATCTCTGACCAGGACGACACCTACCGGTTTTTGTCCTCCATGTTTTTCTCCCTGCTGTTCATCCGCCTGTTCGACTTTGCGCGGAAATCGGAAAACCGTCGGCTGCCCGTGCGGGTCAATGTCGTTATGGATGAATTCTGCAACATCGACCTGCCGAACAGCAAAAAGTACCTGAGCGTATCCCGAAGCCGGAACATCGACATACAGTGTGTGGCGCAGTCGGTCAGCCAGTTGGCCGACCGATATCCCCGCACCGAATGGCAGGAACTGGTGGGTGACTGCGATTATCAGCTGATGCTCGGCTGCAACGACGCTATGACGGCGGAGTATATCAGCGATCAATGTGGGAAGATCACGGTACGGGTCAACAACACAAGTATTCCCACCGCCCCTCTGGCCCCCGGCCTGCGGGCTGCCAGAGGCTATACCGAAAGCAAAATCAGCACAGGGCGGCCTTTGATGATGCCGGATGAGGTGCGCCGTTTACCGCGGGACAAGGCAATCCTGCTCGTCCGCGGCTCCAAGCCGCTGCTGCTGAACAAGATCCGCCCGGAGGAACACCCTGACTTTCAGAAGCTGCGCTGCTGCAAGGCCGCCGACCATATCCCCGCATGGCGCGCACACGAAGCGGAAAAAACCAAACCGGAACCTTGTGCACCGGATGCACAAAGTCCCGTCCCACCGGTTCCAGCGGGAAAAAACACGGCGGCGCCGGAAAGGGAGGAATACCGACCGGACGACGAAGACCTGGATCTGCACCCGCCCTTTGATTTTTCCCACGGCATCGACTGCAAGACCCTGACGGAAGTATCGCCCAAAGACCTGTGAAAAAGGAAGGGATTTTCATGATAGAACGAACCTACCGGGTAAGCGACGTGGTGAATGAGGAATTTCTGCGCTTCCCTCTGACGCTGCTGGCAAATCCGCAGTATAGGGAAATGTCCCTGGAAGCCAAATTCGTGTATACCCTGCTGCTCAACCGGCTCACCCTGTCCCAGAAAAACGGCTGGATAAACGGCGACAGCGAGGTATACCTGATTTACACCCGCGAAGAAGCCGCCGCTACCCTGAATATCTCCTACAAAAAGGCGATTGCCGCTTTCAAAGAGCTGATCGAACACCGGCTGCTGGTGGAGCAGCGGCAGGGGCGCGGGTATCCAAACCTGCTGTACGTCCTGAAGGCGGAGCTGGCCGACGAGGACGCGACGGAGTTCCTGGACAGCCTGGACGAACCGGAGGAAAGTTCCGCTGAAGAAAGCTGCGCGGAGCCTTATGCCGTGCAGACCTGCCAAAACGGCACATCAAGAACTGCCGATCCAGCAGTTCAAGACCTGCCGAAACAGCACATCAAGACCTGTCAAAACGGCAGTTCAAGACCTGCTGAAACGGCATATCCAGACCTGTCGAAACGGCCCCCTAAAAAGATTGAGAATATTCATACAGAGAATATCCAGAGTGAGAGGAGTCCGTCTGTCCGTCCCGCGTCGGCGCAGGAGGACGGAGCGACGGACGAGGACATTCTGCAAAACCTATTTGAGCGATGCGAGCTGTATCTGTTCCGGGAGAACATACAGGCCATGTTTCGGGCGGCCATCGAACGGCTGTATTATTCGGACTCCCTGAAGATCGGCAACGCCCGGCTTCCGCGGGAAACGGTGCGCGGGTATCTGGGCCGGCTGGACGCGAATATTCTCACGGCGGCTCTCGAAAGCATGAAGCAACACGAGGGAGACGTGAAAAATCCCACCGCTTATCTGATGTCGGTGCTGGTGAACGGTGTCTGCGAACAGGACAGCGGGCTCATTCTGGATCTTCCGTCGTCGTATCAGAAGCCTTCCGACTTCTATGCGGAACTGGAAGGAGGTAGCCGGGATGCTCCTCAGTAAAGCCCAGAAGGTCCTCCTCGATATGCTGCGGCGTGTCGGGACGATGCGGGAGGAAGCCGCCCGGCAGCTGCTTCTGATGGCCTATCCCCATACCTCTTGGGAACCGATTGTCCACCAGTTGGAATGCCTGGGACAGATCCGGCGTCTGCATGGCTTCATCTCCCGAACGGACGAGGAGAAGGCCGTTCCGGCAACCATCGAAGCTATCGACATCATGCTGCTCATGGAACCGGAAAGGGTGGAGCTGTTCCAGCAGGGGACGCCGCCTTTTTCCCTGACCTTTTTCAAGCAGCGGCTGGAAGATCACCACGGAAAACAGGAGTACCGGCTGTGGCGGTACGACGTCTGCCCGGTGCCGGCCGGCCGGGAAGCCCTGACCTGCGCGCTGCTGGAAAACATCGAACACAAATACCGGCTGGTGGTGTTTGTCCTGGAAAAAGCGGAGCAGCAGGAGCGTGTCTGTATTCCCTGCGAGCACTGCTTTGTGTGGAAGGAAGACGGGGAGTACCACTTTTTCAAGTATGCAAGTAAGGAGGAAAACCGTGAAAGGAAATGACAACCTCGACGAAAAAGCTGTGGCCGCGCTGGACAAGGATTTGTCGGAGGAACAGCGCCGGGAATGGAACGCGATTTACGCGTCCTACCGCGCCGAATCCCTGCTGACCGCCCGCGTGGTCGGCATGGATCAGGCGGGCGTCACGATACGGAATGAGGAAACCGGCAGGCCAGAGCGGCGGGAAATTCCCTGTCTCGTGGTAATCGACTATCGGGTCAAGGTGCTGATCCCGGAGAACGAGGTATGGTTCAGCGAAACGACGAAGCGGCCGCCCCACGTCCTGCGCTCCATGACCGGCGCCACCATTGACTATGTCATTACCGGCATCGACCGGGAAGCGGAATGTTGCATCGCATCCCGGCGCATGGCGCTGGTGATCCGCCGCCGTGCTTTTCTGCGCACGCACCCGGAAACCGGGCAAAAAGTATCGATCCATGTGCTGGCCGTCGGCCGGCAGCATATGCTTGTCACCTGCGGCGGCTTTGACATGACGCTTTCTCCCCGCGACATCTCCTACGCCATGATCCCGGAGTTGCGGGAACGGTATCATCCCGGGGAAACCTGCAACGCCGTCATCGCCCGCTACAATCCCGGCACGGAAAAGCTGGCCGTGTCCATCAAGGAGGCCGAACCCCACCCGTTCGATGGGATGGATGTCCGGCATCCCGTTCACTGCCGCCGGGCGTCGGTCATCACCGGCAAATACCACGGCGGCGTCTTTTGCCGGCTGGAGGACAACATCGACTGCTTATGCACCTATTCCCCCGAACAGTACGACGAGGATTTCCACATCGGCGACCCGGTGATAATCGTCATCACGAAATACGCCTATGACAAAAAACAGGTGTACGGGAAGATCGTATCCAAGTGGTGAACCAACATTTACCGGTGGATTTGCAGGGGGAACGGCCTATAATAAAAATAAGAACGTTTGTTTTATTCGGTGAGCTCCTATGGAAAGAGTCATCCTGCATTCCGATCTGAATAACTTTTACGCCTCGGTGGAGTGCCTGTACAATCCAGAACTGCGGGGAAAGGCGGTGGCCGTGGCCGGCGACCCGGAAGCCCGGCACGGCATTGTCCTGGCGAAAAACTACCCGGCCAAAGCCTGCGGTGTCCAGACAGGGGACCCCCTGTGGATGGCCAGGCAGAAATGCCCGGACATTGTGTTCACCTCGCCCCATTATGACCGGTATCTGCGTTTTTCCCAGATTACCCGGAAGATTTACGGCGAATACACCGACCAGGTGGAACCCTACGGCCTGGACGAGTGCTGGCTGGACGTGACCGGCAGCATCGGCCTGTTCGGGGACGGCAGGGCGATTGCCGACGAGCTGCGGCGGCGAATCCGGCAGGAGCTGGGTGTCACCGCGTCGGTCGGGGTCAGCTACAACAAAATCTTTGCGAAGCTCGGCAGCGATATGAAAAAACCGGACGCCACCACCGTCATCACCAGCGACCGGTTCAAAGAAATTGTCTGGCCGCTGCCGGTGAGCGACCTGCTGTATGTCGGGCGGGCGACCCACCAGAAGCTGAAACGATACTGCATAAAGACGATCGGCGATCTGGCAAATGCACGCCAGGACTTTTTAAGGAGTATCCTCGGTCAAAACGGGCTTATGCTCTGGCGTTTCGCCAACGGGCTGGATACGTCGCCGGTATCGAATATCGGAGCCAAATCGCTGATTAAGTCGATTGGAAATAGCACCACCGCTCCCCGCGATCTGGTGACTGACGAAGACATCAAAATCACCCTGTATGTGCTGTGCGAAAGCGTGTCGGCACGGATGCGGGAATACGGCTTTGTGTGCGATACCGTACAGCTCGGGGTGCGGGACAACGAGCTGCAAAGCTATGAGCGCCAGGGCAGGCTCTCCTATCCCAACCGGACGGCCAAGGCCCTGTTTGAGAAGGCGTTTGAGCTGTACAAGCGTCATCACCTTTCCGGAAAGCCGGTGCGCTCCTTGAGCGTGCGGGCCTGCCGGCTCTCCTTAAGCGAGAACGAGCAGCTGTCCCTGTTGCCGGACGTGGCCGCCATCCAGAAGCAAGAGGAATTGGAGAGCGCAGTGGACGCCCTGCGGGGTCGGTTCGGGCCTTTCTCCGTGCGGCGGGGACTTTTTCTGACGGATCGGCAGCTATCCGGCCTGAATCCCAAAGACGACCATATCATCCACCCGGAATCCTTTTTCAAAAGCTGAAGGGCGCCGCTTGCACGGCGTCCTTATTTTATGCTTTTGGACCGCCGTATTCTTGCTGCATATCTACGCATCCTTCTGGCCCTTTGTCATCCAAAACCACCAAGTGTAAACCGCCGATTCTATTCCGGTGAATTTCCCATATACCATCGTCTGGTATACCGGCTCTGGTAGCCATAAAGTTCCGTGTCGAATTCTTCTTCGATCCACATAAAAAAGCCCCTTTGGTATAGTCTGCCGAAACAGCAGCAAACTATACCAAAGAGGTGGTCGCATGGCACGGAAGGTTTATGTGGAAGTAACGGCACGATTTGACGTGGACGGAAAAGTCACACCGCTATCCCTAACCTGGGAGGATGGAACGGTGTTTGAAATCGACAAAGTGCTGGACTGCCGCCGGGCCGCTTCGTTAAAGGCCGGCGGAGTCGGAATGCGGTACATCATTCAGATAGGCAAGCGGCAAAGCTATCTGTATTATGAAGATCCCCGGTGGTTTGTGGAGGCGAAAGCCACATGAGTCACATAGCTTTCTGTCGGGTCAGGATGCAGGCGGCGACGCGATCCGCGATAATGCCGCGGTCGCGAACAGGATAGTATTCCAGCAGAGGATGTACGGCGGCGTGAATGTCCTCCACCGTCAGCTTTGGCATGAAAAGCTGTTTTCCGGTCAAGCTGCGTGCCGCGTTCATCTGGCGGGTAAAGGTGGTGTTGAAGGGCCTTGCCCGCAGTGCGGCAATCAGCGCCTTGGGATCGATGTCCATTGGAGAGAGCTGCGTGTTGGACAGCAGCCCCGCGCCGTTGTCGAAGATCGGGCAATATGCGTACCGCCCCTCCTGCTCGATAACCGCAATATTGTTAAGATGCCGGTCATCGTTGCAAAACAGCGCGTCCACCTCAAAAAGCAGCGTCAAATACTGCTGAAATTCTTTCAGCCCTGTATATTCCGCTGTGGCTTCGCCTAAAAACGCAATTCTCTGTTTATCGCTCGGAAGCCGCGCCAGCTTTTGCTTGAGCGGCATTCCAAGGAAGCCCGTCAGCAGGCGATTCAGGGTGATGAGGGATTGTCCTGGCCTCAGAAAATTTTCGCTTACGCATCCGGTTCTCTCCCGCCCATGAACGTGTATGCGCTCCAACCGGTATCGTACAAAGGTAAACGGGGTATCGCTCTCCAGGCCGCTTTGTTCCAGCAGAGCGGAGATCACGGTTTCAGCCAGTGCCTCATACCCGAATTGATCTAGCTTATACCAGCAGTTGGCGGCATCATCCCGCCATTTTTCCTGATTGCCCTTGGATGAAGTTTCGGCAATCTTTTCATCCGAAACAAGCCGTATGGTCATGACAGCTCATCCACCTCCAGCCGCTGATGATCCTCAGCCATGCGGCCTCCGGTTCTTTGTATGATTTTCAGCGGGTCGTATTCGTCGATCCCCAGCGCTTCCAGATACTCGCGAAGCCCGGCACGCTCCCTGGGAATGCACCGCTCCTGCAAAAAAGCCTGAAGATCCGCCCAGTTCGGGAGCGGATTATTGCCAAAGGCGGTTTTTACAGGATCTTCTATATGGTTCTCCACTACAAATGTTTCATCGGTAAAATCCGCATAAATGGTGGTACAGAGTCCGTCGCCATCATAAAAGCGTATCCGGCGCAGCAAATGCCCCAGATTACGTTTCTGCGTGGTAAATTCCTGCCCGGACAGAGGACGGGCAAGGATAATGGTATTTCCGTCAAAGGAAAGCTCGACGTCACGACTTTCCTGTTTCAGACCCAGCGCCTCCACCCAGGCGGTCGGCAAGGTGACCTTGCAGGTTTGAGCGCCTTTTGACGCCGTACCGCCCGCTGCAGAAAAATTGATTTTCGCTAACCGTTTTTCCATTCGTCTCACCTCAATACTATTATATGACATTCGGTACGAATAATCAATAATAAATACAAAATAAGGGCTTGATTATGGCAAGCAAATCCCCTGCGGTTCATCATGAACCGCAGGGGATTTTATGCGTTAGGCAGCCAGCTTCATTTGCCCCTGAAGGCTCCGTACACGGAGTTCTTCGGACTGCATCTGGAGCATGGCATAGTCGTTGTTGAGATCGTCGAGTTTCCGTTTCAGAATCTCTTCGTAGGTGTTTTTCTTTTCCTGAAGCGCCTTGAGCTTCAGCAGCCATCGACTGATAACCGTCGGCGAGGTGCAGCCGTTATCAATGAAATGCTGAATACGCTCTTTGTACTGTTCGATATCGCGCTTGTAGTTGATATAAAACTCCTCCGTCATTTTTTGACGCTGGCGATCATCATCCACCACAAACATACTATTGCTCATCACCAGACCACCACCAAGGTTATACTGGCTGATGGCGTCGATATAATCTTCCAGCATATTCAGCTTCTGCAAATACGGATTGGGGATAAAATACAGGTTGCCGTGAATGCTGATTTTGTTCGCCTGCAGCCGGTCGAGCTGATCCTGGATAACCGAATCCACATGGTCGAGAGTGTAGCAGGTGCAATACCGTTCATAGAGGGTGAGCGCCCGCTGGCAATACTCGGCCACATCCACATCCGGGTCATAGACCTCATCCTCGCTGAACATGGTTTCAGTCTCTTTGTCAAAGACGATATTGGCGAGCTTTTTGTACTCGTTGGTACGGGCGTTCAGGGTTTCCTTCACCAGTTCCCGGTAGATATGCGCAGAGTCCTCCCTTTTGTTGTCCCGGCAATAGATCCGATACACTCGAGTGCCAGCGCTGTCTTTCACTTCGATCCGCTCCTTAAGAGCGGTCGTCGCGTTGCGATAGGCGCCGGCTTTCGATTCCTTTGCAGGTTTGAACTTCGGCAGGCCGAAATCCATGCCGACACGGATGAACTGTTCCTTGGGGATCAGGATGTTTGCCAGGGAGTAGTAGAAGAATTTTCCGATGATTCCACCGGCGTTCTCCGGGACTACCATGAGATTTTCCATGCTTTTCATTGCTATTTTTCCTTTCGTTCTCATTATCATGGACGCTTTTTTAGTGGCAGAATAAGCATTTGCAGACGTGCCGACATATCCTGAAACATCGTCCAGCGACCGGGGTCAAACTGTCGGTAATACTCCCGGCACTTGCAAGCCCGGTAGAGGCATTCCTGTACCCGCCAGGCCGCTTCAAACTGTTTGGAATTGAGTTCAAATAAGCGAAGATCGTAAAGGCCGGGAAAAGGCTGATAGTCTTTGCGCTTGCGTTCAGGCTGCATGAGTGAAGTCCTTTCCTTGTGTTACTATCGGGCGCCTCGGGTTGTCACCAAAGTCAGCGCCTCTCCTCCGACATCATTCTGGGCCTCCTGCTGCTTTTCCAGGTGCTTTTTGCATTTGGGGTAGGACTTGTCGAGGCCGATAACATCGGCCAGCCGGTCGCTGATCTGCATGGTGCGTTTTGCAAGCTCCTCCTTGTTGTGCTTTGCCCAGAAATTCTGGGGCGGGTTCTTCTCCATATGTTCCCTCAACAGCCAAGAATAGTCGTCCAACACGTCCACAATGATTTGCAGATCCCGATAGGACATATTGACCATATGGATTTTATAGTCCCGCCAGTCGGCATAGGAGAGAGTATAGGTGGAAAAGGGGTGTTTTTCATACAGGCATATCCTCCAGTATTCGCTCATGCTGCCCGGTAGAGATGTTCTTGCTTGAGCTTTTCAAATAAAAGAAAGTCGTCGATGCCCTTCTGCTCCACCGGCCAGATAAAGGCGCGGTAATCCTCGCACAGCGGCATACAGATGGAGCGGATCTTGGTCTGTGCTCGCTGTACCTGTGGATTGGTGCGCACGTCCATGTCGAGACATTCCAGGATACGTTTGGGCCGAAGCTGCTCCACCACATCCGCCAGATACCGGACGTTCTGCACGCCGGTTAACCCGATGAACAGCTCGCCGCCGGATAAATAGCTGGCGATGTCGGATTTGAGAGGCCCCTCGGTGATGTGCAGCGTATCGCTGTGGGGGTCGCCGACCACATGGATGTAGCTGGAGATCCCCGTGCCGTTCTCGAAAATCTTCTGTCCGCTGCGCATCCCGCCGGTGGAAAACCAGCGGAAGCGGTTGCCCTTTTTTTCTACCCGGCTTCCGTCCGGGAGCGTCACCGTTTTCGGCGGCGGTTCGTCCAGCCGGATTTGCAGCCCCTGGATCTGATTATCCATATCGCAAACGGGGAGCAGTATGCCGCTGTACCGGCCGCCGGCCATCTGCCAGCGGAAGTCCTCGGTGTAAAAGCCGGGCATACCAGACAGGTCGTATTGTGCCGCCAGCCGCTCCGTCACCTGACGCCTCATCTTCCAGTCAGTGGGGATACTGCGGTACATATTCCCACGGATCATGTCATCCGACAGGCCGCGGCGCCGCAGGTTCTCATAATGCCGGGGTTCCAGTTCGAGCAGGGACAGCATTTGCAGATAGATTTGGCTGCGTTCGTGCAGCGGTCGGATCGGGTCGGGCTGCGGCTCCGGCCGCGTGTAAAGCGGTTCACCGTGCCGTACCTGTGGTTCGTTCATCAGTTCCCGGAACGCCTCCCGCGTTGTCAGCCGCCGTCCGCCGGGGTTGAAATCGGCGTACAGTGTGACGGCATTACCCCCGACGCCGCAGTTGTGGCACCAGAAGGTCGCGTTGTCAGGCCGATGACAGAGATACATCCGGTAGCGATAGTCCTGGCAGTAAGGACATCGAGCCTGCACTTCGTCGTTGCCGAGAGTGGAAGGCTTGATGTCCAGCCCGCACAGAAGGGCGGTGTCCACCACGTCGATATATGTGTACTGTCCGTCCGCCATACGTCAACCCGCTTTCTTAAGTTCCTGCACCACTGGATGGGGCACTGCATTGTTTTTGGCCTGCACGGTCAACGGCCGGCCCCTGGCAAAGCGCAGCAGCAGGGTTTGAGAGGGCATGGGCACTGCATTGAAAGCGCCGATGCTTTCGGTGTTGTCGATGCAGATAGGACAGTCGATGCCGGTGATCCGCCGCATCATGGCCGCCACCTCAATCCCGGCCAGGATCTTCTCCGACAGGGATAGCGTCCGGTAGTCGCGCTGTTTGTACGTGAACCGGAACACGTCCACCACTTCGCCTGTCGTACGTACCACGTCATAAAGCTGGATATGCACATTGGGCATCTGGAGATTCTTCACGGCCAGTTCGGTGCGTTTGGCGGCATATTCGGCCAGGGCGGTCAGAATGTTCCGATATTGCAGCAGTTGCTCGTTTTCCTCTTTTTGCCGGTCGGTCAGTTCTTTGAGCTGTTTTTCGTCGGCCATTTCTTCCACCGCCTGGATTTGTGCTTCAATGCCGATCACTTCCGCCTGTAATGCCTGCAAATCCGACCATTCGGCTTCGCTGAGAGTTCCATGCCGCTGCTGCTCCTCAATGAGTTCGATCTGTTGGCGGATGTCGTTGGCATTGGGCACGGCGGCCCGTTGTTTTTCCGCCTTGTCCAGCTGCTCTGTCAGCTTTTTCAGATCCTCACCGCGGAATTGTTCAAAGGCCGCCTCGCTTTTGCCGTCCAGTTCGTCCAGTCCCTTTTTCTGTTCCACCAGCTCCTGACCTTTGGCCGCGATGCTTTGCAGTTCGGCCATCATGCCGCTGCGCACATCGGGCAGGTTTTGGGCGGTGACACGCATCAGGCAGGTAGGGCACTGGGTACCGGCTCGCAGGGCCTTTATCCGATCACCCAGGGCCTTGTACTGACTGGACAGGGCTTTGATCTGGGCCTGGAGCTCCGTTTTGGCCTGCGTATATTTGGATTGATAGGTCTTCTGCCGGGTGTGCTCAATCTTCGCGCGCATTTCCAGAATGGCGGCGTCGGTATCACGCGATCCCTCCGTCAGCTTTTGCATGAGCACATCCTTTTGCAGCGCCAGGTCATCCAGATCGATCCCTGCAAACTGCTTGTCTGACAATGCGTTCGCCTTTTGCTTCGCATCCAGCTTTTCCCTGTACAGGTCATCCAGCCTTTGGCTGGCGGTTCGCATGGCTTCCTGCACCGACTGCAAATGTCCGTCGAGGATGGTGAGCTGGCGCTCGCTGTGACGGATCATCTCCCGGTAGTTTTTTGTCATCTCCTCCACGGAACACTGGGTCATGTCCAGCTTATCGAGATACCCTCTGAGGGCCTCCGGCATTTGCTTCAGCACCTCACCAGGGGGCACGGGCTTCAAGTGCTTGAGCACCAGCCCGCGCCCCTTTTCTCCGAGTTCGATCAGATAGGAAGGGTTGAACATGGAAAGAAAGGTGTCCTTGTCGCAGAAAATCCGGTCGATGTCGGCCTGACGGACGGTGTAGGAATCCAGAAGCAGGGAGGTCTTGTCCCGTTTCCGGGTGCGGATCAGCGTGTGGGGGTTGCCGGCCTGATCGGTGAAATCGAGACGCACCTGCGTCCCTTCGGCGCCCTGACTCATCAGTCGTTCAATCGCCTGCTCACCGAAGAAGGATACCCCGTACAACGCATAGGCGACCCCGTGGGCCATGGTGGTTTTTCCGGCTCCGTTATCCCCGGTGATGTAGGTGACGTCCCCGAAAGCATAGCCTTCCGGTTCCGTGTGGCTGCGGAAGGTGCAGAAAGACAGGGCGGTAATTTTCATGGCAGTAATTTGTTCCATATGGATCGCTCATCCTTTCAAGCCGTGCAGGTTCATTCCCGCAAAAGTTGTTTACTCAGGTCGAGTTCCTCCAGTTCCTTGGGGGCGTGGGTTCCGGCTGCCAGGCACAGCATCTCCTTATGGGATTGGGTATCCGGCCGCAGGAGGCTGTATGCCCAGAGCTGGCCGCCGATCTCCCCCACCAGCAGCCACCGGCTGAATGAGGACACTTTCAGTTCGGTGCGCATGACGCCAAACAGGACATATCCCTCGGCGATGGTGTACGGGAAGCTGCTGCGGAATTTTTCGAGGGTTTCGCATTTCCGGCGGAGCTGTTCCAGCTCGGAAGGCGCGTCCTCTTTTCGGGCGGCCGCCAGGACCTTCTGCTTCAGCTCCACGAATTCTTCCTGCTGCTCCTTCAGCTTTTCTTCCCGCGCCGCGACGGCCTTTGTTTTGTCCTTCAGCTCGGTTTCCTTTTCGGCCACGGTCTTTTCCTGATCGGCAATTTCTTCCCGCGCCGCCGCGTCATCCTTTCGCTGGGTGAGTTGTTCCTGCATGGTAAACAGCACGGCGATGACCGCGGTCTCGATGGCGAGCAGCAAAACCGTAAAGCTGTATTTGGTGTTGGGCGTAAAACTGTCGCTTGTCATGACAAGAATGCCGCAGAACACGGCCAGGGCGCTGACTGCCAGGATGGAAACCAAGAGAGCGATTTTGTTCTTGGGGATTTTCATAACGGTACGTCCTTTCTCGATATATGTTCCGGCAGGCCGGCGCCCACAAAGGACGCCGGCTTGGCCGCTGTTAGGGAAATTCGTCAGGCTGCCGCCTCATAGCTTTCGATGATGTTGTATTTCCCGGCCACTGGATCGTCCTTAGCAACAATTTTCAGGCTGTGAAGGTTCTGGCCGACCTGTAAGGAAGGCTGGCCCTTGATAAAACCGGTCACCTTTTCGCCAGCCGGGCTTTGCAGGACAACCAGCGTGTTGGGGTGAGTTCCCTGTGTCCGGTTGAGCTGAGCGATCCGATAGGTGTCCGGCTGCGCTGCGGAACTCTGGAAGCGGCCGGACGCAGGCGGGGTGGCAGCGGAGGAGGCGGAAATGGAGGGAGAAACCGTCTGTGCGGAATCCCTCTTCTGTTCCGCTGCCTGCTGAGCTTTCAGGTATTGGTTGACAAACTGGTTGTAGTGTTTGGTGAGCTTGGGCTTTTCCGCGGGATCAATATACTTGCCGTCCTTCAGCATTACCCAGATGCCCGGCAGCTCGTACAGATACCGTCCGATATTCCAAATGGACGCCGCCCGCTTAAAAGCGTTGGACAGCCCACCCTTGATGGGTTCGATGTCCGTGCTGCCTGCGCCGTCGCTTTTGGTGATCCATTCCTGCCGGTCGGGATAGTAAATGCTGATTTCACAGATATGCGCTGTCGTGCTGTTGGAGTTGCCCGGCATGGTGATGAAATGGTTTTTCCAGTTCTCGCGGCCCAGCACGTCGTCCAGCCGCTTTTGGATGGCCCGGGAATCGATGTATGCGGCGACCTGCCCTTTTCTTTTGTCCTTTGTGGTGAGCAGAACGCGCCATTCGATCTCGTCGGCCGTGAAAGGATACGCCAGCAGTTTCGCTTGCTTCTCGGTCATTTCTCATACCTCCGATATAAAGTTTTTCAGCGTGACCCCCGGCATGGGAACCAGCACATGATTGTAATAGTACGTTCTGTCCTTGTCCCGCAGATGCTCCAGCAGATCCCGATGTCCAAGCCCCAGCCGGTTATGCTGTTCATGAAAATAATCGTCGTTATCCGGCAGGGATACGATAAAACCCGGAAGATTTTGCAGGCTTTGCAGCACTGGAATACGCGGGAGGCTGTTGGCGCCCGTACACAGCAAAAAGCGGTTGACATTGGAGAAGGGATAGGCGAACATGGGTGTTTTTTCGGTCAGCTTTCCCAGCGCCGGAACCCCCAGGTTGACCGCGGAGATCCGGCCGCTGCTTTCCAGACGAAATCCAAACAGCAGGCGCGGCAGAGGAAAATGCTCATAAGTCGTGGACATATAGGTAATATCCGCGTATTCGTCGGGAAATTCCACTACCGCATAACGGCTGTCATCACGGATTGTCAGGCTGATAATGTTGCTCGGCAGGATGCCGGTCTGAATTTGAATGCCGCCCATACTGTCGGTCAGGCAGTCCAGCAGCGCGTCGATATCAATGAGTTTTGTGCGCACGACGCCTTTCTCCCGGATCTCCACCAGGATGGTCTTATCCTCGCGAATATGCAGCACCAGTTCGTCCTTCATTATGCCGCTCTCCTTTCGGGTACAGCCGGAAGCAGAAGCGGCGCCGGTGTATCTTCGGGTTTCGAGCCATGCAATTCCAGACGCAGCTTTTTCTCCGCCTCGATGTAAAACTCCCGGATTTCGCACAGGCTTTCCACCAGCTCTACCGGCTGATAGAATTCCATACCGGTATACACAACCAGCTCGCAGCGCTTTTTCGGATATTCCTTTTTGGGGGTGCACAGCCGCCAGTTTACATCGTAATCGTCGATGTTCTCCATATGCTCATTTACTGCTTGGGCAGCGGCTCTGACATAGGGATTGCGCTTGAAGCTGACCCGGTGACGCCGGCTGTGTTCCCGGCAGAGGTCATAGAACGACCGCATGGAGGGGAAAACGATATGGAAGATGTTCATTGCCCAGTCGTCGTTATATCCACACTCCACATCCTGGGCAATTTCCGAGATGGCTTCGTACATACATTCATACAGATAATCTTCATCGATTGGTGTTCCCATGACCGCCCCCAAATGGTCGTGCAGGAGCTTTTCGATAGACAAAACGCCGAGAGTGTAATCCGGGTTAATAACTACTTCTTCAAACATAGGCCACCTCTTACAGAAAAGCAATGGATGCATTCTTCGGTAGTGTGTCGGTCAGGGTCTGGTAAAACTTTCGCAGCTTTCTGCGGGTCGGGAACAGGGCGTCCGGTTTATTTCCCCAGAAGTCATAAAGGGCTTGGATATCCTCCAAAGTAAACCGCTGCATATCGAGCTGCGTGGAATGAACCTCCCGGCCGTCCATTAACGGGGAAAGCAGGTTGATAAACAGATAGCTTACGCCGTCCCCCGCATCGGCCAAACAGACAGGCAGTCTGGCAGACTGTGCCGACTGATCCTCCGTGTCCCGCAGATTACGGATGAGGAGGGAAGCATTGAGCGTTGGTTTCATGGTATGTCCTCCAGTACTATTCTCGTTTGTTTTTTTGTCATATCGGTTTCGATTCGGACATAACGGTTGTCCTGACAGGCATACCGGGAACAGATTATCCCTTCCCCGGACTGAGCGGCCATATTGTTGTACCACCAGTCGCTGGGTGGGAGGTCACCCCAGTCGCCGTATTGATGACGCGCCAGGAACACCGTACGGTCAAAGGCGGTCAGCACCTGTTCAGCCTGCGGAGAAATGTGGGTTTCTCCTGTTTCGAGCCGGATACGAAGGATCGGGCAGTTACTTTTATTCCGCAGGCGGAGCAGCCGTTTACACTCAACGGCCATTTTTTCCCGCTTTGTGGCCAGGGAGAGGAACTGCCTGTAACGCCTGTCCAGCAGTTGAGTGGTGTCGTGGCTGTCCTGAACTGCGGCTGTCAGACGGTCTTTGGCTGCCAGAGCCCGTTGTCCTGCCAGACGGAGGCGGATTCTGACGAACAGATAGCGAATTCGAACCATAAAGCTGATAACCCTTTCTGTCGTTGGATTAGGCTGCCTGTAGAGCCGGCGCCTTCTGGATTTTTTCCTGGATTTGCGCCAGATGTTCGCTCAGTTCCCTGGCGGTGATGCCGAGCGCCTGGATGATATCCTTTCCGGGATATCCCTCGTACAGCAGACGAATGATTTCCCTGTCGCTTCTTTCAAAGCCTTTTAGAGTATCCTCCAGCGCAAGTGATTGGATAGCTTCTTCCGCCGTGTCCTTCGCATCGGCAATGGTTTCCTCCAGCCGGTACCCGCTGCCCGCGTGTGCTTGCAGACTGAGTACCGTGGCTTTTCGTTTGGGACGATGTTTGGCACGAACGTAATTGGCAAAGCAGGTGTCCATCGCCCGCCAGGCCAGCGTGGCAAACGCATAATCCTGCAGATCCTCCCGCCGGAAGTGCTTGCGCACTCCATTCAGGTATCCGAAGACCACCACATCGTAAAACTCCTCTTCCGGTAGATGGTTTTGGTTCAGATAGGTGTAGATAAGCTGGTGATGTTCCGCAGCAAAAGCAGATTCTTCAGCCGTTAAATGGGGTTGTTGATACATAATGGAATCCTCTTTTCTGTTCATAGTTACCCGAGCGAATGATGACCGGTGGGCGTCAATACGTTGAAGATCAGCTTGTTGGACGTGACCTGCCGTATTTCCGCTTTTCCGGATTCGTCCGGAATGCCGATATGGGTTTTCTTTTCTTTGACGATGCGCCCTTTGATAACGTGTGGGGTATCACATTCCACCAACCCGTTCATCAGACCGCTGGCTCCGATCAGACCGATTTGAGACAGGTTCATCGGCAGAAGCGGCCGCCGTTCCCGATTGTCGAGAGTACGGTTTTCAAACAGGCAGTCGAGGGTTTTGGATCGCTTGAGCTGTTCGGCCAGTTCGGCGACATTGAATTGATCGCCTTTGAACTGTTCCACCGGCTTAGCCGCCGGCGGAATGACATAGGCGCTTTCCGGAAGCTGATCCAGCTCCGGTATGTTTTGCGGGGAGAGCAGGTAGGTAAACAGGCGTTCTGCCATTCCGGAGGCTTCCCGGCGGGGGATTTTGGTTCCGAGGAACACCACCTGGCGGAATTGCCTGAACTCCTGCCCCATAAAGCGGTGTACCCGCAGATCATTGAGGTTTTCACACAGCACCCGGCAGATGTCGGGCGTTGCCCGGTAGTAGGGAATGATGTAGACAAGCAGTCCGCCGTTTTGCAGCAGCCGCAGCCCATCGGCGAGGAAGCTCTTTTCAAGCCGCCGACTGCCGTATTCGGTGCGAACCGACAGGTATGGAGGATTGAGAAAAAGCCCCTGAAACGCACCGGGACTCACCCGAGAGAAAAAGAAGCTGCCGAAGCCGACGCGGTTCAGACACCTCTGCGCCATTTCACCCCGCAGCTCGTCGATTTCGATGCCGTAGGTCACGGCGTTGGCGCCGTCCGCAAAGCGGGCGAGCGCCTCGCCTTCCCCGCAGCAGGGATCGAGCAGGTTGACCGGTTCCGTCGGGAATGTCACCGCCCGGCGCAGCAGATCCACATGAGCCGGGTCGGTGGGCTGGTATCCCATGCGCACCCGGTTCATGAGTCTGCCCAAAGTAGCAGCGTTGATGTTCCGGCCTGGCGTGGGGAGCATCTGCTCGAAGGCTTCCAGCGCCCGGCAGAGCGGCGTCAGATCGGATGCGCCGAGATAGTCATAGCGTTTGAGGGCTTCGTACAGCTTTCTGGCTGTCTTCAGCAGCTCATCATCGCCGTATTCGCACAGGCGCTGGATCAGGCTGGGAAATTCTCCCCAAAGCCGTCTCACCGCTGCCTGCATATCCACCAATGCATCTATCTCCTGCCGCTGCCCGGTTCCCCGGTGCTGTCTATACTGGGCGTGGATAACGGGAAGCTGTTCGCGGATTGCTTGCAGGATTTTTGCGGATTCCGCCAGTTCTTCCAGACAGTAATAGTGTACTTCCGGCTCACTCATCGGCGTCCTCCAGCGGATGGCACAGCACTTCCAGCGTAACCGCCCCCGCGGTTTTACCGTCCGGCAGGCTGTATGTCACTTTGGTTCCGATCAGACGGTTGTTTCCCTGCTGGAAATCGGGAAGTTCTG
Organism: uncultured Oscillospiraceae bacterium; assembly: GCA_900553255.1. GTDB lineage: Bacteria > Bacillota > Clostridia > Oscillospirales > Acutalibacteraceae > UMGS1591. The sequence continues at coordinate 11,699 of USCI01000023.1, read as the reverse complement.
CTGCAGTCAGCAGCAGTTCCGGTGGGATACCCGCAGACGCCGGATGGACCGGCGTGATGTGGATATTGTGCGGACCGTTGGCATACGCTGCCATGACCTGCTGTTCCTGCCGGTAATACCGGATGTCATCGATGGCCTTGTCAGCCACTGTCCCCGGATCTGCGTGCAGGTGCAGAGAAAACGCATACTTCTGCGGTTCCAGCTTCACCGTATAGAGATGGGTTACCAGGATATGCGGCAGATTCTCATTGAGCATATTGCCGATCCGTTTCCCTTTCTGGTTTCGGTAGCTGATATCCGGATTGAGCAGCACATCGCCGTCCGTGTTGAGATATACGATGTCTCCGCACTCCATGTGGAAGCCTTTAAGGGAATACTCGTAGAGCCACCTCTGGTCCGGCAAAGCCATGAGTCCCAGGCCGTTTTCTTTTGCTCGGCCTTCGGACAGGATTTCGTTTGGCGCAAGCGTCCTGCGTTCGTTCACCGGCTTATAAAACGGAAGGCGGCTGTACTGTTCCACCGCCTTCGGATCAGCCGGTTCATGAAACTGGTCGAAGCTGATGGACAGGGTGCATTGGTCTTTCTGGATGCAATAGCGGTACAGCTTTTCCAGGGCCTCTGTAAACGCAGGGGAATACGCCTTGCCGTTGGTAGCGCAGAAGAAATGCCCGATGGTGCAGCCCCAGCGTTTGGCTAAATGGACGATCCACTCAATCTGCTCCGGGACAAGGGCCGGTTCTCCGCCGGTTAGTCCCAGATGCTCGATATGGCGCACCTCCCGGAACAGGCGTTCCAAAATGCTGGTGCCTATGGTTTTGTCCTCCGGTTCGCCGCGCATACAGTGTGCGCAGCGCATATTGCATTGGCGGGTGAGTTCCAGGATCAGCCGTTTGAACGTTATCAGCATACAATTCCTCCGTCTCGATTCATCCCACCGCTTTGGCGTGCTGGGAGTTAATTCTTTTGAGAATATGGCCCGGGTACATCTCGGCCAAGGCCGTCCGCAGCAGGGTAACGTAACGCGGGAAAATCTGCTTGATTTCCTCCGGGTTCCGGCAGTCCTCTGGAATAATGACAAACACGGCGACGTATTCGTCGTCATCCTCGGCGATGATTTCCACTTCCTCGTTTTTCAGGATGACAAAGCGGTTTCGGCCAGCTTGCTTGTTTGTCCATGCGCATCGCTTCTGAAAGGATGATTCATAGTTGGTGAGCTTTTGACAAAGCCCGTCCAGCAGCCGGTTCCAGCCGCTGTCCATATTTGCCTGATAGACGGTTTCGCTGTCGATATAGAACCCGGCATAGGCCGCCAGATGTTTGGCGCGGGGCGGCAGCCAGTAACCGCGCTCCATTAAGCCGCCCCCTTTTCTCTGCGATGCTGCGCCGGTTGGCAGGAGAGCTTATGAAAAAAGTGACACACATCCGGTTCGAGGTCGTTTGCCTGAAGCCGGATATCCTGATAGATAAGCCATTCCCTTCCGTCGGGGAGGTGTTCGGAAACCTGGAAAACAGAGAGGCAGGCCGGTTTGCCCTTCAAATGAGAGGGCTGTCTGTTCCATGAAAAGGTCAGTCGTTTTTCATACATGGCGGTTTCCTTTCCGTTCAATCAGTTGTTCGTTGGTTGAGCATTACGCCTCCGCGCTGGAAGCATTTTTGAATAGAACGATGAGCAGCCATATGGATCGTTTTCTCCCTTCTGTTATGCAGCTTTCGCCGTAGTTTTCTTCGGCCGTTGTCTGACAACCTCAGCCCTCATGCTGATGAGCCTCGAGGAGAAGGTCACGTACCGGGTTTTCAGGTCGCCGGCGATCAGCAGATCGTAGAGGAAGGACACCACCGCGGTGGCGGCCGTCAGGTTGGCCGTGACCGACTGTGGGGCGGATACCGCCCGTTCGGCGCAGGACAGCTCCGACGGGAATTTGTCCTCGTCCTCCAGCAGATCCGGGTACAGTGAGCATATCGGCTTGTAGAGCGTCCGGCCGCTCTGCCGGACGCCGCACACCACCTGTCCGGTGTGCTCCCCGTTGCCTGCGTCGATGTAGATGAGGTTTCGCTTTTGCTGGAAAACCCGGTGGCAAAGTTGCCGGGACTTGTTGTTGTCCACACAGCCCAGCAGGATCACCCGCTGCGGCTCCATAGGATACGGCAAGTGATCCGGCGCTGTCAGGGCATCCAGTTCCTCTTCCGTTTCAATGAATTCCGGCCGGTACTCGCACTCGATACCGAAAGCGGCGGCATACCGCTCGGCCAGCACCTGCGCTTTGTTCCGCCCGATATCCTGCTCCACGAAGTTCTGCCGTATCAGGTTTTTTTGTTCTACCACGTCGCCGTCGCAGACGATGATCCGGGTGGGATGCTCCGAAGCGTAGCCCAGACGATACAGATGCGGGATGACATAGCCGCCGGTCCCGCCGGCGCCCAGTACCACGATTTTGACAGGGGCCGTTTTAGAATATCTCATCCGGATTCCTCCATGGGCGGTGCCGGCGCACCGTTACGCGGGATGTGCGGGACGGCAGAGCCGGCAGCGGCTCCGATGCGGGGAGGGTGAGCTGATCCTCCCAGATCGACGGATACGGATAGGCTTTGAAGTCGGATTCAAAGACTTCTTCCGGCCGCAGAGGGATGAACCGCCCGCCGCAGCTGGCCCGGACGGCAATCTCCGGAAACACCTGATCGAAGCGTCCGGCCACGGCATACAGCCGCGTTGCCTTTTCGTCACGGTCGTCAATATCCGAGAACTTCGCCGGCATGGTGTTGTGGGAATGGATGTCCATGACGTGGATCAGATAGTCCGGGTAGTCCTCCTCCATAACGGAATCGACACTGACAGCCGTTAGTTCCTGCCTGGGCACCCGCAGGGTGTATTTCCTGTGTATGGTGTCGTACAGGATGTGAACCAGCGCCTCTACCTCATACCGCTCGGACAGCCGCTTGAAAAAATTGAGAACAAACATGAGGATATGCATGGGGATTTTGGGGAGCGCCGGTTGGAACCCCGCTTCCAGGAGGGGGAGCTCCGGCAGACGAGCTGCCGGAGCCGTAAAAGTCCCCACGGGGGTTTTGCGCCTTTCGTAGAGCCTGCCGTCCCGGGAGGGGAGGATGACGATCGGCTTATCGCAGGCCGCCGCTTCCTCCTCGGTGGAGCAGTAGGCTTTGTAGGCTGGAAGTCCACACGCTTCGCCCTTGCTCTGGGCACGGATGGACGGTTTGACATGGCATTCCGGGGCTTTCTCCGCGTCGGTCTTGGCCTTGCGGATGTTTTCCAGGAATGTCTTGGATTTCTCGATTTCCGCCTTGATGTCGTACACCTTGTCCGATCCGGGGTTGAGTATGGTTTTTGTGACTTTCCCATAGAGCACGATCCAGGACACCTTTTTGGCGTCGGACAGCTCCGGAAAATCGGCCTCATACCTGGCCCGCAAATCCTCAAAGGTACACTCGCGGTCGGAAATGGGATCTTTTGCCTTGCCGTAGACAAACACCGCGTCTTTCCCGGCAAAGCTGTCTGCCAGCCGCTCCTCGCTTTTCGCCTGTGCCTTTTTTAAGGCTTCCGCAAAGGGGTCGTCCGGCTGTACCGCTGCCGGCGGCTCCGTTTTATCGGGTGTAGGCTTCTGCTGGGCTGGCGTGGTTGCAGGCGTTTGAGCCTGTGTTGGCGTCTGCACCGGCGGGATCGCCGGGATTTCCGGCATTTCCGCGGCGGGCGCCTGCGGTGCTGGAACGGGCGGCGGGACGGGTACAGCCGCTCCGGCCGGTTCCGGCTGGCTGGGAAAAGAAATCGGGGCAAACAGGCTGTTCTCCGATTCCTCCTCCGCCTGGTTCAGAAAGTCATTCAGGGGATTGTTCGTGCTTTCGCTCATGTCGGTCGTCCTTTCCTTTTGTTTTGTAAAACAAAAAAAGACCGGCCTTCAACTCATCTCATGATGAGTGAAAGCCGGCCTTCTTTCGTTGTTACCGGTTGGATTTTCCTGGCTGTTGGTTTCCGCCCTCCGGGACAAAAACCGAAAAAGGCCGGATCAACCCCCGGGTGGGGATTCATCCGACCTTTTAACTCAAACCAAGGCTTGCAGAGAAGCCATTACCTCAAACCTAACAACACCTATACTATACCATATATTGTGTTTTCTGTCAATGAATTTTCTGTATTTTGCGTTCTGCTCTTAAAACTTTCCGAGGAAAAATATTGGCTTCTAAAATTTGACAAAGGAAAAAACGGCCGATATACTGGAAGTGCGTCCTTTTTTGAGGGGCACGGCTTTAAGGGATTGGGCCGTGTCCCTCGTCTTTTTTCGCTTCGGCAATGGAAACCTGTTGGCGGACATATTCGCTGGGGGAGATGCCGTAATGGCGCTTGAACATCCGGGAAAAGCTGAAAATATCCGGATAACCGGTGGATAACGCCGCTTCTCCGGGCGTATAGCCGTGTTCTGACATCAGTTCTGCCGCCTTACGCAGCCGGCATTCGGTTAGAAACTGCTGGGGGGAACGCCCGGTATGCTGGCGAAAGAGGCTGCTGAAATAGCTGCGGTTAAGGTTAAGCTGTCGCGCCAGATCGGCGATAGAAATGTTGCGCATATATTCCGTTTCAATGAATGTTTTCGCTGTTTCAACATACCGCAGGGCTCCCGTTGCCGGGGCGGCGTCCTCACTGAGCAGGGAAAGCAGTTCGTATATCCGGCCGCAGAGAGCCAGCTCCCGCCCCGATTTCCGTTCTGCGCACTCCCACATGGCGGAAAAAATCGGCCCGGCCTGCGGAAAGAAAAGAACGTCTTCTTTCAGGGCGGCGGGGAGCGCCATCCTGCTTTCAAATCCAACCCAAATATATCGCCAGGGATCGGTGTGGTCCGCTTCATAATAAGTGATTTCAAAGGGGCGGATCACAAAAATATTACCTGCTCTCAGCGCGTACTGGCGGTCTTGAATGACAAAGGTCCCTTCTCCGGAAATCACATAATGCAAAAGATAATGCATCCTGGTATAAGGACCGAAGGCATGACCTGGCCTGCATTTTTGCCACCCACATTGCACCGGATTAATTTCTTGCCAATGCTGGTTCTCAAGCAGCATGGCTTCGGCTTCCTTTGCCATAACGTTTACTCCCCTTATCGGCCTTTGCCTAACATTATACCAAATTCATATAACACTGTGCAATACCGTTTTGTGACTGGCCATGCTAGAATAAAGACAATAAATTCATGAAGGAGGAAGGAGTGCAATCATGTTGAAAATCACCTTTATGGGAGCGGGCAGCACCGTGTTTGCCCGCAATGTATTGGGGGATTGCTTGTGCAGCGAGGCGCTGCGGGATGCGGAATTTGCCCTGTATGATATCGATGGCGTCCGTCTGTCTGAAAGCGCGGAAATTATCGGCACTATGAATGAAACGATGGGCGGCCATGCGCGGATCACAACCCATCTTGGCGTGGAAAATCGAAAAGCGGCGCTGAAAGGCGCGGATTTTGTGGTGAACGCCATTCAGGTTGGGCTATATGACCCCTGTACCATTATTGATTTTGAAGTGCCGAAAAAATACGGGCTTCGCCAGACAATCGGGGACACGCTGGGTATCGGCGGCATTATGCGGGCGCTGAGGACCATCCCTGTGCTGGAGGATTTTGCGCGGGATATAGAGGAAGTCTGCCCCGACGCCCTTTTCATGAACTATACCAACCCCATGGCGATATTAAGCGGATATATGCAGCGGTACACCGGCGTTCGTACCGTGGGCCTCTGCCACAGCGTGCAGAGCTGCTCAGAACATCTGCTCACTGAGCTGGGAATGCAAGACAAGCTGGAGGGGCGCAGGGAGCTAATCGCCGGTATCAACCATATGGCCTGGCTCCTGGAGCTGCGGGATCGGGACGGAAACGACCTGTATCCGGAGATCCGCCGCCTTGCCAAGGAGAAGAACATGACCGAAAAGCATAACGATATGGTGCGCTTCGATTATATCGATAAATTCGGCTACTACTGCACCGAGTCTAGCGAGCACAACGCCGAATACAATATGTTTTATATCAAATCGAAGTATCCGGAACGAATCGAACGCTTTAACATCCCCCTGGACGAATACCCCCGCCGTTGTGTGAACCAGATCGCCGGCTGGGCCAAAGAACGGGATGAACTGCGGAAAACCCATCGGCTGGGGCACACCCGCACGGCAGAATACGCTTCCCATATTATGGAGGCCATGGTGACTAACAAGCCGTATCAAATCGGCGGCAACGTCCTCAACCGGGGCGGGCTGATCGAAAACCTGCCGGAGGACGCTTGTGTCGAAGTCCCGTGCCTTATCAACGGTATGGGATTGTATCCCTGCCATGTTGGACGTCTGCCCGTACAGTGCGCTGCGATGAATATGACGAATATCAACGTGCAGTTGCTGACCATTGAAGCGGCGGTCACGCGGAAGAAGGAACATATTTATCAGGCGGCGATGCTGGATCCGCATACCGGCAGCGAGCTGGACATCGATACAATTATAGAAATGGTAGACGCTCTGATTGATGCCCATGGCGACTGGCTTCCAAAATATCATTAAAGATCGATAAGTCAAACCAGTATGCTGATAGGAAAAATTTCTAAAGAAGCGCCGCCTGTTCTTTACAGATCAGGCGGCGCTTTGCGTTATGTGGATTTAGGGTACTGGGTCTGAGCGGAGCTTCGGTAAGGCGGCAGGTCGATTTGCATATCAGACGGCAAGGGGAACACCCTCTTTCCGGACATTCTGATAGAACGGCACCGCGTCGAGATACTTTTCAAAGGTGTCGGTATCCTTGAGGGTTACGGTGACGACGACATCATACTCCAGCCCCAGATCACTGGTGGCCTTCAGAAACGGCTTCTTGTACGCTGCGAGCTTTTCCCGCGGCACGTCGGCCAGCACCAGGATGTCCACATCCGATTCCGCGTCGTAATCCCCCCGGGCATAGGAGCCATAGAGGTAGGCGCCGCGAAGCCGGTCGCCCAAAGCCGTCCTGGCCGTGGCGGCTACTCTGTCCAGAATCACTTTCAGTTGGTTTTCCGTACACATGGCGCACAGCCTCCTTTCTAATGATAGTATATACAATTTGGCAGAAAGATTCAAGGGAGCGTCCGTCAAGATGTCTTGCGATCCAGAAGCTGCACGGCGATTTCGTCCTCTGTCAGCTCCTTTGTCCGGAAAATCCGGTCGCAGAAGGGTTCCAGTGTTTTCCCGCAGGCATTGTCCTTGTCCAGCAGGATGCCGGTCATCGCCGCCCGTTGCCGGCGCAGCGTTTCCCGGAACTCTTTGGTAAATTCGTCCGTCAGTTCGGATTCCCCGTCGGTGATGATGGTGATGTCGGCGTTTTCAAAGCCGTTTTGCAGCAACCGTATCGCTTCCTTCAGCGGCCTTTCAAAATTGGTGCCGCCATTGAAGAAATGCTCCGCGGCCCGGAGAATATCCGCCGTCTGGTAACGGCCCGGTTCAAACAGATCGGTCTTTGTCGTTGTCGAAAAATGCACCAGGGCGAACTTCCGACGGCCTTTGGCGGCCACGTCCAGCAGGGCCAGGGCGATGGCTTTCGCCCAACCGGCCATGAGACGGGTGGATGAGCTTTCGTCGAGCAGGACAATCATGTCCCCCTCGCCTTTGATGAGCGCCTCCCGTTTCCGGTACTGCATGAGCTTTTTCTGCTGGAACCGGCGCAGAAACAGCACTTCGGTTTCAGGGGCGCCCAAGAGAGCCAGCTCCGAGGCCAGGCAGGAATTGATGTCGCTGCCGAACCCGATGTCATATTTCTCACCCCGGCCGTAGGCAAAGCTGTTTTGGCGTTTGGCCGCCAGGATCTCCCGGCACCGGCCGAGGTAGGCGGAAATCTTCTGAAGCATTTCGCTGTTCCGGACATAGTTCAGGAGTTCCCGGTTGGCCGGCGTGTTCTTCATCTCGCCGCTGCCGTCGCCCCAGGCTTGCAGGATAGAGCTGGTCTGCCGCGCCGCTTCCAGCGCCGCATCGAGGGCGGAGCCGATGTACACAATCACCGCCCGGATATAGCGGACAGCCCCTTCCTCCACCTTTTTACGCAGGTCGGCGATCTGGGAGGCTTTGCGGAAAATCCGGTTATACAGATAAAGGAGCTTGCGGGGCGGGACGCCGGCCGCACCCGAAAGGAGCCGGTCGATCTGCGCCGTCAGCGCCTGTTCCTGCTCCGTGAGCTTGTGGATAACCGGCTGGAACTGCCGTTGCGGGATCTCCAGGGTGATTTCAGCCATGGACTGCCGCAGGGAACGGCAGAAGACGGCCGCGGCGGTGTATGCGGGATATTCCCTGTTTTCACACAGGGCTTTCAGCTCCGCAAACCGGTCGTCCCGCAGCACGCTGTCCAGGATCGGCTTGTTGTACAGCCGTTCCCGCCTATAAACGGCGTCCTCGTCCCGCCGCCGCAGGGCAGGGGAATACAGCGCCGTGAACAAATCCGGGCAGAGCGTTTCAAAACGGGGGCCGGTATCCCGGGGCAGTTCTTCCGGTGCGTTTTCATCCTCGGCAGCAAAGCCCCGGAAAATCAGGTCGGCTAGGCGGGTGGATTCCAGCAAGCGGCCGGTGACGGGTTCCCGCTGATTCAGCCGGTGCCCGGTCAGCCAGTCCGCCGCCTTGTCCAAGTGGGCGGGAGAACGGAAAAAATCTCTCATGAGGCATCCCTCCATACAGTCGTTCGATACCATGTCGATTTAGCGCAGGCAGCCCGGACAGGCGCACGCCTGTCCGGGCCACAGTCATCGGTTAGAAGGGTAAAGGCGGAAAGCCGTCGAAATCGCTGTCGTCGATGATCTCTTCAAAATCGGCGGCGCCGCCCGCTGCAGGGGCCGAGAAGTCCGGTTCAAATCCCGGCGCGGCCGCCGCAGCGGTGGCCGGGGCGGCCTCCCGCTGCTCGTTTTTGCTGTCGCCGAAGAACACATTGTCCGCGATGATCTCCACCGTCTTGCGCTCGTTGCCCTGCTTGTCTGTAAATTTCCGGGATTCCAGCCGGCCGTCCACCGTGACGAGGGAGCCTTTGGAAAAATATATGGTGACAAACTCGGCGGTATTCCGCCAGGCGACTACATCGAAAAAGTCGGTTTCCCGTTCTCCGCTGTTGTTTTTGTAGTTGCGCTGGTTGGCGATGGAGAAGCTGGTGACGGATATGTTGCTCTGGGTGGTGCGCAGTTCCGGGTCGCGGGTCATTCTTCCGGTGATCGTGATTCTGTTCAGCATCGTTTTGTACCTCTTTCGTTATATTTTGGATTTCTAAAAGTCAGGCGCTCATCTGCTTAAAAGCTTTTATCTCCGGCAGCGGCAGATAGGTAAAGGTGGTCTTGGCGTGGGCCTCGCGGCTGATCCCCTCCAGCGTGGCGATCATGCCTTCCACCGCGGAACGGGCGGGATCTTCCTCCGCCAGACTGTCTTTTAGCTGCTCGGCTTCGTCGTAAACGGCCAGCAGGCCGCTGCGCAGGGCGATTAAGGCCAGCCCCGGGCTGTCGGCGCTGTCGAATTCGTCCCGGCACTGATAAGCCCGGGCCAGCAACTCGTCCAGCTTGTCACCCAGCGGGTTCTCGGTCAAACGGGTGATCGCCTCTTCAACAATTTCCCGGTCTTCCGGCTTATCCCATAGGTAGTTGACGAGGGCTTTCATGTCCTGCGGCTGGACGGTATCCCGGCCAGCCAGCCAGGCTTCCGCCTGCACCACAGGCGAAAAGCCGAAATAGGTGCGGTCGGTCACCATAATGTCCTTGCGGCGCAGTTCGCACAGGATGTTGTCGGCAAGCTCGTTGAGGCTGTCCGGAATTTTCACCGCCTTGACCTCTTCCTGCATAGCGTACAGGTCTTCCAGCCGGATACCGGCCTGCATGGATGTTGCACCGCTTTTTTGCTTCTTCTGAAGGATTTTCATGCGGTTGGCCTTGTCCTCCACATAGCGGGTGCAAACCTTGAAATCGAAGCGGTCGTACAATGCCCGCAGCGACTTTTCCTCCGGGTTGTGAAAGTTGGGGATTTCGTTGGAAGCGGCAAAGAAGCTGATGACGGGAATGGACACGGAAATGCCTTCGTTGGTGTAGATGCGCTCGTTCAGGGCTTTCAGCAGGCTGTTGAGCACCCCGTCGTTGGCCTGTAGGCTAAGCGTCCAGCGCCTTACCATATTACTATGGCAGGTTTCCGGGCGCTCGCCCCCGAACCGGACTTACACCTCTCGATGTATCCGGCTCTCCACTTACAATCAGTCCATTTTGTTGCCGTGGATTTTGCGATGGCATTCTTCACACACAGCAAGAGTTTTGCGCTTACGGGAAATCATAAACTGTTCCCACGGTTCTTTGCCCTTTAAGTTTTTGAGTTTGCGCACGTGATGCATTTGTATAGGTGTGTTTTCCTTTCCACAAAGTTCGCATTTTACAGCTTTGAGCCGCTCTATGAGACTGGCTCGTCCACTATAGACGATTGTTTGGGGAATCAAGTCGCAATCTTCAGCAATAATCTTTTTTCGCTTGAATCCCTCATTGTAAAACAAGGTGATATGCTCTCGGCCTCTGCTGTCCGTATATCTTACTCCCAGACCCTTGTCAATTCTCATGCGTTTAATCATTGCGCTTTTAGAAGTTCGATATTTCGTTGCAAAGGTTTTGAGCATACTGTACTGCATCACGTATTTGAGGTTGTTAATGATACCGCTATTAAGAGCAAGTGCGTAGTAATTGTAGAAGCCTCTGATTTCCGCATTGTAGCGTGATAGGATTTCCAAATCGTCATTGTTTCTCAGATATGCTCTTGCCTGCGGTTTCCATACCTCTTTCCCATTGTGAACGACAATTTTCATCGCATCATATTCCAGCAGTTTATCCCTGATTTTTTCTGTCGGGATTTTGAGAACGATTTTGCCGTTGTTATAGCGGGTTGGGGCATGATTCCTTCCGGGCATGGGTAACTGCGAGTATCTGACTGAGATTTCATACCCAAGAAAATGTGCGGGGGAAGCTGCATGGGTAATTAAAGTCTTTTCATCCGAAAGGTTTAACCTCAGTTTATCTGATAGGAAGTTTTTGAGGTCTTGTTTGATTTTCCTGCAATCCTCTTTACTTCCAATGACACCGATCAGGAAGTCGTCAGCATAGCGTTCATAGCGAAGACGTTTGAAGTTTTCATCCATATCTACTTTACTATGAATGGTACGTCGTTGCTGTTCGATTTCCTTTATATGGTTAAGGATTTCCTGTCGTTTTTCTGTTGTGCCCGCCCTTTTGAGGCGATATTCCCATTTTCTGAGCGTATGTTGTGTCTCTGTGTATTTAGGGTTATGAGCTCTGCGCACACCGATACTAAATTTCTCGGCATATTCCTTCATGTACTTATCCAGCTTATCAAGATAGACATTTGCTAAGATGGGGCTGATGATCCCCCCTTGTGGCGTACCGCTGTAAGTCTTGTGGAACTGCCATTCTTCCATATATCCTGCATTTAGGAACTTCCGGATCAATCTTAGAAAACGGGCATCATTAATACGCTCAGCCAGAATGTTTATAAGTACATCGTGGTTAATCATATCAAAAAATGCTTCGATGTCTCCCTCGATAAACCATTTGCATCCAGTGTAGTATTTTTGTATGCAGGCAAGGGCTGTATGACAGCTTCGGTTTGGCCTAAACCCGTGAGAAGTTTCTTCAAAATGGCCTTCGTATATGCTTTCCAATATCATCCGGATAACCTCTTG
>USCI01000022.1 GCA_900553255.1 uncultured Oscillospiraceae bacterium | reverse complement strand
TCCTCTCCATTATACCAAAAAAGCCGCCTTTTGGCGACTTCTTTGACAGGCTGAATCGGCCTGAACTTTATGTTCAGGCCGATTTTTTCTTTAGGTGCTTTTTCCGGCAAACTGGTTTTGATATAGCCGGTAATAGCAGCCGCGCTGCGCGAGCAGCTGCTCATGGCTGCCGCTTTCCACAACGCGGCCGGCATCGATGACGATGATCCGGTCAGCGTCACGTATGGTGGAAAGCCGGTGGGCGATGATCAGGCTCGTACGGTTTTTCATCAATGCAATCATCGCCTGCTGAATATGCATCTCGGTGCGGGTGTCTACGCTGGAGGTGGCTTCGTCCAAAATGAGGATTTTAGGATCGGCCAGCACCGCGCGGGCAATGGAAAGCAGCTGCCGCTGTCCGCCGCTGAGGTTGCTGCCGGATTCACTGAGCACAGTGTTGTAGCCGTCCGGAAGCTGTTCGATAAAGGCGTCTGCATTGGCGGCCTTTGCCGCGGCCTGGATTTCCTCCGGCGTGGCGTCTAGCCTCCCGTAGCGGATGTTGGCGGCAATGGTATCGGAGAACAGCACCGTATCCTGCAGCACAATGGCGATGCTGCGCCGCAGCGCGTCCTTCGGCAGTTCCCGGATATCCGCACCGTCCAGCCGGATTTCTCCGCTGTCCACGTCATAAAACCGGGTCAACAGATTGACGACGGTGGTTTTCCCGGAGCCGGTCGCGCCGACAATGGCAATTTTCTGGCCCGGCAGCACCTCCAGATTGAAATCGTACAGCACCTGCTCGCCGGGCAGATAGGAAAAGTCAATATTCCGGAAGGACAGTGCCCCCCCTGACCTCTTCGGGTTTCAGCGGCACATTTCCGCCGGCGTCCTCCGGATCGGCATCCATCACCTCGAAAACGCGCTCGGCGCCGGCGATGGCGGTCAGGATCTGGGCATACTGGTTGGCAATTTCGGTAATCGGCCGGGTAAACTGCTTGGAATACAGCAGAAAGGCCTGGATGACACCGACGGTTATGATGCCGTGGAAGGCCATATAGCCTCCCACAGCGGCGATCAGCAGGTAGCCGAAATTGCCGATAAGGTTCATCAGCGGACCCATGATGCCGCCGAAAATCTGCGCGCGGATGCCGCAGTTTTTCAGCTCTCCGCTGATTTCACCAAACTCCGCCACCGCCTTTTCCTCCCGGCCGTAGGCCATCACGGTTTTGTAGCCGGTGACCATCTCCTCGATGTGGCCGTTGAGCCGGCCGAGCAGCGTCTGCTGCCGGACAAAATATCTGCGCATGAATTTGGACATGGTGACGCTCGCGAGAAGGCTGAGCGGCACGGTAACCACACTGACGAGTGTCAGCAGCGGATTGTAGCACAGCATGATGACCAGGGTGCCGGCGACGGTCAGCACGCTGGAAAACAGAGAGGCGATTGACTGGGAAATGGTGTTGGAGACGTTTTCCACGTCATTTGTCATGCGGCTCATCAGGTCGCCGTGCTGGTGGGTATCGATATACCGGATCGGCAGCCGCTCCATTCTGGCGAACAGGTCCGCACGCATCATGCGTACCGTGTACTGCGAGAGCCTGGCGGCGAAAATACCCTGGAAATAGGTCAGCACCGAGGAAAGCACATACACGCCGGCCATCACGGCAAGGGTGCGGAACAGGCCGCTGAAGTCCACCGAAAGCTGCCGGTCGGTCAGGGTGATGCAGTCGATTGCCAGCGCCTGCAGCGCCGGCCCGGCCAGAGAAAGCAGCGTGACGAACAGCATGACGGCCAGCAGGCCGATCAGCAGGTAGCGGCTGCGTCCGATATAACGCACCAGCCGTTTGACGGTGCCGGTGGTGTTCTTTGGCTTTTCCCGCATAACCGGTCCGCGCGGGCCGGGGCCGCCCATCGGACGGCCCATGATGCGTCCAGGAGGCGGATTCGGCATGTCAGACCGCCTCCTTTCCGAGCTGCGACGCGCAGATATCCCGGTAGACGGCGCTGGTTTTGAGCAGCTCCTCGTGCCGGCCACAGGCGGCGATTTTTCCGCCTTCGAGCACGACGATGCGGTCGGCCTGCCGGACGCTGGCCACCCGCTGCGCCACCATGATGACGGTGGTATGCTGCAGCTGCTGCCGCAGCGCTTCCTGCAGCCGCGCCTCCGTGCCGAGATCGAGCGCAGAGGTGCTGTCGTCAAACAGCAGGATTTCCGGCTTCTTGAGAATCGCCCGGGCAATGGACAGCCGCTGCTTCTGCCCGCCGGAAAGGGAGGCGCCCTTTTCCCCGATGACCGTCTGATAGCCGTCCTGGAACCCGCGGATAAAGTCGTCGGCCTGCGCCGTGCGGGCGGCCGCTTCTACCTCCTCGTCGGTGGCGTCGGGGTTCCCCCAGCGTATGTTGTCGGCGATCGTGCCGGAAAACAGCTCGCTTTTCTGCAGAACAAATGCGATTTTGCGCCGGAGTTCACCGAGCGGATAATCCCGCGCATCGATACCGTCGATACGGATTTGGCCGGATTCCGGATCGTAAAAACGCGGGATCAGGCTGCACAGGGTGGTTTTTCCCGCACCGGTCGCCCCCAGGACCGCCACCAGTTCGCCGGGGCGGATGTCCAGCGTAATGTCCTCGAGCACCGGGCGTGCGGCCCCGTCATAGCGGAAGCTGACGCTGCAGAACTCCACGCGGCCGGCTTCACCGACTTCGGCGTGCTTATCGCCGTCGGCGATCGCCGGCAGGGTATCGAGCACCTCACGGATGCGCGCGGCGGAGGCGCGGGCGCGGGAAATTGACTGAAACATCGTGCTGACCATCATGATCGACATGAGAATCTGAGTGACATAGGTAACCGCCGCCATGACCTGGCCGACCTCCATGGCGCGCGCCTCGACCTGGAACCCGCCGAGCAGGATGATGGCAACTACCGAAAAATTCATCACGATCATCAGCAGGGGATTGAGGATGGCCATCAGCTTCTGTACCCGCAGGGAGGTATGCATCAGGTCATCATTGGCCTGCCGAAAGCGATCTTCCTCATATTCCTCGCGGACGTAGGCCTTGACCATGCGTGCGCCGGATACATTTTCCTGTACGACGGCGTTGACCCGGTCCAGCTTTTTCTGTACCAGGCCGAACAGCGGGCTGGCTTTGGAAAGCAGCAGCCATACCACCAGCAGCTCGATCGGCAAGGCAATCACCAGCACAAGGCCGAAATTCACATTCATCGATAAAGCCATGACGATGCCGCCGATAAAGGTCAGGGGAGCGCGTACAAACATCCGCAGCGCCATCGAAACCAGGTCCTGCACGGCGGTAATGTCGTTGGTCAGCCGTGTGACAAGCGAACCGGTGGTGAAGCGGTCGGTCTGTTCCTGGGAAAGGTGCATCACCCGGCTGAAAACGTCCCGCCGCAGGTCGTTGCCGAAATTCTGCGCCGCCACCGTACCGAAGGCCGCGCCGCCTACACCGCACAGGCCGCCGAGCACCGTAAAGGCAAGCATAACCAACCCGACGGACAATATACGCGGCATATCGCCGGCAAGAACGCCGTTATCCACAATTTCGGACATCAGTCTTGGCTGCTGCAGGTCGAAAATCACTTCACCGGCCATGACGATGGGGGAGAGCAGGGCGAAAAACCAATAGGGCAGCAGATAACGCATCAGCCGCGCAGGGGAACCCGGGAGCGGCTTGGCAGCCGTCATAAAACCATCTCCTTACCGTCGTTAAAGCTGTTCAAGTACGTTTTGCCGCATGTGCAGCAAAAGCGCTTTGAGCCGCTGGTATTCATCGTCTGTCAGACCGCGGGCGAAGAGTTCCTCCGCCTCGTGAAATTTTTCCTGCTGCCTCCGGTCAAGCTCCCGTCCCTTTTCGGTCAGGACGACGATAACCTGCCGCTGGTCACCGGGGTCCGGCCGGCGGCTGACCAGCCCGGCCTCCTCCATCTGCCGAAGTGCGACACTGACGGTCGGCGCCCGTAAATGGGTCCGCTGCACCAGGTCCAGCTGAGGGATGTTGTCTTCATGCGCCAGCTGGAACAGCAGCTGACGGAAGCCGTCCTGCAAGCCGATTTTTTCACACTCCGTACGCATATGGTTGCGGAAAAGCCTGGACAGCTCGTTAATCAGCATCATCAGCGGCATTTCCTCCGGCGGCGGGGCATGCGGGCGTTCTTTTGGCAAGGGGGACATTTTTACCGCCTCCAAATAGTTAGTTAGGAAACTAAATATAAGTGTAACCGAGAGAAACGGCTCTGTCAAGGGAAAAATTAATCCCGCAGGACGCATATACGCCCTGCGGGATGACTAGGATAAAACAGATACTGTATGGGAAAAGGGTCAGGCATCGTAGCCCTTCGGATTCTGCGACTGCCAGCGCCAGGAGTCGCGGCACATGGCAGCAAGATCATGCTCCGCCTTCCAGCCGAGCACCCGCTGCGCCTTGCCCGGATCGGAGTAGCAGGTGGCGATATCGCCGGCGCGGCGCGGCGCGATGACATAGGGGACGTCGACGCCGTTGGCCTGCTTGAACGCATTGACGATATCCAGCACGCTGTAGCCGATGCCGGTGCCGAGGTTGAAGGCCTCCGCACCGGTGTGGCCGAGCGCGTATTCGACCGCCTTGACATGGCCGACCGCCAGATCCACCACATGGATATAATCGCGCACGCCGGTACCGTCGTGGGTATCGTAGTCGTCGCCGTAAACCGAAAGGCGCGGCAGCTTGCCGATGGCAACCTGGGAAATATACGGCATCAGGTTGTTCGGGATGCCGTTGGGATCCTCACCGATCTGCCCGCTCTCGTGTGCGCCGATGGGATTGAAGTACCGCAGCAGCACCGCCGACCATTCCTCATCGGATGCGCAGGTATCCTTGAGAATTTCCTCAATGATATATTTGGTGCGGCCGTAGGGGTTGGTGACCGCTCCGGTGGGCATGTCCTCCCGCAGCGGGGAAGGGTTGTTCATACCGTAAACGGTGGCGGAGGAGCTGAAGATCATGCGCTTGCAGCCCGCTTCGGCCATCACCTGGCAGAGGGTTACCGTTCCGCCGACATTGTTGTCGTAATAGGCGAGCGGCTTTTTGACCGATTCGCCGACCGCCTTCAGGCCGGCGAAATGGATAACGGCATCGATCTGATTTTCGCGGAAGATGCGGCGCAGGCCGTCGGCGTCACGGATATCGCATTCGTAAAACGGAAAACTCTTTCCAGCAAGGGCCTGGACGCGGTGCAGCGCCTCGGGCTTGGCGTTGTAATAATTGTCGAGAACGACGATGTCGTAGCCTGCCGCCAGCATTTCTAGGCAGGTATGGCTGCCAATATATCCGCAGCCGCCAGTAATTAGTATTGCCATTTTGGTTCCTCCCGTCTATAATAGAAACGTTGCTATTCTATTATACCCGTATTGCCGCTGTTTTCAAGAGGCAAGAGATGCAGAGGGTAAATTCAGCGTTCCTCCGGAGCTTTCCGGAGCGGAAAGGACGATTTCTGTGGAAAAGAACAGACCGACTTTGGTGATTATGGCTGCGGGAATGGGCAGCCGGTTCGGCGGGCTCAAGCAGATTACACCGGTTGGCCCGTCGGGGGAAAAGATCATCGACTATTCGATTTATGACGCGGTGGCGGCCGGGTTTGGCAAGGTGGTGTTTGTCATCAAGCACGCCATCGAGGAAGCGTTCCGCCAGAACATCGGCGACCGGATCGCCCGGCATGTGCCGGTGGAGTATGTGTACCAGGAGCTGGATAAGCTGCCGGCTGGCTACACGGTGCCGGAGGGACGGGTAAAGCCGTGGGGTACCGGTCATGCGGTGCTGTGCTGCCGCGACGTGGTCAAGGGGCCGTTTGCCGTCATCAATGCGGACGATTATTATGGGCGTAACTGCTACCGCCTGCTGTATGATTTTCTGACCCGGCCGCAGACGGGGCGGATGCATATTGCGATGGCGGGCTATCAGCTGGAGAACACGCTGACCGAAAACGGCTATGTTTCCCGCGGGGTGTGCACAGTCAGTCCGGAGGGCTACCTGACCGGACTGGTGGAACGCACCCATATCGAACTGCGGGATGGCCGCCCGATGTTTACCGAGGACAGCGGTGCGACCTGGGAGCCGCTGCCTGAGCGTTGTACGGTCTCGATGAACTGCTGGGCCTTCCCGGCTGGCGCTCTGGACCACTTTGAGGATAAGTTCCGGCAATTCCTGGATACGCCGGGCCGGGATTTGACCAAAGCGGAATTTTACCTTCCCTATGTAGTGGACTGCCTGGTGGAGAGCGGAGAAGCGGATGTGCAGGTGCTGCGTACGGCCGACCGCTGGTACGGTATGACCTATCCGGAGGACCGGCAGCAGGTGATCGACGCCATTCACGGCATGGTCGGAAAGGGGCTGTATCCGCCCTCTCTGTGGGAGGAGAGCTGGAACCGGAAGCTGCTGGAGCTGTGTGAGCACTTCGCGACCGAGGGGCGTGTGGCTTCGATTCATGCCTACGGCAACGGACATATCAACGACACCTATCTGGTGCGTTGTGAGCGTGTCGACGGACCGGACCGCCGATATGTCCTGCAGCAGATGAACGGCCGCGTTTTCACCGACATTGCGGCGCTGATGGAGAACGTCGAACGTGTAACCGCTTATCTGCGGGAAAAGATAGCTGAACAGGGAGGCGACCCCACGCGGGAATGCCTGACGCTGATCCCGACGAAGGACGGCAAAAGCTATTGCTTTGATGAGCAGGGGAACGGCTGGCGGATGCTGCTGTTCGTGGAAAAAACCGTAAGCCTGGAGACGGCCGATACACCGGAATCCTTCGCGTATTCCGGTGTGGCGTTCGGCCGGTTCCAGCGGCTGCTGGCGGATTTCCCGCCGCAGACGCTGCACGAAATCATCCCGCGCTTTCATAATACCGCCTCACGGTATGCGGATTTTGAACGTGCGGTACAGCAGGATATTGCCGGACGCGCCGCGCAGGTGCAGGAGGAAATCGCCTTTGTGCGGGCCCGTAAGGCGGATACGTCGGTGCTGGTGGATATGCTGGAGCGGGGAGAGCTGCCGCTTCGTGTTACCCATAATGATACAAAGCTCAACAATGTGCTGCTGGATGAGCGCACCGGCGAGCCGGTGTGCGTGATCGACCTGGATACGGTCATGCCGGGGCTTTCGCTGTATGATTTCGGGGACAGCATCCGTTTCGGCGCGAGCACGGCGGCGGAAGATGAGACGGACCTGCGCAGGGTATCGTGCAGCCTGGAGCTGTTCGAGGCTTACGTGCGGGGGTATTTGAGCGAATGCGGCAGCAGCCTGACCGACAAAGAGATCGAGATGCTGCCCTTTTCCGCAAAACTCATTACCCTGGAGTGCGGCATGCGGTTTTTGACCGATTACCTGCAGGGGGATGTTTATTTTAAGACCAGCCGTCCGGGACAGAACCTGGACCGGTGCCGCACACAGCTGCGCCTTGTGGAGGATATGGAGAGCAAGCAGCAGCGTATGGCGGAAATCGTCGCCGCTTATGCACCTCAAAAGAGTAAAAAGTAACGATGTCTGTGGAATATAAAGTGGATGACCGGACGCTTGATGCTTCGGCTTTTCTTGCATTTGTCAACCGAATATGGCCCGGGGAGTATGACCGGGAAGCAACCCGGGCGGCATTATCCAAAACCCTGAATATAACCGCTTACGACGGCACTAGGCTTGTAGGCTGCCTGCGGATTCTTTCGGACGGCTATTATTTTGGCACCATTACCGAGCTGCTGGTTCTCCCGGAATACCGGAAGCAGGGAATCGGCAGCCATCTTCTCCAGCTCGCCAGAGCCCACACCCCGACCATGCTCTATTTTGGTGCGCAGCCGGAAGCAGAGGCGTTTTATGAAAAAAACGGGTGTGCCAAAGGACTGCAATCCTATGTAATTGACGGAAAAGGGAAATGACGATTCCATGCTTGCGCCCGTGGCTGCATGGACGGCAAGGACAGCTCAAAATGCAGGGTATGGTTTTTCCATGCCCTGCATTTTGCTTGTCCATCGGAGACGGAAAGTGGCGGTTCGCTGTTTGCACGGAAGAGCGCTCAGCGCTGGACAGGGGGCCGCATGTTTCGGAGCAGACAAAATCACAGGAATGGCATAAATCCCCTTTGCCGCCCATAAACATGGAACAGCAGGAAGGTACCGCGGACGCCGGACAATGGCGATGTGGCCAAACCTCCCGGTATGGGCGAAAGGGTGGGTTAATCGATGGTGGAGGAAAAGAAGGGGCTGCAGATGCCCCATCAGTTGATTCTGGAGGACCGCCACGCGCTGACCGTGTCCGGTGTATCGGATGTGGACAGCTTTGATGAGCTGACGGTGGTGGTGTATACCGATATGGGGGAACTCACCGTCAAAGGGGAGGGGCTGCATATCAACCGGCTCAATGTGGAAACCGGCGAGCTGACGCTGGAGGGGAATATCGAGTCGCTGACCTATGCCGAGGTGCATTCGCGCTCCGGCGGCTTTTTCGGCCGGCTGTTTAAGTAAAGGCGGCGGGAAATGGGATGGACGAATGAAGCACAGCTGTATAACCTGTTTTTGTCCTGCGGCTTCGGCTTTTGCCTGGGCGTCTATTACGACGTGTTCCGGGTAATCCGGTTGATTATGCGCTCGGGAAAGCGCAGTATCTTTTTTCAGGATCTGCTCTTCTTTGCCACGGCGGCGGTGTTTACCTTTGTCTTTGCGCTGATTGTTACCGGCGGCGCCTTGCGCTGGTATATTTTTATCGGGGAGCTGATCGGCTTCTTTGCCTATTATTTCACCATAGGCCGTGTGGTCGTGGCCTGCGCCGAACGGGTGTGTAATCTGATTCTGCGGCTGTGGCACGGCTTGTGGTGGGTGGTTTTCTGGCCCTTCCGGATGATCGGACGCCTTCTGCGGCGCCCGGTGGCTTTTTTGGGGGAGAAATTCCGGAAAATGGGCGAAAAAGGCGCAAATTTTTTCAAAAAAGGCTTGAAACAGGCCGCTTCCGTATTGTATAATCATAGAGTAAGTAAGCATAAGCAGGCGGGTTCGGCCGCCGTGGGACATACAGAAGGGAATACAGAGCTGAGATGAAGGCCGTGAAAAAGAAAAAGAAAAGTATTTTTCTGCGGATCGCGCTTCTGGCTTTCTCCTTATATGTGATTATCACCCTCGTGCAGCTGCAGATGGAAATTGGCAATAAGAAAAAGCAGCTTGATGCCGTACAGGAAAATATCCTTTTGCAGCAGCAGCTCAATGGGGATCTGAAGAGCAAGCTGGAAAACCCGGATGAATACATTGAGCAGGAAGCACGGGATCAGAATATGGTCAAACCCGGTGAGATCGTTATGCAGGAAGTACCCGGCAAATAAAGCCGGTTGTATTGAAAAAATTAGGGGGAAAACAGGCGAGTATGCAATTGGAAGTTGGTTCGGTTGTAGAGGGTAAGGTTACCGGGATCACAAAGTTTGGTGCATTTGTGGAATTGCCGGACGGCAAGACCGGTATGGTGCACATCTCGGAGGTGGCGCCGACATACGTCAAGGAAATCCGGGATTTTGTCACCGAAAACCAAACGGTCAAGGTGAAGATTCTGAACATCGGCGAGGACGGCAAGGTGAGCCTGTCGATGAAGAAGGCTCTGCCGCCCGCACCGCGCGGTCCCCGTCCGCGCGCTGTTTCGCCCGGCCGTCCCGGCGGATTTGAGTGGCAGGCGTCGCGCAACTCTTCCGGCAGCTTCGAGGATATGATGTCCAAATTCAAGCAGGCCAGCGACGAGAAGATGTCCGACCTGAAACGTTCGGTGGACGGCAAGCATGGCGGCGGCGGATTCTCCCGCCGTGGCGGTTCCCGGTAAGATGAGGCTTTGGCGAAAGGGCGGCAGGGAATGCTGCCCTTTTGTTACGTTCGAGAGGAGTTTTGCCTGTGCGCATTATACACGCCAGAATCATGCCGATGGACGCCCCGGTGATTGAGGACGGCTATGTGGATATAGTCGATGGACGCATCGCGGCGCTCGGCCCGATGCCGGCGGCGGAGCAGCCGCCGGAGGATGCGTTTGATGCCGGCGGCGCGCTTTTGCTGCCCGGCTTTGTCGATGCCCACACCCATATGGGGATGTGGGAGGACGGCCTCGGCTTTGAGGGGGACGACGGCAATGAGGATACCGATCCGTCCACCCCGCACCTTCGTGCGATCGATGCGATCAACCCGCTCGACCGCTGTTTTACGGAGGCGGCGCAGGCCGGCGTGACCACGGTGATTACCGGGCCGGGCAGCGCCAACCCGATCGGCGGTCAGTTGTGCGCGATCAAAACCTACGGCAGGCGGATCGAGGAAATGCTCCTTCGCGCGCCGGTGGCGATGAAAATGGCGCTGGGGGAAAATCCGAAGACGGTGTACCATGGAAAAGGGCAGGCGCCGGTTACCCGGATGGCGACGGCGGCCATCATCCGGGAGCAGCTGGCCTGTGCGGCGCGCTATGCGCGGGATAAGCAGCGCGCTCGGGAAGACGAGGATGCCGATGAGCCGGAATACGACAGCAAATGCGAGGCGCTGCTGCCTGTTTTGCAGGGAGAGCTGCCGGTGCATTTTCATGCGCACCGTCTCGACGATATATTTACCGCACAGCGCATCGCCAGGGAATTTTCGCTCGACTATGTGATTGTCCACGGCACGCAAGGGCATGTGGCGGCCGATCTGCTTGCGCAGGATGGTGTGCGGGTGCTCAGCGGGCCGCTGCTGTGCGACCGTTCGAAGCCCGAGCTGCGTGACCTGACGCCGGCATCGCCGGCGAAGCTCTTTGCTGCCGGTGTGGAAACGGCGATCATCACCGATCATCCGGTGATTCCGGAGCAGTACCTGCCGCTTTGTGCCGGTTTGGCGGTGCGGGAGGGGCTGCCGTATGAGGCGGCCCTGCAGGCGATCACCCTTGTGCCGGCGCGTATCTGCGGCATTGATGACCGCGTTGGATCCATCACCCCCGGCAAGGAAGCCGACCTGGTGCTTTTCCGGGAGGATCCGCTGACGGTGGCCGCTAAGCCGGCTGCTGTGATGATCGGCGGGAAATGGATACTGCGGGAAGAATAAGGACGGATGGGAAAATGAGAGAGATTTCGGCAAAGGCGATCGAGGATACGGTGCGGGAGCTGTGTATACAGGCTAACCGGCACTTGCCGGCGGACATCTGCCGGCGGGTGGATGAAGCCCATCGTCAGGAAACAAAGCCGCTGGCGCAGGACATTATGCAGGATCTGCTGGACAATATCGACGCGGCTGAGGCCATGCAGCTGCCGGTCTGCCAGGACACCGGCATGGCGGTGGTGTTTGTCCGCCTGGGCCAGGAGGTGCATATCACCGGCGGCCTGCTGGAGGAGGCGGTCAACCGGGGGGTATCCCGCGGCTACGTGGACGGCAGGCTGCGTTGCTCGGTGGTGGGGGATCCCCTGCGCCGGGTCAACACCGGGGACAATACGCCGGCGGTGCTGCATCTGACCCTGACGGCGGGGGACAGGCTGGAGATTATGGTTGCCCCCAAGGGGTTCGGCAGCGAAAATATGAGCCGGATCTATATGCTCACTCCGGCTGCCGACCGGGAAAAGGTCATCGCGTGTATCTGCGACGCCGCACAGAAGGCCGGCAGCAATCCCTGCCCGCCGATGGTGCTCGGCGTCGGCATCGGGGGCGATTTTGAGATGTGTGCCCTGCTGGCCAAACGCGCGCTGTGCCGTCCGCTTGACCAGCCGCATCCGGACGCCTATTACGCGCAGATGGAACGCGATGCGTTAACCGCGGTTAATGCATTGGGAATCGGCCCGCAGGGGTTCGGCGGCGCGACGACGGCGCTCGGCGTGTCGATCGAGACCTACCCGACCCATATCGCCGGCCTGCCGGTGGCGGTGAATGTCGGCTGTCATGTGACGCGGCATGCTTCCGCGGTGCTGTAATCCGCTGCACCATTTACAAAATATTTTCATTTGGTTCTTTATTCTTTCGTCAGATTTTGCTATACTATAGGTGGTGGTAAACATCACCAATGGTCCAAAATCAAGGCGAAAGGCGGGAGTCTTTATGAAAATTACCATGACCGGCCGAAAGGTAACGCTTCGCCCGGCGTTTGTCGAGCGGACAGAGACCAAGCTCAGCAAGCTGGATAAATTTTTTGATACCGATGCAGCGGCGGATGTAACCGTTACCGCCGAGCGTGACCAGCACCGCGTGGAGGTTACCATCCGCTGCAATGGGATGATATTCCGCGCGGAGGAAACAGCCGAGGATATGAACGAGGCGGTTGACCGGCTGGTGGATATCCTGCTGCGGCAGATCCGCAAGAACAAGACGCGGCTGGAGAAGCGGCTGCGCAGCGGGGCGTTCGTCGACGGCTATGAGCCGGAGACGGAGGAAAGCGAAACCTACCGCATTGTGCGGTCAAAATCCTTCCCGGTCAAGCCTCTGGATGTGGAGGAAGCCATCCTGCAGATGAATCTGACCGGGCATCAGTTTTATATGTTCCGCAATATGGACTCGGGGGAGATCAATGTGGTGTATCGCCGGAAGAACGGCGATTACGGCCTGCTTGAGCCGAATCCGGAAGAATAACCATGGTTAATCAGGCGGCCGCGGCCGGCATTTACCGGCCGCGGCTGTTTTGCGCACAGGCGGAAAACAGCGCATAAGGGTTTTGGCCGGAAATGTGCACAGCCGCGCGCGGGAAAGGAAAGGACACAAAGGATGGAAAAGCTGCAATTTTGTGCCCCCTGCCTGTTCGGCATCGAGGGGATACTGGGCGACGAGCTGCGCCGGATGGGTGCACAGGAGGTCCGTCCGGAAAACGGGCGGGTGCTGTTTTCGGGGGATATGGCCATGCTGGCGCGCGCAAACATACAGTCCCGCTATGCGGAACGCATTCAAATCTGGATGGGTTCTTTTCCGGCGAAAACCTTCGACGAGCTGTTTGAAGGAGTGAAGGCACTGCCTTGGGAACGGTTCGTCGGCAGCCGGAACGCCTTTCCGGTCAAGGGCTGGTCACTCAATTCCGCGCTGCACAGCATTCCGGACTGCCAGTCTATTGTGAAAAAGGCGGTGGTGGAACGCCTCAAAAGCGTATACGGCATCCAGTGGTTCGAGGAAACCGGGAGCAAGGTGCAGATCCAGTTTACCCTGCTGCGGGACGAAGCGACGTTGCTGCTGGACACCAGCGGCCCGGGGCTGCATAAGCGGGGCTACCGTCCGCAGGCCGGCGGGGCGCCGATCAAGGAGACGCTCGCGGCGGCGATTGCGGACCTGACCAAGGCGCGTTTCGCCGAGCAGGTGATCGATCCCTGCTGCGGCTCCGGTACGCTGCTCATCGAGGCGGCGCTTGCCGCTAAACGGATTGCGCCCGGTATCCGCCGCCGCTTCGCCGCAATGGAATGGGATGCCGTGCCGAAGGCTATTTGGCCGGAGGAGCGCCGCCGCGCCAAGGAGCTGGAACGGCCGGACTGCCGCTTTCACGGACTTGGCGGAGATATTGACCCGGAATGTGTGCGGCTGACCGAATGCAATGCCCGTGCCGCCGGAGTAGGGGATTGCATTACCGCACGGGAGGCGGATCTGAAGGATTTCCGGCCTCAGGGGGATTCCGGCCTGGTGCTGTGCAACCCGCCGTACGGCGAGCGACTGCTCGATGTTAAAGCGGCGGAACAGATCATCCGGGAAATGGGCCGGGTGTTTGAGCGGAAGCCGGGTTTCCGTTATGCCATTATTAGCCCGCACGAAGAATTTGAAACCCTGTTTGGCCGTCCCGCGGATAAGCGCCGCAAGCTGTATAACGGCATGCTCAAATGCCAGCTGTATATGTATTTTAAATAAACATATGGAGGGGAACGGTTTGAAGCAGGTGTTTATCCTGAATCCTGCGGCGGGAAAAGGCGCGCCGGCGCTGCGGCTGCGCGAACAGATCGATGCGGTTTTTGCCGGGCAGGACGTGGAGATATGTGTCACCGACGCCCCCGGAGAAGCGACATCGCTCGTCCGCAGCCGGGCCATGCAGGGGAATCCGGTGCGGTTTTACGCCTGCGGCGGAGACGGTACGCTTCGTGAGGTGGTCGCGGGTGTCCAGGGCTGCCAAAACGCCGAGGTCGCCTGTGTGCCCTGCGGCTCTGCCAACGATTTTGTCCGGATTTTCCGCGGTGCCGGCAGCTTTCTCGACCTGTCGGCGCAGGCGGACGGGCTTGCTGTACCGCTCGACGGCATCGACTGCGGGGGCAAACTGGCGATCGGCCTGTGCGCATTGGGCATGGATGCCGCTGTCGCCTATAAGATGATCCGGTATAAGCATCTGCCGCTGGTCAGCGGCCCTATGGCCTATAATCTGGCGATCGTGGACTGTTTCCTCCATCGGATCGGCTGCGATCTGGAGGTGACGATGGAGCTGGAGGATGGCAGCGAACAGGTGGAGACCGGCCGGTTCTTTTTTGCGCTGGCGGCAAACGGCCAGTATTACGGCGGCGGCTACCGCGGTGCACCGATGGCGTCGCCGACGGATGGTCTGCTGGATTTTGTACTGGTCCGGGCGATGCGCCGGGTCAGGATTCCCGGCTTTCTGAAAAAGTACAAGGCCGGCGAGCACTTGTCGCTGCCGGTCTGCCTGCATGCACGCGGCCGACGCATGCGGGTTAGGGCGGCGCAGCCGGCCGTCGCTACGGCGGACGGCGAATGCTTTGTTACCCGTGAGGCGGCTTTTTCCGTAATGCCCGGGGCCGTCCGCTTTGTCGTTCCGAGGGGTGCTGTGCTGCCGGAAACAGTTTGCGCCGGACAGCCGGCGGCCTGTTTGTAAAGAAATTGTGAAATTTCCATTTTCCTCTTGATTTTTCCGGCAGTGAAGCTAAAATAGTAAATAAAGTTAGCACTCAAAAGAAATGAGTGCCAAATTTGACAAACCTGTTTAAGGAGGAAGTTTCTTATGACGATCAAACCCTTGGCAGACCGTGTGGTTCTGAAAATGGTGGAAGCGGAAGAGACCACCAAGAGCGGTATTATCCTGGCCGGCTCAGCGAAGGAGAAGCCGCAGGTGGCGGAGGTTATCGCGGTGGGCCCCGGCGGCAACGTGGAAGGCAAGGAAGTCACCATGTACGTCAAGACCGGCGATAAGGTAATCACCAGCAAATATTCCGGCACCGAGGTTAAGGTTGACGGCGAGGAGTATACCATCGTCCGCCAGAGCGACATCCTCGCGGTTGTGGAATAAAGACAGAGCAGAACGAAAAGGTAGGAGGAATATATCATGGCGAAACAGATTCTTTTTGGTGAAGAAGCGCGCAAGGCGCTGCAGTCCGGTGTCGACCAGCTGGCCAACACCGTCAAGATCACCCTTGGGCCGCGCGGCCGCAATGTGGTGCTCGATAAGAAATTCGGCGCTCCGCTGATCACCAATGACGGTGTGACCATTGCGAAGGAAATCGAGCTGGACGACCCGTTTGAGAATATGGGTGCGCAGCTGGTCAAGGAGGTTTCCACCAAGACCAACGATGTGGCCGGTGACGGTACCACCACGGCGACCCTGCTCGCGCAGGCGCTCATCCGCGAAGGGATGAAGAACGTGGCGGCCGGTGCGAACCCGATGGGGGTCAAGAAAGGCATCCAGGACGCGGTGGACGCGGTTGTCAAGAAGGTGGAGGAGAACTCCAAGAAGGTCAACGGCTCCGACGATATTGCGAGCGCAGCGACCGTTTCCTCCGGCGACGCGGAAATCGGCAAGCTCATCGCCGAAGCGATGGATAAGGTTTCCGCCGACGGCGTCATCACCGTCGAGGAGTCCAAGACCGCCGAGACGTACTCCGAGGTGGTCGAAGGCATGCAGTTCGACCGCGGCTATATCACGCCGTATATGGTCACCGATACCGATAAGATGGAAGCGGTCATCGACGATGCCTACATCCTGATCACCGATAAGAAGATCTCCAACATCCAGGATATCCTGCCGCTGCTCGAGCAGATTCTGCAGGCGGGCAAGAAGCTGGTTATCATCGCGGAGGACGTCGAGGGCGAGGCGCTGTCCACCCTGATCGTCAACAAGCTGCGCGGCACCTTCACCTGTGTCGCGGTCAAGGCACCGGGCTTCGGTGACCGCCGCAAGGAGATGCTGCGGGATATCGCAATCCTCACCGGCGGCGAAGTGATTTCCGACGAACTCGGCCTGGAGCTCAAGGAGACCACCATGCAGCAGCTCGGCCGTGCGCGTCAGGTCAAGGTGCAGAAGGAAAACACCATCATCGTTGACGGTGCCGGCGATCCGGCTGAGATCAAGAGCCGTGTCGGCCAGATCCGCAGCCAGATTGAAACCACCACCTCCGATTTCGACCGTGAGAAGCTGCAGGAGCGTCTGGCGAAGCTCGCCGGCGGCGTAGCGGTCATCAAGGTCGGTGCGGCCACCGAGGTGGAGATGAAGGAAAAGAAGCTGCGCATCGAGGATGCTCTGTCCGCGACCAAGGCCGCTGTGGAAGAGGGCTTGGTGGCCGGCGGCGGCGTGGCGCTGATCAACGCCGCCTGCGCGCTGGATAGCCTGATTGAATCCGCGGACGGCGATGTCAAGACCGGTGCGAAGATCGTTCTCAAGGCGATCGAGGAGCCGGTGCGTCAGATCGCGCTCAACGCCGGTCTGGAGGGCAGCGTCATCATCGATAAGATCCGTAACTCCGGCAAGGTCAACTACGGCTTCGACTTTGCGAAGGAAGAGTATGTCGATATGTTCGCCGCGGGTATCGTCGACCCGACCAAGGTCACCCGTTCTGCGCTGCAGAATGCGGCTTCGGTGGCGGCGATGGTGCTCACCACCGAGTCCCTGGTTACCGACAAGAAGGAGCCGGCTCCGGCAGCCCCGGCGGCTCCGGCCGGCGGTATGGACGGCATGTATTGATCGGCAGGCACAATACCACAGCGTGAATCCGGCCGGCCCGGCGCCGCATGAGGCGCTGGGCCGGTCTTTTTGCTGGGAAATTGTTAAACGTTCGGAAAAAAAGGACAAATACATTCCCCCTTTCTTCCGCTAACATAAAAGTAAAAGAGGGAAGGGGGATTCAGAAGATGACCGTGTTTTACCGAACCGCCGCCCGGACAGCAGCGTGTGCCACCGCGCTTGTTCTGCTGTTGTGCAGCCTGTTTGGGGCGGCCGGCTGTTCGCCCAAAAAGGAGGCGTCCGTGGCGGGGATAACCTCGGATACGGAAAACCGGCTGACCATGGGATGGGACGAGGTGGACGCGCAGCGTAGCTATCCGCGTGTCGAGGGTACCTTCCTGCAGCCGGAGCTGGCTCACAGCTTTTCCGAGGAGGACTGGGCGGAGCACATGGACATGCTCCTGGAGGCGGGGATCCGCCTCGTTATCCTCCAGTGGACGGTTTCCCTGTCTGACGGCCTTGTGCAGCAGATTTACTATCCCTCCGGGCTGGAATTTGCCAAAGCCGGGAATTACCAGGCCTATGACTATGTGCTGGAGCGCTGCCTGGCAGCGGCACAGGAGCGGGGGATGCAGGTGTTTATCGGCCTGGACCTGGACGAATCCTGGTGGGAAAACGGCCGGCGCACCGAGGCGTGGTGCCTGGAGAGGGCGGAGCAGGGGAACCGTATTGCCGGGGAAATACACCGCCTGTATAAGGAACGCTACCCCGACGCCTTTGCGGGATGGTACTGGGCCTATGAGCTGTCCAACGGCATGGGGGAGAAAAGCGAGCTGTACGCGCAAATGCTGAGCATACAGGCGGACTACCTGACTGCGCTCGACCCAACCCTTCCGCTGATGCTTTCCCCTTTCTGCTGTCAGGCCAATACGCCGGCGCAGGCGGAAGAGGAGTGGACCCGCTTTCTGGATGCCGCCCGCCTGCGTGAGGGGGATATTCTGGCCCTGCAGGACGCCGTTGGCGCCGGGCACATTTCCCTCGATCAGATGGACGGCTATTTCCGGGCGTTTCACAACGCCGCCGCGCAGAAGGAGGGTCTGCGCTTCTGGGCAAACAATGAAAATTTCACGGCGTCCACCTGGGACTGTGCGCCGCTTTCCCGCTTTGTGACCCAGATGAATACAGCCGCGCCGTATGTGGAGAAGCATGTCACTTTTGCGTATTCCCACTATTATAACCCGCAGCGCTGGCCGGAGACCTATCACCAAAGCTACATCGCCTATGCGAAAACCGGGGTAATCCCCGACAACGCCCCGTAAGCCCATATCCGCCGGCTTTTGCCGGGGGTTCGCCTACAACAAAACGCCCCGGATGCCATAACGGCATCCGGGGCGTCTGACAGCAGGGAAAAAATTATTTCTCCTCATTCCAGCTGTACAGCTTGCGCAGCTCCCTGCCGACCGACTCGAGCTGATGCTCGGCGGCCATGCGGCGGCAGGCGTTGAAATGCGGCCGGTTGACCTTGTTTTCATTGATCCACTTGGAAGCGAAGGTGCCGTCCTGAATCTCGTGCAGGATCTTCTTCATCTCCTTCTTGGTCTCGTCGGTGATCAGGCGCTTGCCGGTCTCGTAATCACCGAATTCCGCGGTGTCGGAGATGGAGTAGCGCATCATCGAGAAGCCGCCCTTGTAGATCAGGTCGACGATCAGCTTCATCTCGTGGATGCACTCGAAATACGCGTTACGGGGATCATAGCCGGCCTCGACCAGCGTCTCAAAGCCCGCCTGCATCAGCGCGGTAACGCCGCCGCACAGGACCGCCTGCTCACCGAACAGGTCGGTTTCGGTTTCGGTCTTGAAGGTGGTTTCCAGTACGCCGGCACGGGCACCGCCGATGCCCGCCGCATAGGCGAGCGCGATGTCCAGCGCACGGCCGGTCGCATCCTGATGAATAGCCACCAGGCAGGGAACACCCTTGCCCTCGACATATTCGCTGCGCACCGTGTGGCCCGGGCCCTTCGGTGCGATCATGAAAACGTCGACATCCGACGGCGGCACGATCTGGCCGAAATGAATCGAGAAGCCGTGCGCAAAGGCCAGAGCCTTGCCGGCGG
The DNA here is from genome assembly GCA_900553255.1 of uncultured Oscillospiraceae bacterium. Classification (GTDB taxonomy): domain Bacteria; phylum Bacillota; class Clostridia; order Oscillospirales; family Acutalibacteraceae; genus UMGS1591. The sequence continues at coordinate 11,753 of USCI01000022.1, read as the reverse complement.
TCAGGTTCGGCTCGATATCCTTCTTGTACATATCGGCCTGCTTCTCGTCGTTGATCAGGATCATGATAATGTCCGCTGCCTTTGCCGCATCCGCAGCGGTCATGACCTTCAGACCTGCCGCTTCAGCCTTCGCCCAGCTCTTGGAACCGTTGTAGAGGCCGACGATCACGTTGACGCCGCTCTCGTGCAGGTTGAGCGCATGGGCGTGCCCCTGGGAGCCGTAGCCGATAATCGCAACGGTCTTGTCCTTGAGTACGCTGAGGTTGCAGTCGTTCTGGTAGTAGATTTTTGCCATGATACATTCCTCCTGTGCCGGTGTTGGCGGCAAAAATTGAATTGCGGGGTTGTCCCGCTTCTAAAAAACGCCTGGGCGTTTTTTGGTCGGTGTTTATCCCTGCCGTTTGACGGTGCGGGTAGGGTCGGGGCCTTTTTCGATGGCGATCACGCCGGTGCGCACGATTTCGCGGATGCCGTAGGGACGCAGCAGCGTCTCCAGCGTCTCGGTGCGTTCGGCGGTGTCGGAGAATTCAATGGTCAGGGTGGTGCGGGTGGCATCGACAATCCGGGCGCCCATCAGCTCGGTAATGCGCATGATTTCCGCGCGGTAGCCGGCGTTGACCGACACCTTGATCAGCGAAAGGATGCGCGGAATAAAATCCCCTTCCCGGAGGGTTTTGACCTTGATGACCGGGATGACCTTGTTGAGCTGCTTTTCCAGCTGCTCGACCGTGTATTCGTCGCCGTTGACCACAATGGTCATCCGGGAGATGGTGGGATCCTCGGTCACGCCGACCGCGAGGGAATCGATATTGAAGCCCCGCCGGGAAAACAGGCCGGACACCTTGGAAAGGACGCCGGCGTGGTTTTCCACCAGCACAGACATGGTGTATTTCATAAGGAGAAAGCCTGCCTTTCCGATGGATTACAGGGAGGGGTAGTCCGGCCGTACATTGCAGACGAGCAGGTACGGCTGGTCGTCCGCGAGCATTTCGTCCAAAGCGGCCTGCGCCTCGGTGTTGGAGGACACCATCCGCGAGCGGATGCCGTAGGCGGCGGCGATTTTAACAAAATCCGGACTGCCGTCCAGGTATACCGCGCTGTGTACGCCGTGGTAGAGGTTGTCCTGCAGCTCGCGAACCATGCCCAGCCGGGTGTTCTGCATGATGATGATTTTTACCCCGAGATGCTCCTGACAGATGGTACCGAGCTCCATCATGCTCATCTGGAACGAGCCGTCGCCGCACACCGCGCAAACCTGCTTGGAGTGGTCCGCACTTTTGGCGCCTACAGCGCAGGGGATGGAGTAGCCCATCGTCCCCATGCCGCCGGAGGTGAGGAACCGGCCGTCGCGCATCTCGAAGTAGTTGGCCGACCAGATCTGGTTCTGTCCGACGTCGGCGCACAGCACCGCATCGGCATCCATCCGGCGGGACAGCAGCCGCATCAGCCCCTTGGGCTCGACATAGCCGTTCTCTTCCGGCAGCGGCTTTGCCGCATACCGCGCCTTGCGGTCGGTAACGGCGGATACCCACTCTTTGGGAGCCGGGGGACCGTCGTAGTGCTTGGTCAGATCCGTCAGCACCAGCCGCAGATCGCCCACAATCGGGATATGTGCCGGCATGTTTTTGCCGATTTCCGCCGGGTCGATATCGATATGGATGATTTTGGCCCGCATGGCCACCTGCCCGGGAGCCGCTACCGCGCGGTCGCCGACGCGGGCGCCCGCCATGATGACGAGATCTGCATCGCGCATCGCCTTGTTAGCCGGTGCGCAGCCGTGGGAACCGAGCATCCCCAGGTTCAGCGGATGCGCCGTGGGCAGTGCGCCGATCCCCATCATGGTCGAGATGGTGGGAATGCCGGTCTTTTCCACAAACGCCCGCAGCTCCTGCTGGGCATGCGCAGAGAAAACACCCCCGCCCGCACACAGAACCGGGCGCTTCGCATTCTGAATGGCCTCGACCGCCTTGCGCAGCTGCAAAGCATGTCCCTGGCTGCGCGGCTTGTAGCCGATGATATCGGCCGGTTCGCTGTAATCGAAATCCGGGATGGTTTTCTGCTGCATATCGATCGGCACGTCGATCAGTACCGGCCCCGGCCGGCCGGTCCCGGCAATATAAAAGGCTTCCTTGAAAATCCGCGGGATATCCGCGGCGTTTTTGATGATGTAGCTGTGCTTGGTAAACGGTTCCGCCGCGCCGGTGATGTCCGCCTCCTGGAAGACGTCGCGGCCGAGCAGGTCGCTGCGCACCTGGCCGGTGATCACCACCAGCGGGATGGAATCCATGTGTGCGGAGGCGATGCCGGTGATCAGGTTGGTGGCGCCAGGGCCGGAGGTGGCAATGCATACACCGACCTTGCCGGAAATACGGGCATACCCGCTGGCCGCATGCGCAGCGTTTTGCTCGGTACGTACGAGCACATGATGGATCCCGCTGCCGACGAGGCAGTCGTAAAACGGGCATATCGCAGCGCCGGGGTAACCAAACGCGGTGGTCACGCCTTCGAGCTGCAAGCATTTTACCATAGCGGCTGCGCCGGTCATCATGGGTTATCATATCCTTTATTCTGGAGTAGCTGTACCTCATTATAGGCCGGTTGCTTTTAAAAGTCAATACATTTTTTGATGATAAAGTGCTAAAGTGATAGAGGCGGAATCCAGCATGATACCCTATCCTCTTGCGTAAGACGGAAACAGCGCAACTCCTTCAAGCCTTTATATTTTGCGATAAAGTCCTCAAGCTCTTTTTGCTGTGGTTGATCAGACCTGCATTTTTGTTTTAGCAGGGAATTTCTTTCAGAATTAGGTGTCCTTCTTGAAAGAAAAGGAAATCGTCTTGTTGTTGTATTCTTTATATGTGAACGTTCCTGTATCCCCTTCATTGACGAAGGAATAAAATTTGCTATTGTTCCTGCCGGTCATAAATTCTTTTTTCGAGCCGTCGGGAAGTACAAAAGTAACAAAATAGTTTGTACAGATACATCCGTTTGTTTTTTACCTTTATAATCTTGCGTCCTTTTTCTTATGACCTTCACATGTATAACCTGTTTGGAGGCTTTTAAAAAGCCGATATTCCTTTTAATTCCCAAGCACGATAATATGATTGAAATAACTAACCAAGGAGTAAAAAAGAAAATAACAGCGTTCCAACCGGTCGCCTCAACAGCGTTCGGCTTTATTGTCTCTCCGCCATATTTAGGATCCTTTTCAAAGCTTATAAAACGTCTGTTCGACCTAAAGCTTTCATCCCCATCATTACTTTCTATTTCCTTGTAGGTGAGTTTTCCTGTTTCGCCTATTTCTATAAGGTTGTAGACGCGGCGTGCATTGCTGCTCACGATAAACTTTTTTCCGAGCCGTCAGAAAATCGGAATGTAATAACATAACTTACCCATCTTGCGCCTCTTCTACCGCTCCTTATCTGTTCTTTGTCAACAACTTCGGCTTGCTCAATTTGTTCAGGAATATCTCCAAATCGCAATTGATAATCAAGGTTTAATATGGGAGCTAAAATAATAAGTACGACTGTAATGGCTAAGACGACTAACATAATGATATTTATCTTTACCGTTGTTTCTTCCTTCGTTAATTTTACTTTTAATTTCCTCGCCTTCATACAAAACACCTCGTTTTATTGGAAGGATCTCAAATACGCAAAATATAAAAGCGGAATGATTTTGGAAGACGGAGGCTCGCAGTTGCATTTTTGATGAAAACAAAACCGCATGTTATAGTCGAAAAACAGCTGTTTCATGGGGTTTTATTGGGTTTGGGTTACGAAAAGGATGCCCGGCTTCGACGCGGGTCCCTTATTGAAAAAAGAAAAAACCTGCGGTGCGCGACGCGCCCACCGCAGGTGTGGAGCTGGTGGACGGACTTGAACCCCCGACCTGCTGATTACAAATCAGCTGCTCTACCAACTGAGCTACACCAGCATTTTAACCGGAATAACTATACCATCCGCATGTCAAAAAGTCAAGGTTTTAATTTCTGCCGATTAAAGGCTGAAATCCCCAGAAAAAGACATTGACAGAAAAATAACAAAGCGGTATACTGAAAGAGAATGTTCAGGCAATATTCTGAAATAAGGAAACCTATGCCGAAACCGGAAAATCAGGGAGGATTGACAGCAATGGATATTATGGTTTGTGTCGGCAGTTCCTGCCATCTGAGCGATTCCCGCAGCCTGATCAATCGGCTCAAGGAGCTGATCCATGAAAACCATGTGGAAGGGGAAGTGGAGCTCAAGGGTTCCTTTTGCATGGGCCACTGTGCGGAAAAGGGCGTGTGCGTAAAATTTGACGAGCGCATTTTTGGACTGACGGTGGAGAATGCCGACGAGTTTTTCCGGGACGAGGTTCTGACGAAGGTGCACTGACGGCGTACCGGGAGCGGAAAGGAGTAGGGGCCGCATGGCTTACATAAGTGTCAAAAAGGCAAACTGCAAGAATTGCTATAAATGCCTGAAATACTGTGATGTCAAGTCCATCCGGTATATTGATGACCGTGTGGAGGTCATCGAGGATCAGTGTATCCTGTGCGGGCACTGCATCAACATCTGCCCGCAGCAGGCGAAAACGGTGGTCAACGACCCGACGGCAGTGCTGGAAATGCTCAGCGATCCCGGGGTACGGGTGGTGGCCAGCCTGGCACCCTCTTACATCGGTGTTTATGGCCGGGATGCCCGCGATAAGGTGGTGTCCTCGCTTTACCGGATGGGGTTTGATGCCGTCGAGGAAACGGCCATCGGCGCGCATGAAGTCAGCGCCGCTTATAAGGAACTGATGGATGCCGGGGAAATGCCGGTGATCCTCACCACCTGCTGTCCGACCGTAAATTCCCTGATTACCAAGTATTACCCGGACCTGATCCCGATGATGGCGCCGGTGGTGTCGCCTGTGCTGGCACACGGCCGCATGATCAAGCAGCGCGACGGGCAGGACACCAAGGTGGTCTTTATCGGCCCGTGCCTGTCCAAGATCAAGGAGATTCACGACCATCCGGAATCGGCGGATGCGGTGCTGTCCTTCCGCCAGCTGGATAAGCTGATGGCCGCCCAAGAGGACGGGGAGGCTGCGGCCGTGCCGATGACGGCTGAGTCGCCGTTTTCCCGTATTTATCCGGTGCCGGAGGGGATCGTGCGCGATGTCGGCAAGCTGAGCCAGGGGATGGAGAAATCCGCCGACGGTACCTATAACGGCTATCGGTTTATGAGCGTATGCGGCGTACAGAACGTGCAGACCTTTTTGGAGGAGCTGCGGCACGGGAACTGCGGAAAACTGTTTGTCGAGCTTAACGCCTGCGAGGGCGGCTGTGTCAACGGGCCGCTGATCAGCCAGGACAAGCGCGCCGCCTACCGCGGCCGCATCGAGGTGGAAACCTACGCGCAGACCGCCGGCCCGGCCGCGTCGGCGCCGCAGGTGCCTGCGCTGGACTGGGAATTCGTTTCCGAAGAACAGCGCCAGGATATCCCGGATGAAGCGACCATCCGCCATATCCTGACCGAAATCGGCAAGCCGACGCCGGATAAGGAGCTTAACTGCGGTTCCTGCGGCTATCCCACCTGCCGCGATAAGGCGATTGCGGTGTATCAGGGAAAAGCGGAGCTGTACATGTGCCTGCCGTATATCAACGATCTTTCGCAGTCGCTGAGCAGTGTGACCCTCAGCATCACGCCGAACCTGATCCTCGCGGTGGATCGTGATATGCGAATTATCGAAATCAACCTCGCCGCGCTCAAGCGTTTCGGGGTATCGCGCCAGCAGGCGCTCAAAGCGGATCTGTTTGAATTTATGGACCCCTCCGACTTTCAGGAGGTGATGGTCACCCGGCGCAACATCGTGGAGAAAAAGGTGCGTCTTGCCCAGCTGGACATGGTTGCGCTGCAGACGCTGATGTACGTCGAGAGCCAGGACATCGTCGTGGGGATCATCAAGGATATCACCGAGGAGGAAAAGCGCAAGGAAGCGGTGCGGCAGGCACGTCTGCAGTCGGCGGAAATGGCGCAGAAGGTCATCGAAAAGCAGATGACCGTTGCGCAGGAGATCGCCAGCCTGCTCGGCGAAACGACCGCCGAAACCAAGGTGACGCTCAACACCCTCAAAGCGCAGATTATGAATGAAGATAATCCTTCCGAGTGAGAAAGGCGGGCTGTCGGATGAGCGAAAAACTGTACTTTGATGTCAGCTCGAAGAGCCTGAATAAGAAAAACGAAGAGCTTTGCGGGGATAAAGTGGAGGTGGTCCGCACCGACGACGGGGTGATCCTGGTTTTGTCGGACGGGCTGGGCAGCGGCGTCAAGGCCAACATTCTCGCGACCCTGACCTCAAAAATCATCGCCACCATGATGCGCTCCGGCGCCTCGCTCGAGGATACGGTGGACACCATCATTCACACCCTGCCGGTGTGCAAGGTGCGGCACATGGCCTATTCCACCTTTGCGATTCTCAAGCTCACCAATGACGGCAAGGCGTATCTGACCGAATTTGACTGCCCCAACTGCATCTATATGCATGACGGTGTGGTGTACCCGATCCAGTATACCACACGACAGGTGGGGGGCAAAACCATCCTGGAAGCGGTCTTTGACATGGAGTGCGGGGATACGCTGACCATGATGAGTGACGGGGTGATTTATGCCGGGATCGGTGCGGTGATGAATCTCGGCTGGGACTGGGAAAGCGTCTGCGATTTCATGCAGGATAACTGGGATCCCAAAAACACCAGCGCGCGCATCACCGCCGCACTCAGCGACGCGTGCAATGACTTGTATATGGGTAAGCCGGGGGACGACACCACGGTAGCTACCGTCAAAGCCATCCCGCAGCAGATTGTCAGCATTTTTGCCGGGCCGCCGCAGCATAAAGAGGACGACGAACGCGCGGTTGCGGATTTTATGGCGCCGGAGGGACTGAAAATGGTCTGCGGCGGCAGCAGTGCAAATCTGGTGGCGCGGGTGCTTGGCCGGGAGGTCACCACCGACCTGTCCTATGAAGGGGATCTCCCGCCGATTGCCCACATTAAAGGGATAGACCTTGCCACCGAAGGGGTGCTGACCCTGCGGGAAGCGGTGCATGTGGTGCGCCAGGTGATCGCCAATCCGGCGGACGAGCAGACCATCCGCCTGCTTGAGGAGAAAAACGGCGCGTCGATGATCGCGAAAATGCTCCTCGAAAACAGTACGCACGTATATATGTTTATCGGTCGGGCGATCAACCCGGCACACCAGAACCCCAACCTGCCGGTTGACCTGAGCATCAAAATCCGCCTGCTTGAAGAGCTGGCGAAGGCGCTGCAGGAAACCGGCAAGGTGGTCAAAATCCGTTACTATTGACCGAACCGCTCACAGGCAAGAAAGGAATGGCCAGATCGATGCAGGAAATTACCGATATTGTACAGATCAAGCATGAGGTGCTGACCGCCACGGCGGCGTACGCCTTTGCCGGCAAATTGTATGAGGAATACGAGAAGATCCCCTACGATATCATCAAAGGGATCCGCCCGCAGTTCCGCTGCTGTGTTTACCGGGAAAGGGAGATCGTGCGCCAGCGGGTGCGCATGGCCATGGGCAAGCTGCCGGTGGATGTGCTGTATACCGATGCGGATCCCTCTCAGGTGGTGCATGTGATCCCGTGCGCCTGCGAGGGTTGCCCGATCAGCAAAATCACCGTAACGCCGAACTGCCAGAGCTGCCTGGCCAAGAAGTGCGCGAAGGCCTGTCCGTTCGGCGCGATCAGCACGACGCCGCACGGCGCCGTGATCGATCAGACCAAATGTCGTAAATGCGGCAAGTGCGTGGCGGCTTGCCCGTATAATGCGATTGTGGAAATTGAGCGTCCGTGCAAAAAGAGCTGCCCGGTCAAGGCGATCAGTATGGACGAAAACGATGTAGCGACCATTGATCCGGCGAAATGTGTCAACTGCGGCGCCTGTGTAGCGGGGTGCCCGTTCGGCGCGATCTCCGATATGTCGATGATGACCAGCGTGATTGACGCGCTGCTGGATGAAAAGCGGGAGGTCATCGCCCTGCTGGCGCCGGCCATTGAGGGGCAGTTCGGCCAGGATACGCTGCCGCAGATTAAAAACGCGGTGCGCCGGCTGGGCTTTGACGAGGTGTTTGAGGTGGCACTCGGCGCGGATATGGTCGCCTACCATGAGGCGGAGGAGCTGCTCGAAAACAAGGCGGCAGGAAAGAAAATGACCTCCTCGTGCTGCCCGGCCTTTGTCAACATGGTGCGCAAGCATTTCCCGCAGCTGATGGAAAACGTATCCACAACGGTGTCGCCGATGATTGCGGCGGAGCGCTATGTGCGGCTGACCCATCCGGATGCGGTCATCGTGTTCATCGGGCCGTGCATTGCCAAAAAGAACGAGGTGATGGCGCAGTATATCCATGAACTGGATTACGCTCTGACCTTTGAAGAGCTGTATGCCATGATGTGTGCCAAAGGCGTGGAGGTCGGCGAGGACGAGGTGAGCAAGGAGGATGCGACCCGATATGGCAAGGGATTTGCTTTGTCGGGGGGCGTAACCAATGCCGTGTGCCATGTCCTGGAAGAAAAGGGCGAGGATCCGTCGCGGATCCAGACCCTGCGCTGTGACGGGGCGGAGGAATGCCGCAAGGCGCTGCTGCTGCTCAAGGCGGGTAAACAGCCGGCCGATTTCATTGAAGGCATGTTCTGTACCGGCGGCTGTATGGGCGGCCCGGCGAACTTGAACGAACTGCAGAAATCGCAGAAGATTTTTGCGGGCCGGCTCGGTGGTGCCGAGAATATCATTGAAAACTGCGAAGAAAAGGGGACCGGCGCGGCGGATGTCAGCCGCCGGTGAACCGATTTTTCGGCTACGACAACGGCAGAGGAAAACCGGGGTTGCGGACGCATCCATCGTCCGCAGCCCCGGTTTTTGCTTGCGTGCTGCTTCCCGGACAGGATTCACTCCCCACAGGAAAACCGCATAAACTGGCAGCAGGGAAGAACTAGAGATGACAAAAGCTCTTTGCCTGCTCAAAAAGCGATGCGATACAGTGAGGAGGACCTGCCTTGGAAAACGAATCGTACTGCCCGCTGTCCGCCATACGGGAAGGACAGCAGGCGACTGTGGAAACACTGCTGGCGACCGACAGCATGCGCCGCCGGCTTTTGGATATCGGCCTGGTTGCCGGCACAAAGGTGACCTGTCTGCAGAAAAGCCCGGCCGGCGATCCGGTGGCGTATCTCATTCGCGGTGCGGTGATCGCCATCCGCAGCGAAGACGCCGAACGGATTCTGGTCACACCACGGATAGCACGGTGTACGGAGGCTGTGCATGAACAGGGGGCGGTGTCGTGGGGCTGACAGCTAGCTCGACCGGGCGGGGTGCGGTGGATGCCGGGCTTTCGCTGCGTCAGTTGAAACCGAATTGTAAAGTGGTTGCGCTTGCCGGAAATCCCAACGTGGGCAAGAGCACAGTGTTTAACGCGCTGACCGGAATGAATCAGCACACCGGCAACTGGCCGGGAAAAACAGTAAGCAGTGCGCAGGGGCGCTGTACACATAACGGCAGGGAATACCTGCTCGTCGATATACCTGGTACCTATTCGCTTATGGCACATTCGGCGGAGGAAGAGGTGGCGCGGGACTTTATCTGCTTCGGACAGGATGGCCGCGCCCCGGATGCGGTGGTGGTGGTATGTGACGCCACCTGCTTGGAACGCAACCTGAATCTGGTGCTGCAGACGCTGGAAATTACCGCGAATGTTGTGGTATGCGTTAATTTGATGGACGAAGCCAAAAAGCGCGGGGTGCGGGTGGACCTGCCCCGGCTGTCGGCGGCGCTGGGGGTGCCGGTGGTAGGAACCAGCGCCCGCAGCGAAAAGGGCCTTGCCGAGCTGATGGACGCTGTGGAAAAAAGCGTAACGTCTCCCTCGGCATCCTGCCGACGCAGCATCCGCTACAGCGACGCCATCGAAGAGTCTGTACGGATCGCCGAACCGGCGGTCAGCCGTGTGGTGGACGGGGACCTGCGCAGCCGATGGGTCACGCTCCAGCTGCTGCTTGGGGATAAAAGCATTTCTCATGCCATAGAAACCTTTTTCGGCACGCCTCTGCAGCGGCGGGAGAGTGTAGCTGCTGCCCTGGAGGAAGCGCGGCAGAGCCTGTGGAATCATGGGATACATACGGAAAAGCTGCAGGATGAGGTGGTGTCGGCCATCATGTCCCGCGCGGAAAAAATCTGCCGCCATGTGGTCAGCAGCCGTGAGGGCTATAACGACCGGGACCGTAAGCTGGATCGTATCCTGACCAGCAAGCGCACCGGAATACCGCTGATGCTTCTGCTGCTTTTGGGTGTGTTCTGGCTGACCATCACCGGTGCAAACTACCCATCCCAGTGGCTGGCGGACGGCCTGTTCTGGGTGCAGGACCGCCTGTCGGACGCCTTCCGCGCTGCCGGCGCACCGGAATGGCTGCACGGCGCATTGGTTCTCGGTGTCTATCGGGTGCTTGCCTGGGTGGTGTCGGTCATGCTGCCGCCGATGGCGATTTTTTTCCCGCTGTTTACCCTGCTGGAGGATTTCGGCTATCTGCCGCGCATCGCCTTCAATCTGGATAAATATTTCAAAAAGGCCAGCGCCTGTGGAAAACAAGCGCTGACCATGTGCATGGGATTTGGATGTAATGCTGCGGGTGTTGTCGGATGCCGGATCATCGATTCACCGCGGGAGCGGCTGATTGCGACCATAACCAATGTTTTTGTTCCGTGTAACGGCCGTTTTGCGCCACCACACAAAGGGAAACAAAAAGGTTGCCGGGTGCTGACACAGAAGAAAAAACGGTCGAATTTATTCTGACCTTTCAGAATGATGACTTGGGAGCGAAAATCAAAGCCTATCGAAAAAAGCATGGCCTTACCCAAGAGGAATTGGCCGCTGAAATCGGTGTAAAGCATTTCACCCTTCGCTCATGGGAGCAGGGCAAAACGAAGCCGCCATATCCCATATGGCGGCAGGTCAAGCACTTATTTGATGAATCCATCGACTTCCCGTGATTTCAGGTCATCAAGGATTTTGTCGACGACGGCAATCTTTTGTTCCACCGACAAACCGGATTGATTCAGCTTCCGCTCGATAATTTCCGCATGAAATTCGCTTACCTTGTCGGCCAGGGCGTGAATGTCCCCGCCGTCCGGTTCATGGATAACAATGTTCCGTATGAGGTTTTGGTACATGCACGCCCTCCTTTCCGACAGGGTACTTTCACAGGCATTGTATGAAGATGTCGGCTTGGCCTATTACCACAGAAGATAAAGGATATGCCGTGCATCTTCTTTCCACATTTATCCGGGGAGAAGTTATCCTCCTGTTTTTGGCTTTGGAAAATGCTTATGGCTGGATCCGGCAGGTGACTTTTTCTGCAAAATCTGCCATAGGGTTATGTACTTGGGCAGATTTTGCAGGGGAAAGACACGCAAAAACGCTGATTTCAAGCTGGTTTACAGGGTAAATCACGATATCCAATTTTTCATCGGCGCAAAGGCGAAAATTGGATATCGAATTTGGACGGATTTTTTGCTCCGGATGAAGATTCTCCAAGCCGCTGTTATCGTGTCAAAGTATTGTCATTCGCCATCCGAATGTCCTCCTTTTGGTATTCCAGTGCAGTTGTCAGGCCGCACTTTCATCTTACCAAAAGGAGTTTTTCTTTCCTATGGATCGCTAAAGCTTTTCCGGAACCCCCGGCATAGCCGGGGGGTTTCTCTAGACAATAAACATCCA